>DATFOK010000084.1:0-61242 GCA_035265665.1 Solirubrobacterales bacterium | reverse complement strand
TGGTGATCATGGGCGGCGCGCTGCTGCTCACGCCCGGCTTCCTGACCGACATCCTCGGGCTGATCCTGCTGATCCCGCCCACCCGCGCCCTGGTCCGGGCTATGTCGGCCCGCCTGGTCAGGCGCCGGATCGCCCTGGGAGAAGCGGTCTGGACCTTCGGAGCCTCCCGGCGCCCCCGAGCCTCCCGGCGCCCCCCGCGCCCGCGTCCCGCCCCCGGAGGCCCGTCGGGGGCGCCGCGTCAGCCGGGCGAAGAGGATCCGTTCAGCTGGGAGGAGCCGCCGGTGCCGCCGCGCCAAGCGGGCCCGCGCCCGGACGACATCGAGGGGACGGGCCAGGAGGTCCGCGACGAGGACGAACTGCCACCCGGCAGGGAACCGTTCGGCGGATGAACGGCACGGGGTCACGGTCGTTCGTCTGCGGCTTCGGCGATGCGGCCGCCGGCGTCGGCGGACTGGCCTGGGACCTCGGCGACCCCGGGGCGTTACTGCTGAGCGAGGACGGAGTCCGGCCCGCGACCTACTCCCTGGAGGAGGGCGGGGACGCCGCGACGATCGAGATCACCGCGGGCGATGCGACCATCGAGGCGACACTGAGCCCGCGCACCGCCGAGATCCCGCTCCCCGACGGCGATCACACGATCGTCGTCTATATCGCGGACGTGGACACGAAGGACCGCCGGACATTCCAATGCGCCGGCCAGATCAGTCGCTGGGGCGCCGAGCCATTCGAAGGGGCGGGCACTTTCCGCCACCTGGCGATCGATGCCGGCGATGAGTCGCTGCTGGTCGCCGAGGCCCGCGGCGAGCCGGGGGCGGACCACGGCGAGGAGCGGACGGGCGCCTGGCTGATCCGAGGCGAGGATGACAGCCGATTCGAGGACGCTTTCATCTCGACCCAGTACGACGGGGAGGGACACCCCACCCGCTTCGGCCTCGAGCTCTGGCCGGAGGAGGCCGAGCGAGCGAGCAGGGCGGCCGCCACCAGAGTGGCGGCGTCGTCTCTCGGCCATGTGAAGGTGGGCGGTGCCTCTGCGGGCCTCTTCCGCTGCCAGACCGACGGCGTCCTGGGACTCGGCAGCTACCTCCTCTGGCGGAGATGAGCGAAGACGGGCGGATCACCACGGTGATCTCGGACTTCGGCGGGGTCCTCACCACGCCACTCATCCAGTCCTTCGCCGCGGTTCAGGATCAGACCGGCCTCCCGTTCGAGGAGCTGGTCAAGGGGATGAGGCGGATTCAGGAAGAGGACGGGCGCCATCCCCTCTTCGAGCTCGAGACCGGCCGGCTCAGCGAGGCGGACTTCCTGGGCAAGCTCGGCCACGCCCTCGAGCCCGTCCTAGGGCGCAGGCCGGAGCTACACCGCTTCCGCGAGATCTACTTCGACGCGCTCCATCCAAACGAACCGATGATCGAGCTGATGCGCGAAGCGAAGGAGGGCGGCTACGGCATGGGCCTGCTGACCAACAACGTCCGCGAGTGGGAGCCGCTCTGGCGAACCATGCTGCCCGTCGACGAGATCTTCGAGGTGGTGGTCGACTCCGGCTTCGTCGGCATGCGCAAGCCGGACCGCGAGATCTACGACCTCACGCTCGAGCGCATGGGCGGCCTCGTCCCAGCGGAATGCCTCTTCATCGACGACACGGACGTCAACTGCGACACCGCCCGGGAGCTCGGCATGTCGGCCGTCCACTACCGGGACAACGATCAGGCAATCAAGGAGATCCGGGAGGCACTGGCGCTCTGACGCAGGTTTGCAGCCGCCTAATTGTCCGAGCCGCCGCGGTCCCACATGTAGAGCTCCATAGCCTCGCGGCAGAGCTCCATCAGGCGCGGCGGGGAGAGCCACTCGAGCACCAGATCCAGGGCGCGCTCCTCCGAGATGCCCTCCTCGAACGCCTCCTCGCCCCGGAAGCCGGCGGCGAGCTTCAGGGCCTCGCGGCGGTTCTCGCCGAGCGAGTCGAAGGCGCCCATCAGGAAGTCGCGATTGGGGACCGGCTGGCCGATCTCCATGGAGCCGTGCCAGGCGGCGAGCATCGAGATGTCGTGCTCGTCGAGCTCCGAGATCGCCTTCGCGTAATGCTCCTGGAGCTCCTCGTCCGGTATCTCGTCGACCCAGGCGCGCACAGCCTCACCGAGGAGCTGGCGGCGGGCCTCACGGCCGACGGAGTCGGCGATCGCCCTGATGGCGTCTGCTGGGTCTACGAAGCAAAGTGTCATTTCGAATCAATGTCTCCTGTATCCGGCTCCGCCATAAAACGGGTTGCTCCTCGGCTTCGCCTGCGGAGCACCCTCGCATCTGAACTCAGGCCAACTTAGACTCGCCCCCGGCGGAAAAAACTTGCCCGAGGTTTCCGCGCGTTATGCGCAAAACCACGCTGTTTTCAGCGGTTGGTGCGCGCCGAGTCCCGACCTATGCTGGGTCGCATGGGCGTGAAACTGATCGTCGGGCCCCCGAACTCGGGGCGAACGGGGAAGATCCTCGTTGCGTTCAAAACGGCCGCCGAGCGCGACCCGGTGCTGGTCGTCCCCACCGTGGACGACGTGGAGCGCTTCGAGAAGGAGCTCACCCGCGACGGCGCCGTGGTGATCGGCGCGACGGTGGGCACGTTCGATCAGCTCTTCGCCTTGGTGGCGCGGGCAATGGACGCGCCGGCCGGTCCGGCGGTCAGCCGAACCCAGCGGCTCCGGCTCGCCCGGGAGGCCGCGTCGCGGTCTCATCTCAGGATCCTCGCGCCCTCGTCCCGCAGACCAGGGTTCCCGGCGGCTCTGGAGGAGCTCGTATCGGAACTACAGGCTGCGCTGGTCGATTCGAATGCTCTGCGAGAGCGGGCGACGGAGGCCGGCCGGTATGAGCAGGAGATCGCGTCGCTCTACGAGTCCTACCTGAGCGTCCGCGGCGAGCTCGGCCTCCACGACGATCATTCCCTCGCCGCCGCCGCTACCACCGCTCTCCGCGAGCGCCCCGATGGCTGGGGAGCGCGCCCGGTCTTCCTCTACGGCTTCGACGACCTGACGCACGAACAGCTCGAGCTCGTTCGGGAGCTCTCGGCGATCACCGACGTGACGGTCGCGCTGCCCTGGGAGGACCGCGAGTCGCTCACTCTGGCCCGCGGCGCGCTCTTCGCGGAGCTCCGGGACTTCGGGGGTGTGACGATCGAGCGTCTCGATGCCGAGCCCCGCTTTACGCGAAGCTCGACCCTGTTCGACGTCGAGCGGCGCTTCGGCGAGCGGGACGGCGCAGAGCCGATCGAGAACGACGGCGGCGTCGCGCTTCTGGCCTCGGCGGGCGAGCTCGCGGAGGTGGAGGCCGTGGGCGGCGAGGTGGCTCGCCTGCTGGACGAGGGGGTGCCGGCCGGGGAGATCGCGATCGTGCTCCGCGATCCGCGCTCGGCGGGACCGCTCTACCGCCGGGTGCTGAGCCGCTACGGCATCCCGGTCGCCGTGCAGGCCGACCTGGCCGCCACTCGAACCGCCACCGGGGCGGGTCTCATCGCCCTGCTCCGGGCCGCGGTCGACGGCGGCGGCGCGCCGGAGCTGCTCGCCTACCTGCGTACCCCCGGCGTCGCGCCGCCCTCGATGGTGGACTGGTTCGAGCGCCGGCTGCTCCGCGGCCGGCTGCGGACGACCGATGAGGCGCTCGAGGCCTGGCGTCCCGACGCCGAAGACGGACACCGGGGCCTGCGCGAGGTCACCAAGCTTCGCGAGGCCGGATCGGGAGCGGCGCTGCTGCGCGAGGCCGGCAAGCAGGCCCGCTGGATCGCGGAGGCGGCCGTGCGCCGCCGGGGTGTCGTCACGGAGGAGGACCGGGCACTCGAGCTGCGAGCGGGAGCGGAGATCGAGCAAGCGCTCACCGAGCTTGCCGCGCTCGGCCTCCCCCACTCCCCTCAAGAGGTGATCGCCGCTGTCACCGAGCTAGACGTGCCGATGTGGCGGGGGCCCACCGAGGGCAGGGTCCGCGTGATCAGCCCCTACCGGGCCCGCGCCCGTCGGGTGGCGCACATGTTCGTCTGCTCGATGCAGGACGGCGACTTCCCGCGCCGCGACACCGGCGGCCCGCTGCTCTCCGACGACGACCGTCGCGCACTCGGCCTGCCCGAGCGAAAGAAGGCCGAGGTCGAGGACCGGTACCTGTTCTCGGTCTGTCTCTCGCGACCTAAGGAGCGGCTCTGGCTCTCCTGGCGAAGCGCGGACGACGAGGGCGGCGCGACCTCGCGCTCGCCGTACGTCGACGAGGTTCGCGAGCTGCTCGCCCCCAAGCTGCCCGAGGAACTCGAGGAGCGCGACGAGGCGATCGTCGCGGAGGCCGGCGGCCGTGGCCTGGCCGAGTCCGTCTTCGATCCCGACTCGGCGCCCAGTGACCGCGAGCTTGCAAGGGCCAGGGCCGCCACCGGGCCGAGGACCGAGAACGGCCGGCTGCGCCCGGGCCCGCTCCGGCTCGAGCCGGTGCTCGAGCGGATGCGGGAGATCAGGCTGTTCGGCCCCTCGACCCTGGAGGAGTACGCGCTCTGTCCCTATCGCTGGTTCGTCGGGCACGAACTCCGACCGCAGCGGATCGGGCCGGTGGACGAGCCACTGATCAGCGGCTCGATCGCGCACCAGGTGCTCGAGTCCCTCTATGAGGAGCCGCCGGGGCCTGAGCCGCGCCCCATCCGCGAGTCCCTGGATGCCTGGCACCGGCGGGCCCGCGAGCTGATCGCCGAGATCGGTGCGGAGCGCCTGCCGCCGGAGATCGCCGACACCGCGGCCGCACTGCGCCGGGTCGAGGGCATCGTGATGGCGTTTCTCACGGATGAGGCGGCCACGGCCACCCCCTTCGTGCCCGCCCATACCGAGGCCGCGTTCGGCTTCGACGAGTCCGAGCAGGGTCCCCTGCAGCTCGCCGGCGGCGGCGTCCACGGTCAGATCGACCGCATCGACCTCGGTCCTCACGGCGAGGCCCTCGTTCAGGATTACAAGTCGGGAGGGAAGGTCGAGGGCGGCGCCGCGATGCTCGAGAAGCGGGGCAAGCTCCAGCTGCAGCTCTACATGCTGGCCGCGCGGGAGCTCTGGGGGCACGATCTCGCCGGCGGGCTCTACCGGCCGCTCGGCGGGACGGGCGACCGGAAGCCCAAAGGGCTCCTCCGGAAGGAGCTCGCCGAGGACCTCGCCGGCCTCGACCCGCGCCCCAAGGACCACCTCGACGACGAGGCCTTTGATACCGCCCTTGACGAGGCCAGGGAAAAGGCCGAGGAGATCATCGCCTCGATCCATTCCGGGAAGGTGATCCGCGATCCCCTCGGGGGCAGCTGTCCCGACTGGTGCAGCTTCCAGCCGATCTGCCGACGCGAGCGCGGGCTGCCGGAGGAAGAGCCCTGGTCCGAGGAGGGCGAAGAGGAATGAGCGCGGAGCGGACCGGACAGCAGGCCGCCGCGGTCGAGAGCCGCGGACGCGACATCTTCCTCCGCGCCGGCGCCGGGACCGGCAAGACGAGCGTGCTCGTCGACCGGTTCTGCGCCGCCGCCCTCGATCCCGAGAGCGGCGTCGAGCGCATCCTCGCCTTCACCTTCACCGAACGCGCCGCCGACCAGCTGCGGCGCCGGATCCGGGACGAGCTCTCGGCGCGGATCCGCGACGCTGACGGTGAGCACCTGGAGGCACTGCGCAAGGCCCTCGACGCGGCCGACCGGGCTTGGATTTCGACGATCCACGGGTTCTGCCGGCGGCTGCTCGCCTCCCATCCCGCCGCCGCCGGCATCGACCCTCGTTTCCGCATCGTCGACGAGGCGGAGGCGGAGCGGCTTGCCGTCCGCGCTTTCGACTCGGCGCTCGCGGAGATGGTCGAGTCGGGCGAGCCCGAGGCGCTCGAGCTCGCAGCCGCGAACCGTCGCCGGACGCTGCTCGAGATGACCCGCGGGGCCTACGACGAGCTTCGCAGCCACGGCGACCCCAACCCCGCCCTGCCTCAGCTCGCCCCGCCGGGGACGGCCGCGGCGGTCGCGGCGCTCGTCGAGGCGGCCCGGGAGGCCCACGCCGAGTGCGAGGAGACGAGCGGCAAGTCGCTCCCGAGCCGCGAGCGAATCGCAGCGGCCATGGTGCTCGACCCGGCGCTCCCTCCCGACGACGAGTTGCTCGAGTCCCTCCGTGGCCTCGAGGTCACCTCCAAGGCAGAGGCGTTCAAGGGTGAGGCCTGCGAGCGCTATGCCAAGGCGCTCAAGCGGGCCCAGGCCGCCGTCGCGGCGCACGTCCTCGGCCCGGCCTACGAGCAGCTTCGGGAGCTGGTCGCTCGGTTCGGGGCGAGCTACGAGCGGCTCAAGGAGGAGCGTGCCGCCCTCGACTTCGAGGACCTCCAGCTCAAGGCGGTCCAGCTGCTCAGCACCTCTGACGCCCTGCGAGACCGCTACCGCGAGCAGTTCGACCACCTTATGGTCGACGAGTTTCAGGACACGAACGCCCTGCAGCTGCGGCTGATCGAGCAGCTGCGCGGCTCGAAGACGCGGCTCTTCCTGGTCGGCGACGAGTTCCAGTCGATCTACGGCTTCCGGCATGCGGACGTCGAGGTCTACCGCCGCCAGCACCGCCGCTTCGCCGAGGGGGAGGAACCGAACGGAGAATCGCTGCCGCTCACGGGGAACTTCCGGGCGGCGCCCGAGCTGGTCGCGGCGACCAACGCCATCGGCCGGGGCCTGCTCGACGGCTTCGAGCCGTTGACGGCGTTCGTCGAGACGGAATCCGAGAGCCGTCCCGCCGTGGAGCTCCTGCTGACGGTCGATGACAAGAAGGGCTGGGAGGCCGACGAGACCGCCCTGCCGCGACTCCCCGATGACCCGAGCTCCGGGTCGAAGGTGGCGGAGGCGCGGAGGCTCGCCGGACGCCTCCGGCAGCTCGTCGACGAGGAGGAGGTGGACGCCTCCGAGATCGTCGTCCTGATGCGTGCCTTCACCCACGTCGCAGCGGTGGAGACCGCGCTGAAGGACGCCGGGCTCGACCCCTATGTGGTCGGCGGGCGCGGCTTCTGGTCCCAGCAGCAGATCGACGACGTGCGCTGTCTGCTCGCCGTGATCGCCAACCCGCTCGACGACGAGGCGCTCTTCGGCGCCCTCGCCTCGCCCGCCTGCGCGGTGCTGCCCGACACGCTCTGGCTCCTGAGACGCGCCGCTACCTGGCGCGACGAACAGGAACGCGAGCGGCTCGGACACATCTGGCCGCTCGTCCGCGACTTGGCCGAGACGGGCGCGCCGAGCCGCGGCGACGCCGAGGCGGCAGCGCTGATCCCGCCGGAGGAGCTCGACCGCCTCGGCCGCTTCGCCGCCGGCCTCACCGAGCTTCGCGAGCGCTCGACCGAGGGCGGACTGGAGACCCTGATCGAGCGCACCGCCTCGGCCTTCGACTACGACCTGGCCACCCTGAGCCGGATCGACGGCAAGGCCCGCTGGGCGAACGTCCGCAAGCTGATGCGGCTGGCGCGGGAGTTCGAGGCGAGCGAGGGGCCGGACCTGGGCGGCCTTCTCGAGTACCTCGACTCGCGGGCGGCGAGCCGCGACCGGGAGGCCGAGGCCGCAACCCGCGCCGAGGGGCACGCCGGCGTCCGGGTGATGACGGTCCACGGCGCGAAGGGGCTCGAGTTCGAGGTCGTCGCGGTCGCCGACCTCGGCCGCAACCTGCAGCTCGGCTGGACTCCGTTGCGGGTCCAGCCCGGCGAGGAGGGCCCCGATGGTGCCGAGCTGGCCAGGGTCGGCGTTCAGCTCGGGCGCCTCGGACGCCCGGCGGAGCGGCTGCACGACTACCAGGCGCTCACCGAGCTCGCGGCCGAGCGCGACGCCGAGGAGGAGGCCCGGCTCGCTTACGTCGCCGCAACACGGGCGAAGCGGCGGTTGCTGCTCAGCGGGACCTTCAACCCGAACGCCCTCAAGAAGGAGATCGACGGCCGCAAGCCGATTGCACTCCAGCTGATCCGCTCGCTCCTCGATGGCGACGTGACCGAGCGGGACGTCGAGATCCCGGCCGCGGGCGAGGACGAGCCGCCCGGGCGCCTGCGCGTCAGCGTGAGCGAGCCGGCCCCGGGCGCGGGCGCCGAGCTGCTCGTGCCGCGAGAGGACGATCCGGAGATC
The DNA here is from genome assembly GCA_035265665.1 of Solirubrobacterales bacterium. Lineage (GTDB taxonomy): Bacteria > Actinomycetota > Thermoleophilia > Solirubrobacterales > 70-9 > DASUPK01. The sequence continues at coordinate 53,156 of DATFOK010000084.1, read as the reverse complement.
GAGCCGGTGGGGGATGCCGAGCCGCCGCTGGGCCGGCCGGAGGTCCCGCCCGCCCTGATCGGCGGACTCTCCTACTCGGCCCTCTCGGCATTCGAGAACTGCGGCTATCGCTTCTACGTCGAGCGCGTCCTGGGGATCGGGGAGCCCGAGGTGGTCACGGTGGACGGCGACGAGCCTGCTGCTCCCGAGGTCCGCAGGCGGTTCGGGCCTGGCCTCGCCGTCCACTCGCTGCTCGAGTGGAGCGCGCGAAACCGCTGGCGGGAACCGAGCGAGGAACGCCTGGCGGCCGCGCTGCGGGAGCAGGGGCTCGATACCGGCGAGGGAACCGACCACGTGCTGGCGCTCACCCGGGCTTTCCTCGGCTCGCCGCTCCGCACCGAGATCGCCGATGCGAGAGTGAGCCCCGAGGTTCCCTTCGTGCTCTCGGTCGGGGAGACCCTGATCCGCGGCTCGATCGACCTGCTCGCGGCGCGCCCGGACGGCTCGGTGCTGGTCGTCGACTACAAGACAGACAGGCTCGAAGGCCGAAATCCGAGGGAGATCGTCTCCCGCTACTCGATCCAACGGGATCTTTACGCACTGGCCGCCGCGGCCCGCGGCGCCTCGGTCGAGACCGCTTACGCCTTTCTCGAACAGCCGGGCGAGCCGGTCAGGGAGACGTTTGACGAGGCCGGGCTCGACTCTGCGCGGAGCCGGGTCGAGGCGGTGCTCGAGCGGCTCGCGGCCGGACGCTTCGAGGTCACCGACCGACCGCACCGTGCCCTCTGTGCCGACTGCCCAGCGCGGGAGCGCCTCTGCAGCCACCCAATCGAGCTGACGATGCGGGAATCCGCCGAGGTGGTGCCGGCATGAGCCTCGGGCTCTTCGGCTATGGCTCGCTAGTGCTCTCGGAGAGCGCCGCGATGACGCTGGGCAGGCGCGCTGGCGAGCAGCGACCGGCGCGGCTCCATGACTGGCGCCGGCGCTTCTCGCAGCGCCGCGACAACCTGACCTGCGAGAAGACCTTCGAGTGCGACGGCGGCTGGCGTCCGGAGTGGATCCTCGGGCTCAACGTCGAGGAGGGCGCGGACGAAGCGGGGCCGGTGAACGGCGTGGTGATCGAGCTCACCGAGGCCGAGCTCGATCGCCTCGACATCCGCGAGATCCGCTACGACCGGGTCGACGTCACCGGCTCGGTCGAGGGCGAGGATCTGCCCGCGCGCATCGTCACCTACAAGGCCAAGCCCTTCCACTTCGCGCCGAAGCCGCCAGAGGACTCGGTGATCCTCAACACCTATGCGCAGGCGGTCGAGACTGGATTCGAGGCGCTCGGGCCGGGAGAGCTGGACCACTACCGCGCCACCACGCCCTATCCGGTAGAGCGAGTCGCGGCGGATCTGGTCATCGACAGGATTCCGGAGGGCATCCCCAGAGCCTGGTAACCGGCGCACCGCCCGGCGCGCTCCTCTACGGTTTTCGCCGTCAGTGACGGGAGGCGCCAAGTTGGCGAGCCGTAGGGGTACGGCTCGAAGCGTCAAGCGGAGGGTCGCCGCGGCGGCTCTCGCCGTCGTGGCCGCATGCGCGCTGGGCGTTCTCGGGGCCTCGTCCGCCCCCGCTGTCAAGGCACCGCGGGCATCTGCGACCACACCCGTGGTCTTCGCCGGCAACAACTGGGACGGCACCGCCGACGTGCTCAGGTTCACGCCGCCGTCGAAGTCGAGGCCGGCGAGCTTCAGCAGGATCGCCCGGCTCAACATCATCCCGGACCGCGATCAGCGGATGCAGGAAATCCTCACGAACCCGCAGCGGCTCGCCTACTTCCTTGCCATCCGGCAGTTGGTGGGCGAAGGGCACGACCAGTTCGTCGACGACATGTACAGCACCAAGGACGGCAGCCACCTGATCGTCTCCCGTCCGAGCTTCGCGGACGTCGTCTCGATCGACATCCCGACCGGGCAGATCGCCTGGCGCTTCGCCGTCGACGGGCAGCGCTCCGATCACATGGCGATCTCGCCTGACGGCAAGCACGTGGCCGTGTCCGCCTCGACCGGCAACGTCGTCCACGTTCTGGATAGCGCCACCGGCCAGGAGGCCTGGAGGTTCCCATCGGGAGACTCACCCCACGAGAACACCTACTCGCGCGATGGAAGCCGGATCTACCACGCCAGCATCGGACTCGTCTACACGCCCCTCGACCAGCCCCTGCTCGACTCGACCAAGGGCGACCGGCGCTTCGCGATCGTCGACACCAACACCCATCAGGTGCTCAAGACGCTGGACATGGGCGAGAAGCTCGCCGAGGCCGGCTACCCGAACATGAGCGCCGCTGTGAGGCCGATGGCGCTCTCACCCGACGAGCAGTCCGTGTACTTCCAGGTCTCCTTCTTCCACGGATTCGTCGAGTACGACTTCGCACGGGACCGGGTCACACGGGTGGCGAACCTGCCCAAGTTCACGAACGAGCCGCGCGAGAACTACCTGCTCGACTCGGCGCATCACGGAATCGCGATGAACGGCGCCGGGACGAAGCTCTGCGTCGCCGGGACGATGGACGACTACGCCGCGATCGTCTCCCGCCAGACCTTCAGCCACAGCCTGATCCACGCCGGTGAGAAGCCCTACTGGTCGACCAACAGCACGGACGGCGAGTACTGCTTCGTCTCCTGGAGCGGGACCGACAGCCTCAGCGCGATCTCCTACGACACCGAGAGGGAGGTCGCCCGGATCCAGGTGGGCGAGCATCCGCAGCGGGTGCGCAACGGGGTCGTGCGCACCAACTGGGCGAGCGCGCAGACCCCCTAAGCCCGGTGCCAGTGGCGGGCCCAGTCCCGGAGGCCCCCCATCACCGGCTCCAGCGAGTGGCCCTTCTGGGTGAGCTCATAGCTCACACGGACGCGCTTGCCGGACTCCTGGACCTCCCGCCTGACGAGGTCGGCTTCCTCGAGCTCCTTGAGGCGGTGGGAGAGAAGGCGATCCGACATCCCGGGCACGGCCTCCTTGAGCTCGGCGAAGTGGAGCGGGCCGTCGGTGAGCGCGTAGAGGATCGCGCCCGCCCAGCGGCGTCCGATCAGCTCCACGGCGCCATGGAAGTGAGGACACACTTGTTTCGGCTTGGCCGTCCCCCTGGCTCGGCCCGCGCCGGCTTCAGATCTCACCTCGAATAGAGCTTACCGATCGTAAGGGCCGGGCAAACCAGCTTCTACCGGGTGCAGGGGCCTGTGCTCACCGCGCCGCCGGAGTCACTGAGGGCGCCCCCGACCACGCCATTGGGCACCGCGTAGCCGCCCGCCTTTCCCTGCGTCGTAGCGGCAAATACCGTGCCCATCACCCTGCCGTCGCCATCCACCAGCGGCCCGCCCGAGTTGCCGCTGCGGACCTCGCCACGCAGAGCGGTCAGCTGCCGCGTCACCGGTCCGCCGCCGTAGGAGTCCTGGGTGATCACCGGACCAGTCGCCCCTACCCGCGCGGGAGTGACTGTGAGCGGACCGTTCTCCGGATAGCCGAGGACCGCACCGGCTGTTCCGCTGCGCACGGCGGAGGCGAAGGGCAGAGGAGCGTCCTCCAGGCCGCTCACGCGCAGTAGGGCGAGGTCGTTTGTCGGGTCGTAGTGGACGGCCGTCGCGTCGAGGGAGGAGTCCGAGCCGGCGGGAGTCACGGTCGTGTCGGTCTCGCCCGCGACGACGTGCGCATTCGTCGCCACCAGTCCCGGTCCGGCGACCCAGCCCGATCCCTCGACTCCCAGTCCACAGGCCGTGCCCAGCACCCGGACCACGCTCGCGGACGCTGCTCGGACCTCCGGATCCCGCGCGATCTTCGAGTCCGGAGCGGCGACGTCCGGGCTCGGTCCCGGGATAGAGAGCCGCGGATCGATTCGATTCAGCGCGTTGATCAGCGTGCTGGACGGCGGGAAGGCGTCGTTGAGTGCCCGCAGGATCGCCGATTGTTGGATCGCCTGGCGCAGCCCCTTCGCTCCCGGTGCATTGAGGGCGACGGCCCCGAACAGCCAGGCGAGCCCGAGCGCCAGCCCAACCAGCAGCAACGCCCCGCCGGAGGACTCCGCGACCGCCACCCCGCGCCGGCGCCCGGACACTCCGATCAGGCGCCGGCGCGCCGCGACCGCGATCCCCTCCATGGAGACTGCGACGATCCCCCCGATCATGAGCGCACCTGCGAGCGCGGTGGCAGGCGCGTACGGCGAGTGAGATCCCTCCGGCAGCAGGGCAGGGCCGAGCCGGCTGCCGAGGAAGGCTCCGACCGCGAAGCCAGCCAGACTCAGCACCCCTACGATCAGCCCCTGCTGATAGCCCCAGACGGCCATGGCCAGGGCGAAGGCGATGATCAGCCAGTCGAGGCCGGTCACGGTGTCCCGAATACAAGCGCACGAGCTACTACCTTTGCCCGCGTGAATCCTCCCGTGACACGGTCACGGCAGCGAGGACGGGAGAGCCCACCGCCCCGGCGGCCGGCCCGGGGACCGCGCGCGCAGCGCGGTCCGCTCTCAGAGCGGCAGCGCCGGCTGCGCCAGCGGGCACTGCCGCTGGCGATCGTTGCCGTGATCGCGTTCGTCTTCGGGGTGATCAGCGCGGCGGGCGATCCGGACCGGGACATGGCGAAGGGCTTCGTGGATGACTGGGCGAATCAGGACTTCAAGTCGATGCGTGACGAGCTCTCCGACTCGGCTCGGTCGCAGTACTCGGCTGCAGACCTCGCCACCGCCTACCGCGAGGCCCAGCAAGCGGCGACGGCGACCGCGATCGATCCAGGGGATGTGAACGGGCCCGAGAGCGTCAACGGAACCGACGTCGTCGACGTCGAGGTCGGGGTCACGACGAGGCTCTTCGGCAAGGTCGAGGGTGTCGTGCGCCTCCCGCTCGATGACGGCAAGGTCGCTTGGGCCCCGCATCTGACCTTCCCCAGCCTGGCGCCCGGGGAGCGGGTGGGCAGGCGCCTCGAGCTCGGCAGGCGGGCGCCGATCATGGCCAAGCACCGCGTGCCTCTGGCCGAGGGCCCGGTTGACGGTCGCTCCTCGCCGCTGGGATCCGACGCGATCGATGTCGCCGGCGAGACCGGCGCGCCGGACGCCGAGCAGGAGGCGAAGCTGCGCGCCGTCGGCTACCCGACGAACGGCAGCACGGGCATCAGCGGTCTCGAGCTCGCCTTCAACCCGGCGCTCGCGGGGACCCCGAGCGGAGAGCTGCTCGCGGTCCCAGAGGGAACCCCGCTGCCCGAGGTGCCGCCCCGGACCAAGGGCCGTGTTCTGGCCGCTGCCCAGGGCAGCCCCGGGCAAACCGTGAGGACGACAATCGATCCGCGTCTGCAGACGGCGACGGTCAATGCCCTCGGCGGGCAGTCGGGAGGCGTCGCCGTGCTCAACGCCCGGACGGGCTCCGTCCTGGCCCTGGCCGGCTCCGCCTACTCGGCGCCTCAGCCGCCGGGCTCGATCTTCAAGGTGATCACCACGACCGCGGCGCTCGAAGGGAACGACGTGAAGCTCACGGACACGTTCCCGGTCGTCACCGAGATCAATCCCGACCCGGACTCCGGCGCGCGGGTGATCCACAACGCGCACGACGAGCCTTGCGGGGGCACCTTCGTGCAGTCGTTCGCACACTCGTGCAACACGGTCTTCGCCCCGCTCGGCGTCAAGGTCGGAGCCAAGCGCCTCGTGGAGACGTCGGAGCGCTACGGGTTCAACCAGACACCGACCCTCTACAACGCGGCCGCAACCAGAGCCGCGGACCCGAACCCGATGACGATCCCCACCGACTTCAGCGAGGACACCAGCAACACCGAGCTCTCGGTGTCCGCCATCGGGCAGGGCCGGATCCTGGCGACCCCGCTGGGGATGGCATCGGTCGCCCAGACGGTCGCCAACGGCGGCGTGCGCAGCCCGACCTCGATCGTCAAGAACCCCGGTTTGAAGAGCGACGCGGAGCCGGTCCAGGTGACCTCGAAGGAGAACGCCAAGGTGCTCACCGGGCTGATGCGGGCCGTCGTCACGTCCGGGACCGGCACTGCAGCGGACATTCCCGGCCTGCAGGTGGCGGGCAAGACCGGCACGGCCGAGCTCGGCCCCAGGCCCGGTTCGCCGCCCGCAGCCCCCGGTGAGGGGGACGCCGAGAACATGATCGTCGACGGCTGGTTCATCGCCTTCGCGCCCGCGCGGAACCCGAAGCTGGCCGTCGCCGTGATGCTGATCGACTCCAATGGGGACGGCGGCTCAACGGCAGCCCCGATCGCGCGGCAGATTTTCTCGTCAGCGTTCTAACTAGCCGGATACCCGAACGCGACGCCGACGATCGCCATCCCGCCCCCGATCGCGGTGAGCAGGCCGCCGGGTGCCTCGAGCAGCAGCCCGAGGGGCACCCCGATCAGGGCGAGGGCCGTCCCGCCGGCGAGCAGCGCCCACCAGTTGAGGCCCCGCGCGTCGGGCTCAGGCGCGGCCGGGGCGGTCAGGATCGTCGAGAAGATCATGAGCCCGACGCCGACGAGGCTTCCAGCCACCCCGAGGAGCTGAACCAGTGCGAGGGCGGCACCGATGCCGCCGATCACGAGCAGGGCCTGAAGCTGGGTCTTCCTCATGGGCCGGAGGGTGTCCCTCCCGCGCTAGATATCCAGAACGATCTCGCCGGTCTCGCCCTCGTACTCGATCTCGAGCTTCAGCGGGCGGCTCTCGTCGACCGCCTGATCGACGAGGAAGATGACGAGCGCGCCCTGGACCGGTCCGGTCTGCGCCGCCGTGTCCTCCCGCGGGATGTCGCCGCCCCCGTCCAGCTCGGTGCCGAGCGGCGCGGCGAAGGGCGTGTCGCTGGGGATCGCCTGGAACGCGGCGCCAGTCGTGTCGACGACGCTCGTCTCCTCATAGGTCGGCAGGGGGACGGTCTCGTCGCCGGCGTTGTGGATCGTCAGAAAAACGCCCAGATACACCTGCGACGGTGCCGGGGGCACCTTCTGTCCCGCGAGGTATTCGCTGTCGTCCGGCTGGGTCGGATTCAGGTAGCGGGTCTCCTGGACGCTGATCTCCAGTTCGCCCAGCTTGATGGGGACGCCCTCGTCGGCCTCGTGTCCCAGGTCCTCGCCGCCGCAGCCGGCAACACCCGCGAGGGCGAGGGCGAGGACGAACGCAAGGGCCAGGGCTCCCTTATAGCCGGGGCGCATGAGGGCGCGCAGTCTATCCGGCGGTGCTCGGGACACGATCGCCACCGGCGATCTCGACCCGGGGTACCGCGGCTCCGGACTCGATCAGCTCTCGCATCCGCCCCAGCGCGCGCGCCCACCGCCGGCGCCACCAGCGCTCCCGTCCGAACTCCCTGGCTCGATCGAAGATCGACGGCGGAACCGTCCAGAAGGTCAGCCTGACGGTGGTCGTCGGACCCGCTTCGAGCTCCCAGACCAGGCGCATGGAGACGCCGTCGAGCCGCCCGCCCCGCGCGTGCTCGACGACCCGATAGGGGCGATCCGTCTCGGCGATCACCGTTTCCATGTAGCGGACGCCCGCCGGCGCGTCCACCTGGAAGCGGGCCGCCGCGCCGCGGCCCGAGGCCGGGATGCGCTGCACCCGGTAGCCGCTTGCAAAGTGGTCGATCCAGCTCGGGCGCGTCGACAGGTCACAGATGAAATCGAAGATGCGCTCGCGCGGGGCGTCGATGGATGTGGTGACGGTGATCGGCCCCACGGCCGGCGGATTCTAGAGGGAGCCCAACCTGCCTGGAAAAGGTGGACTTTCCGTACTACCTGCACGAAGTTAGCTGGCCAATTTGCAGTACCGGGGGTACCATCGGTTGACCCTCCGGATGGCCCTGATCGGACAGAGCGCGGACGACGTCCACCACGCGGGAGAAACCGCCGGCGGCGTCGGTTCCTTCATCTGTCAGGGGTGCTCCTTCCCTGTCTCCTTCGAGCCGTCCGAGTCGATCCCCCGTTGCCCCAATTGCGGCAGCACGGATTTCCGGCGTGCGTCGCTCTTCGAGCAGCCGACGCTACGGAATATCGCGATCACCCGCCCGGCCGCGAAGCCTGCAGGCTGGCTCGACGGCGTGCGGGAATCCATCACGAAGCCCGGCAAGTACCTCGCAATGTTCGCGGACGGCAGGACCCGGGTGATCGAGCTTTCCGCCGGCTGGTCGCGGATCGGCCGCAGCCGCTCGGCCGACATCCGGCTCGACGACCCGACCGTTTCGCGGCGGCACGCGGTGATCGTCCAGACGCCCGAGGGCGAGCTGCGGGTCCTCGACGACCGCTCGATGAACGGCATCCGCGTGAACGGCGAGGCCGTGGACTGGAGCCCCCTGGCCGACGGCGACGAGCTCCAAATCGGGCGCTACGCGCTGAACGTCATCGAGAGCACCGGGAAGCCGGACTACAGCAACGCGGCTTAGGGCTTAGCCCGAACCGTCCGACTGGCCAACGGCCCGGAGCGCGTCGTCCAGAGCCGGATCGATCGCAACCGACTGCTCCATCGATACCGCGGCGAGGACCTCGCCGACGAAGGAGCGCGGAGTGACCACCAGCCGCAGCTCCTGGCGGCGATTCCGCAGGCGGGCGGCGGCGTCGAAGATCAGGCTGATTCCCGAGCTGTCGATGTAGCTGGTCTCGCTCAAGTCGAGCACCAGCGCGCGCGCCTCGTTGGACACGGCGGCGAGCAGGCGCTGGCTGAGGTCGTCGACGTTCGAGGCGTCCACCTCGCCCGCCACTCGGGCCAATTCGATGTCGCCCTGGCTCTCCAGGGAAAGTCTGGCGAGCTCGGGCCTCAACGTCCCTCCCTCAGCCGCCGCCGGAGATGGACCGTGGTGCCACGCTCCGACCGCTCGATCGAGACATCGTCCATGAACTCCCGCATGATCGGGATGCCCCTGCCCCGGTTGCCGCCACGAGGCTCGCGCCATTCTCCGTTGTCGCGGATCCTGACCGTCGCGACCCCGTCGACCAGCGCGGCCCGCAGCTCGATCGTCGCATCCTGAGGGCCGTAGGCGTGCTCGATCGAGTTCGCGCAGGCCTCGGAGACGGCGATAGCGAAGGCCGCGCAGTCGTCGTCGCTGCCGTCGTTCGCCTCCACCCAGCGGCGAATCAGATGTCGGGCCGTGGCCAACTGCGCGGGCTCGGCCGGCACCTCGACCTCGAGCAGCTCGTGAAGGCCGACCGTCTGCACCGCGAGAATCGCGATGTCGTCGGCGATCGCGGTGTCCTCGGTCAGCCGTGAGGTGATCGCCTGGCACTTGAGCTCCGGCTCGTCCGGGGCCGACGCCGCCACCTCGACGAGCGCCGTCTCCCCCTCCGTGATCTGGTGACCGCGCCGCTCGATCAGCCCATCCGTGTAGAGCAGCAGGGTTTCCCCGGCCGAGAGGGTCACGGCCTGCTCGTCGTAGACCTGCCCGCCAACGGTCCCGATCGGCGGACCGCTCGCATCGGAGAGGAACTCGGTGCTCCCATCTGCGCGGATCAGCAGCGGATACGGATGGCCGGCGCGGGCGATGCGTACCTCCCACGTACTCAGGTTGAGAGTCGCGTAGATCACCGTGGCCATACGCGAGTGCATCCGATCCGAGAACTCACCCAGCTTCGTCATCACCTCCCCCGGCCCCGGGGTGTCCAGCGCATAGGCGCGAATCGCGCTCCGGAGCTGCCCCATGAAGGTCGCGGCCGCCATCCCATGGCCGGCCACGTCGCCGATGACAAAGCCGAGACACGGACCGTCGAGCTCGATCACGTCGTACCAGTCGCCGCCGATTGCGGACTCATCCGCGGCCGGCAGGTACCGCCCAGCCATCCTCAGCCCGGGCACCTGGGGCAACTTGCGGGGCAGCAGGCTGCGCTGAAGCGTCGACGCGATCTGGCCCTGCACCATCAGCCTGGAGCGCTCGATCGAGAGCGCGACGCGGTCGGCGACCAGCTGGAGCAGCTCGATGTCGCGATCGTGGAACTCCCGCTGAATGAGCGAGCCGACGTGCAGGACGCCGATCACCTCCCCTTCGACCAGCAATGGGACGCCAAGGAGCGAGCGGAGGCCCTTCTCCCGGAATAGGGGGTTGACTGGCTGGACCGTCGACCGCTCCAGGTCCTCGATCACCACCGGCTCTCGGGTGAAGGCGATCCGGCCGGCGAACCCACGCCCGACGGGCAGTTTGAATCCGCGCTCGACCTCTTCTTCCAGTCCTTTCGCCGCACGCGCGGCCAGAGTTCGGCCACCCTCCTCGACCAGGAGTACGGCGGCGGTGTCCGCATCAAGGATGTCGGTGAGCCGGTCGAGCAGCTCCCTCAGCAGGTCGTCGAGGTCGAGGTAGGCGAGCGCCGACTCCGTGACGCGCTGGACGTCCTCGACCCGGATGACCTCATTCTCATCCGCCGCCACCGGGGCGCTCTCCTCATGATTGATTCGATCTGGCGTCATCGCCCCGGGGACCTGGCCCAAGCTTCGCAGGTCGGTCGCCAGGCGGCGGTCGGTGGAGCCCGCCGGCGCGGCGCTAGCCGCAGATCCTGAAGCTGCGCTTGACCCGCGCCTTCTTGCCGGCCGTGTCCGTGACCCGGACCTCGATCAGGATCCGAACCGAGGTCCCCCGCGGGAGCTGGCTGCGGACCCTGCGCACCGGGAAGTTGACCCGCACGTTCCAGGTCTGCTTGTTGACCGCCTGGTTCGCCACCTTGCGGCGGTTGACGAAGAGCTTGAACCTGCGCAGCTGGACGTCGTCGCTGGCGCGCACCTTGAGGGTGAAGTTCCGCCGCGCGCACTTCTTCGGCAGGCCCTTGAGCTTGATCTTCGGGCGCTTGCGGTCGGGTCCGCCGGGAACACGGATCCCACCGCCCGGGCCGAAGTTCACCGTGGGACACGGCGCCGCACCGTCGTCGAAGACTCTCACTTGGTTCTCCGCTGTTGAGACCACGTAGAGCGTCGAGCCGCTCACCGCGACGCCCCACGGCCCGCGCAGCGCGCAGGGGTTGCCGGGATCGGAAGCCGGCGATCCGAAGACCTGCTGCAGACCGCCATCGGGGCCGAGGACGGCGACGAGGTTGGATTGTGTGTTGGCGTCCGGCACAATGACCCGGCCCGATCCGTCGACCGCGACGTCACGCGGCTCGATCCGACCGTTGATCGTCTGGCCGTTGGCGACGATCGTGTAGGTCGGCATCGCCCAGACGCCGATCACGTTGCCGGCGGGGTCGAACCTGACGATCCGGCCATTGCCCGTATCGGCGACGTACACCGAACCGCCGTCACTCGTCATGCCCTGCGGCTGGGCGAGCTGCCCCCACCGATGTCTCCCTGGAACGTGCCGAGCGTGGAGTCGTACTTGTGGATCACGCCGGCCTGTGCGTCACCGACGAAGATGCTGCCGGACGCAATCGCGATCGCGTAGCTGGCGCCGGGCGCGTTGATCGCAGGGAGCGGGACCCCGAGCAGCGAGCGAGCCACCTGGCTGGGGCCGGCGGCGACTACCAGCGTCCCGCTGGCCGCAACGTCCTGCGGGGCCGATGGCGGACTGGCGAGGTTGCCCTGAAACGTCCCGGAGGGGCTGTAGAAGGGCACGCGGTTACCTGCCGTGTCCGCGACGTAGACCGTCGCTCCGGTCGCGGCCGCACCCTGAGGGTGGTTGAACTGGCCGCTCCCCGAACCCGACCCGTCGAAGCTCCCGACAGGACCGAACGCGCACGCGGCGCCGGGCAGAGCCAGCGCTGCCAACCCCCCTGCACTAAGAACTGTTGCGATCCTTCGCATCCCGTACCCCCTGGCGCAATATGCAACGGGCATTGGCGGCCCGCAACCGACAACTGTCTACTGCTTACTCCGTCGAGATCGACGGGTCCGCCTGAACCTTCTCGGGGATGATCATCAGGAAGTTCGACTTGGCGTCGGCGACCAGGCCCAGGACCCGGTCCGCCTCCTCCGCCTGATCGGTGGCGCGCAGCTCGTTGGCGTAGTGGCCGAGCAGGTCCTCGAGATCGAGCTGGCCCTCGGCGTCGAGCTCCTCGAGCTTCACCTTGGCGCCCTCGCCGAGGCGACGCTCGACCGCCGCCTGGTCGAGCCCGAGCTCCTCGCTGATCCGGACGTAGACGCGCCCCCCGGTCATGCCCGCGCAGGCCCAGGGCCCAATGTCACCGAGCACGACGGCGCGGCCCGAGGTCATGTACTCGAACGCGAAGCCCTTCGCGTTGGCGCGGTCGACGATGCAGCCCTGCGAGTCGTCGACGGGTTGCTCGGGCTCTCCGGCGAGCACTACGTCGGCGCCGGAGAGACGGATGCAGAAACGCGAGTCGGCCGAGCCCTGGACGAAGAGCCGGCCGCGCTGGGCGCCGTAGGCGAAGGACTTGCCGACCGACCCGTTGACGCGCCTCCCGTCGGCGTTCTTGCCCTTCAGGATCGAGACGGTGCCGCCGAGCATCGTCTTGCCGACGCCGTCCTGGGCGCCGCCCTCGACCCGGCAGGTGACGCCCCACTCGTTGAAAGCGCCGAAGCCCTGTCCCGCGACCGAGCCTCCGTTGAAGACCAGCTGGGCGAGCTCGTCGTGCTCGGTGCCCTCGGGCGCTCCGTCGTAGATCCGGGCCCGGGCGATCGCGCCGGAGAGCTCGGTGCCGAGGACGCGGTCATGGGCGTCCGTCCGGCGCGGGAACTCGACGTTCACGCAGGAGCCGTCGAACACCTTGCTCGCCACGTCGGCGATCTGCGCTGAGGCCTGCTTGGGCTCCATGCGAAGCGGCTTGGCGCGAACCAGGCCGGCCTCGGCGCGGGCCTCGACAAGCGCCTCCTCCTGCACGGGCAGGTCGATCGGCTCGAGGTCGAGGAACTCCTCGAGCGGCGTGATCAGCGGCGCCAGGTCGATCTTCTCCTGGTGCGAGATCTGCTCGAGCAGGTCATAGCGGCCGACGAGATCCTGGGCGCGGTCGTAGCCGAGCGAGCCGACTACCTCCTTGACCTCCTCGCCCATCGCCTGGAAGAATCGCGCGCAGCTCTCCGCCGCGCCGTCAACCGCCTGGGGCGTGAACTTCTTCAGGCCATGCTCCTGGGCCTGCTCGACGGTCTCGATCTGGGTCGCGATCCCGACGTGGCAGGTGTCGAGCTGACAGCCGCGGCAGATCGTGCAGCCCAGGGAGACCATGGCCAGGGTCCCGAACGCGACCCGGTTGGCCCCCATGCAGTGGAGCTTCACGACGTCGTGCGCGTGGCGATAGCCCCCGTCGGCCCAGATCTCCACTCGGTTGCGGATCCCGGCCTCCATCAGAGCGCGATGCACGGCGCGCGTGCCGATGTCGGAGGGGAGGCCGACGTGGCGCAGCGCGTGCTGGCGGGCGGCGCCGGTGCCCCCCTCGAAGCCCGACAGGGTGATGATGTCGGCCCCCGCCTTGGCGATGCCGAGACCGATCGTGCCGATGTTGGGAACCACGGGGACCTTCACCGACACCCGCAGGTCGGGGTTGACGGTCTTGAGCTCGTCGATCAGCTCCGCGAGGTCCTCGATCGAGTAGAGGTCGTGGTTGTTGGAGGGCGAGATCAGGTCGGTGCCGGGTGAGGCGTTACGGGCGGCGGCGACCTTCTCGGAGACCTTCTTGCCCGGGAGGTGGCCGCCCTCCCCGGGCTTGGCGCCCTGCCCGATCTTGATCTCGGCGACGTAGGAGGAGTTGAGCATCTCGGCGGAGACACCGAAGCGGCCCGAGGCGACCTGCTGCCCGCGCCACTTGCGGTAGCGGCCGTACATGTCCTGGATCTCGCCCCCCTCCCCGTTGATGCAGAGGATGTTGATCGCCTTGGCGGCCTCGGCGTAGGCGCGGAAGGCGGGCTCCGACTGGGAGCCGAAGCTCATCGAGCTGATCACGACGGGGTAGTCGTGGTGGCCGACCGAGGCATCGACCTCCGAGGGATCGACCGGAGCGCGGTCCGATTCCCTCTTCAAACCCATGATGTGGCGCATCGAGATCGGGTTCTCCGCCTCGAGGTCGCGGACCTTCTGGGAGTACTCGGCGAACTCGGCACTGCCGTTCGCCGTCGCGATCGCGGCCTTGTAGACCTTCGGGTAGAAGCGGAAGGTCTTGGCCGGCTTCGACTCCTCGTCTCCGCTGAGGATCTTCTGGCGTCGGTTGGTGTCGGCATCGAGCTGCGCGAAGCCGTTACCGCCCGTGCCCGACGCCGCGAAGGCCTCGGTCTGGAAGATCTCGGCGAGCTCGGGCTTGATCCCGATCGAGGAGAACTGTCGGGCGTAGCCGCGAACCTCGTGGATCCCGATCGTGGAGATCACCTTCTCGATGCCCTTGCGCAGCGCAGAGCAGAGGTTGGCGACGTCGTTCTCGTAGTCGTCGACGCAGATCACCTCGACCATCACGTACGGGCAGACGCCGTTCGCCCCGAGGCCGAGGGCAACCATCACGTCGTGGACGTTGCGGATCGCCGCCGAGCGCAGCACGATCGAGCAGCGGCGCCGCAGGTTCTCGCCGTCGGCGACCTCGAACTGCTTCAGAGCCTGGTCGATCGCAGAGGTCGCCAGGTGCGGATCGATGTAGCGGCGCTCGGCGTCGTAGACCGTGCGATCGGTGAGCACGAGCAGCTCGCAGCCCTCGCTGACGGCCTTGACGGCCTCCTGACGGAGGCGCTCGATTGCGCCCTGGGTCGTCTCCGACTCGAGCAGGGCGATGTCGATCGCCTTGGCGCGCTCCGAGAAGGCGTCCCAGAGGTCCTCCATCAAGAAGGTGCCCTGCTCGCTGGCGATCCGGCGGTAGGCGCTGTGGGGCAGAGGGGCCAGGTCGTGGTGGCCGCCGAGGATCATGGGGAAGTCCGTCTCGATCGTCTTACTGTCGGAGGTCGGGTCCGTCAGGGACGGGCGGCGGCCGAAGACCGCACGCGTCGAGAAGTGCTCGATCTCGCGCTCGCGGTCGATCGCCGGGTTGGTCACCACGGCGACCGTCTCCTTGAAGTAGTCGGCGAGGTTCTGGCGCTCAGGGGAGAGGGCGGCGAGGGGGCCGTCGTAGCCCAGTGAGCCGATCGGCTCGGCCCCGTTGTGCGCCATCTGCTGGACGAGCTTGACGTCGTCGCGCTGCCAGCCGAATCCCGCGAGGATGCGGTCCGCAACCTTGACCGGCTCCTCCGGCCCGGCGTCGGTGTAGCCCGGGATCTCGGGCCCCTCGAGCGGGCCACCGGTCTGCAGCGCGCGCTCGTAGGACGCGACCTGCTCAGTGGCGGTCCGCCGCAGCCAGCGCTTGCGGACCTCGATCAGCATCTCGGCGTGCGGGTGCAGGCTGGAGCGCTTGTGGTCGCGGTCGATCATCACCATGTACTTCTGTCCGGGCGCCATCGGCTGCGGCTCGGAGACCATCTGCTCGATGGAGACGACGCCCGGCTCGGAGCTGAAGACGAAGTCCTGCGGGGTCTCGATCTTCCAGAGAGGTCGGAGGCCCATCGCGTCGGCCGAGAACACGCACTCGTCCCTGTGCCGGGCGATCAGCGCGACGGGACCCTGAGCGAACGGCCCCATCGTCTGCCGCAGGTACATGTAGAAGGAGTGGAGCTCCTCCGGGAGGTCGGCGACCTCGTCGACGATCGGAGGCACCACCATCTCCATCGCCTCAGCCAGCGAGAGCCCATGGCGGCGGATCAGCGACTCGATCACCCGATCCAGGTCCTGGGAGTCCGAGTTGCCCTCACCGATCGGCACGTCGAGCATGCGCGCCTCCTGGCGGAGCTGCTCGATCGTGTTGATCTCGCCGTTGTGCCCGAGGACTCCGAAGGGCTGAACTCGGGTGAACGACGGCCACGTGTTGGTCGAGTAGCGGTTGTGGCCGAAGGCTCCGATCGTCTCCATGCGCTCGTCCGAGAGGTCGGCGTAGTAGGAGCCGAGCACCTTCGGGTTCCCCATCACCTTGTAGACGGCCGTCTTGCCGGAGAAGGAGGCGACGTGCACTCCGAGCTTCTCCTCGAGGGCGATCTTCAGGTTGAAGACGGTTCGGTCCGCACCAGAGGCCTCCGGCACTAGTCCGGCGAACTGCCAGAACTGGGGCTCCTCCTCGCGCGCAGTCGCGCCGAGGGCGGCCGAGTCGACGGCGCCTACGCGCTCGGCGAGGATTCGGAAGCCCGCGGCGCCCAGCAGCTCCCGAGCGCCGTGGCGAACCTTCTCGAGATCCTGGGAGCGCTCGACGAAGACGTGGGCGGCCGCGAAGGCGTCATCGAGCGCGAGCGCCGGGTTGTGCCCGCCCTGGCGTACCTCCTCCGCCCAGATCTTGGTCGGAATGTCGACCAGAAGGCCACAGCCGTCACCCTCGCCGTCGACGTTGCCGGCGCGATGGAGCATCCCCTGCAGGGACTCGAGCGCGAGCGTGATCGGCTCGTGACTCGGGGTGGCGTCACGGCGCACGGAGGCGTAGAGCGCGCAGGCATCCTTGTCCTCCACACTCGACGGAGAGACGAGGGGGCGATACGCACGCTCAGGGGAGTAGCGCTGCCGCTCTGGGGACGAGTTCTTCATTGAGCCTCCGGTTCCGCGCCTTCTTCGAGCGGACGCGCGACGGGGGTAGACCGACGGGCGCGGAATTATAGGCGGCGGCCTACCCGGCACCGTCGTGGCCCTCGCCCGGGCGCCGGCCGCTTTGCCCGCAATTTGCGAAACCCGCCCCGGCCCGATCCCGCCCAGTGCAGCGCTACTTTCAGCGTCGTGAGCGGTTCTTCGTAGTGTCTTAATGAACGCTCACAAAGTGCTACAAGTGACTCCAGAAGGGGATCGACGCAGAAGCATGAAGGACCAGAACAAGGCAGAGACGGGGGAGCAGCAAGCCGGCGAACCATCCGGGCCGGGCTCGGAGACCGAGCGTTTCCGGGCGATCGTCGACGTCAGGCAGAACGAGGCCGTCACCGGCGAATCGGGAGTCCCGGCCAAGCAGCGGGACCACGAGCTGCGCTGCCAAAAGCGCTCGCTCGACGAGTTCTCCTAGCCGCCCGAGAGACGGTCTCCCTCCCGGCAATCAGTCGGATCAATCCGCTTTGGTCCCCCACAGGGAGAGCTGGACGGAGCGGTCCAGCTGCGGGGTTGCACCGCTCTACCACCGAATGTCCCAGATCGGCGATCACGTTCTGAGTTACTGCTGATCCTGGTCGTGCCGGACATGGCGGTCAAGCCGTGCCTCTGAGCGAGCCCGCGAGTTCGGCCGCGACCAACTCCGCCTCGCCGCGCCGGTTCAGGACACGCCGGTAGGGAACGCTGCGAGCTCTGCACGCCTGCTCCACTCGCTCCGCCGTCAGCTCGGCAACGCGCGTCGCATTTGTGAGGACAAGGCACAGGTCGGCCGGGTTCAGAACGCCGCCAACGGCTACGCGTGTGAGCTCGGGACCCGCGCCGAGATCGGTCACCGTGAACTCGAAGTCCTCGGCGATCAAGACGCCGGTGATCCCGCGGGTGATCGCGTCGGATAGCGGTGTCTCGCTCGGAGGACCTCCGAGAAGCTGAAGATGCGGTGCCACATGGACGAGCTCGGGGTCGCTCGCCAGCTCCAATGTGCCGGCGGCGGGTCGCAGCCCGTCCCCGGTGAATCGGGGCAGGGAGGATGAATCGAGTCCGAACTCCTCGGCGAGCGTTGGATTCGGATCGCAGTCGACGGCAAGGGTCTCTGCTCCACTCGCGGAGAGCCGGCGGGCGAGCAAGGCCGAAAGCGTGGTCTTCCCCACCCCGCCCTTGCCTGCGATCGAGATCTTCAGCGGGAGGCTGTCTCGCGGCCGGTGGTGGAACGGGAGGGCTGAGGAAGCGCGACGAACTCCTGATAGCGACTCAGGAAGCTCGCCAACGCGTCCTGCCCGGCGGCGATCGCCTCGGCGCTGCGGTGGAGCTCCTCCATGCCCGCGCGGGTGATCTCGTAAATGCGGCGGTCCGGTCCGTTCTGCGACGGTTCCCAAACCGAACGCACTAGCTTCTCTTGCTCGAGCGCGCGCAGCGCTCGGTAGAGCCCGCCGGGATCTGAGCCCTCGAAGCCGAGCGACTGCACCCGCTCCAGCAGGTCGTAGCCATGGGCCGGATCCTCCCGCAGCAGGAGCAGCAGACAGGGACGGAGGAAGTTCTTCGGCAGCGCGGCAGCGGGATCAGTGGGCACGCGCTCGGTCCTCCAGGCAGCGCGCAGCCTCTTCGGGTGAGGAGTGACACCAGCAATCTTCGTCGCACTCGCCGTGCGTCGGGCGGGTCAGTTCGGCGAACTCGTCCGCGAACGAACGCTTACCCAGTTCGACCCCTTTCGGAGTGAGACGGAACCGCCCTCCCTCCTGCTCCAGGTAACCCTCCTCGGCGAAACGCACGAGAAACGGTCCCAGGATCTGAGCGGGCACCGCCAGGAACCCGGCCAGCTCAGCGGCCGCCGGGCGCTCGGCCAGCCCCTCGGCGCTCATCCAGTACATGGCCTGCAGGACCTCCTCGCGGACCTGCAGGGCCTCCAGCTCACTCATCGGCGGCTCCACTGGCCACCGGCCTGGCATTACCGGCCTCGCCACTCTCGGACAACGTTCTGGCGATCGAGGCGATCGCCTGCACGGCGGGCGCGTCGGGATCGAAGTCGAGCGGCGCCGCCTCGGCGCGCTCGGCCTCCATCAGCCTCTCGTCGTACGGAACCGTGGCGGCGACCTCGAGGCCGTGCTTGGCGGCGAACTCCTGCACAGCCGCGAGCTCCCTGTCGTCGCGCACCTTGTTGGCGACGAGCAGCACCCGCTGCAGGCCAAGGCCGTGCGCGAGCTCCGCCATCCTCCGGCCAGTCTCCAGCGACTTGAAGTACGGCTCGACGACGGTCAGCATCACGTCCGCGTACTTGGCTGTTCCCCGCGTCAAGTGCTCCGGAGAGGCCTCGGTGTCCAGCACGGTGACGTCGGCGTCTGTGTCGGTCGCCGACTCGATCAGCTCCCGGACGGTGGCGTGCATGCCGCAGTAACAACCGGTGCCGGCGTCCTCCTCGCCGGGATGGGCCATGACGAGAAGGGTGACGCCGTCCGGCCCCTCCACCGAATGCGTGGCGCGCAGCTCCGCCAGCGACTTCTTCAGTTCGAAGCCATCGTCGCCGCGCTCGAGAAGTCCGCTGGGGAGGACCGGCAGGTCGTTGATCCGATCCGCGGAGATGCCCAGCGTGAGAGCGAGATTGGGATTCGTGTCACCGTCGATGGCCAACACGCTCCGGCCGTCGCGCGCGATCTGGCGAGCGAGCGTCCCCGAGATCGAGGTCTTCCCCGAGCCACCCTTGCCAGCGATTGCGAGCTTCAAGATATTCCCTCCGCTAGATGCGCGCAGCAGCTACCGAGGATAGCTGTCGCTGCTTCCGCGCCGGACGTGCAGCGCCGAAGCCGTGGGCCAGTGCGGCGAGCCCGTGGATCGCCCGCGGGTCATGCCCTGGGATGAAGTCGTCGACGTAGGGGAGCGCCGCCCGCATCCCGACCGCCAGTGGCTGCAGGTCGATGTCCGCAGGCCTCGGATTCACCCAGATCAGCCGGCGAGCCTGGAGCTGCAGCCGCCGAGCCTCGCGGGCGAGCAGCTCCGGATCCCCACGGTCCCACCCGTCGCTGACCACGATGACGATCGCCCCGCGTGACAGACCACGCCGGCCCCAGGTGCGGTTGAAGTCTCCGAAGGCGGCCCCGATCCGGGTTCCGCCCGACCAGTCGCCGACGGCGGCTCTGGCCTGCTCGAGCGCCCTGCCCAAGTCCCGGTCGTTCAGCGTCCTCGTCAGCCGGGTGAGGCCGGTGGCGAAGACGAAGGCCTCCGCCTCTATCCCCGCGGCGACGGCGGCGCGCAGGGAGGCGAGCAGCACCCTTGAGAAGCGCTCCATCGACCCGGAGACGTCGCAGAGCAGCACCAGCCGGCGCGGGCGGACCGATTGGGATGACCAGGCGGGGCGGAGCGCCTCTCCATCGGTCCGCAGGGATCGCCTCACCGTCCGCCGCAAGTCGAGCCTGCCGCGGCGGCGGGAGGGCCGGGCGCGCCGCGAGAGCCGCTCGGGGTGGGCGCGGCGTAGCTGATCGCCCAGGGCGCGCACGGCCTCCAGCTCGTCGCGCTGGTAGGAGAGCCGTCGGACTTCGGTCTGGGTCTGTTCCGGGCTGTAGGCGGCGAGCACCCCCCGCCGCTTGCCGGAGCCGGGCTCCTGGGCGCCGGCCGTCGGGATCTCCTGGGCGGCGCGCGATGAGCCGCCGTCCAGCAGGTGGCCGGACCTGCTCTCGGGGCGGAACTGCGGCAGGGACTCACCGCCATGCTGCGGTCCCGGCATACGCGGGTCCGTTTCACCGTGTTCAACCATCGGGCCTCGCGGCCCGTCCAGCTTGGACCCCTTCCAGAAACGGTCGAAGACTCGCTCGAACGCCGGCCCCTCGTGCGGCCCGCGCAGGAAGCAGGCACGCGCGGCCCAGCGGAACTGCTCGCGGTCGGAGATGTTGACCATCGCAAGGGCCTTCGACAGCGCCAGCTCCTGATCGACGGTGGTCGCCAGGCCCTCGGCGCGCAGCGCCCGCCCGAGCGCGACCACCGCATCGGTCACCCAGGCCGTCGCGTCTCGAAGCTGCGCCGAGCCCGCTCCCGTCATGCCGCCTCCCTGCGCCCGCCACTGTCCGGGCCTTCCCTTCGGGACCTCTCGATCAGCTCGGTGATCCCCTCCCGCCGGACGCGCTCGATGTCCTCGTGAGACTTGAGCAGGGAGCCCAGCGATCGCTCAGTCACCTCCGGCCCAACCTCGGCGGCCCCCAGTGCCGCGAGCGATTCGGTCCAGTCGAGCGTCTCGCCCACCCCCGGCAGGCGGTAGAGATCGAGCCAGCGAAGCTGCTCGACAAGAGCACAGGCCTGCGCCGCAAGCTCGCGCGGGACTTCGGGAAGCCGGGCCCGGACAATCGCGGTCTCCCGACCAAGGTCCGGGTGCTCGATCCAGTGATAGAGGCAGCGGCGCCTGAGGGCATCGTGGAGCTCCCGCGTCCTGTTCGAGGTGATCACCACCACCGGCGGACGCTCAGCTCCGACCGTCCCAATCTCCGGAATCGTCACCTGAAAGTCAGAGAGGAACTCGAGCAGGAAGGCCTCGAACTCGTCGTCCGCCCGGTCGAGTTCGTCGATCAGAAGGACGCAGCCGGGATTTGACAGCGCCTCCAGCAACGGCCTGCGGAGCAGGAAGCGCTCCGAGTAGAGCGGCTCCGAGCCCTCGGCGCGCAAATGAAGCAGCTGCCGCTGATAGTCCCAGTCGTAGAGGGCGTGATGAACGTCGATTCCCTCGTAGCACTGGAGCCGTACGAGCGGGGCCTCCGTGGCGGCGGCCAGCGCCTTGGCCAGCTCGGTCTTCCCGACGCCAGGCTCTCCCTCGACCAGGAGCGGCCGGCGGATCCGGAGCGCCAAGTAGACGACGGTCGCCAGGCCCTCGTCGACCAGGTAGCGCTCGGCGGCCAGCGCATCGCGCAGCTCGTCGATCGTCCCGGGTGCAGTCATCGGGCGTCCACCGGCTCGGCCAGCCACGACCTCACTGCCTCCTCGACCCGGGCTGCGGCGACCTCGACCGCGCCCTCGACGGCGGGTGAGAGCCCGCGCTCAAGCTCGTCGACCTCAGCCGGCTGGCAGCCCACGATCAGTACCCGCTCGGGGAGCGCACCCATGGCCTTCGCCATGGTCAGGACCCGCTCGGGATTGGCGAGGTGGACATCGGCAACGTGCTCGCCGTCGCGGACCTCCGGCTCGATCAGGAAGACGGTCCCCGGCCGCTCGCCTCGATCGACAGCGTCGATCAGGACCAGGCCGTCGCAACCGGCGAGTAACTCCTGGAGCAACGCGATGCCGCCGATGCCGGTCTCGACCACCTCGGAACCCTCCGGCAGACCGGTGAGACGCTCGGCGACCGCCGGCCCGAATCCGTCGTCGCCTCGCAGGACGTTCCCGACGCAGCCGACGATCACCCTCGGGGTCACGCCACGTTCACCGCCACCTGCACGGTTCCGTTCCGCATCGCGACCGGGATCACTCCGAGGCCACCACCCTCCTCGCCGTCCACACGGGCGCCGGTGCGGACGTCATAGGCACAGTTGTGCCAGGGACAGACGATCACACCCTCCGCCGTGAGCCGCGCCCCCCCCAGGGAGTTGCCGTCGATCGGGCAGCCGTCCCGGAGCGCGTAGATCTCCCCCTCAAAGTTCGCGAGCAGGAGCTGAATCCCATCGAGCTCCGTCGCCATCAGCTCGCCGGGGCCGAGCTCTGCGGCGGCCTCAGCGTCCAGGAAGACCGGCTTGTGAAGGTTCTCGATTTGGAGAAGCTGGGGGCCGGCCTGTTTCTCGACCTCCTCGGCCACCACCTCCCTGAAGCCGGGGTAGTGATTGCGGAGCGCCTCCTCCACCCCCCTCTTCAGCGTCATCGCCGAGGCGGCGCAGCCGGCACAGGATCCGCTCATCCGCAGTTCGACGACGCCGTCGGTGACGCCCAGCAGCTCGACCTCGCCGCCATGGGAGTGGATGTAGGGACGGACCTCGTCGAGCGCCTCCTCAACCAGTACGTCGTCGTCCGGTGGGGCGATGTCGTACATCTGCAGTAGCGCCTGGGCGATCGGATCCGAGGTGTCGCCGGCGGCGATCCGCTCGAGAGCGGGACGATGGATCGCGTCCACGAGCTGGAGCAACAGCAGGGCGCGCTCGTCCCCCTCCCTCTCGAGCGTCTCGACGAGCGCCTCGAGCTCGGCTACGGCCTTGTCGAAGTCCATACCGCCTCCACGATTTCCGGCAGCCTCTCCTCGATCTCCGGACTGAGCTCCTCGCCCCACTGCTCGCTCGCGGGCTCCACCTCCACGATGCGCACGTCATCGGGAAACCCGCCGAGCGCGCCGCAGACGACGAGCGTGTTGTCCAGCGAGATTACTCCGGTCACGGCCTCCGAGACCCTGGTCTGGATTTCGTCGCGATCGGGCAGCCGCCCGTCCCAGCGATAGGAGGTGACGGTCCCCGGGGTGCGGCCCCGGGCCACGGCGGCGACCAGCACGATGTGGTCGTATTCCGGCCTCTCTTCGAGGTTCTGCGAGAGCCCGACCGGGTGGTAAGAGATGTCTTCGACCTCCACCCCGTCGCCGGCGCGCTCGGCGAGACGATCGATCACGTGCAGCCCGATCGAGCCGTCCCGGAGGTTCCGGTAGCCGATCCCGCCGACGAGGACTCGAGGGTGCTCCCGCGGATCGCCCTCAGTGCTCGTGGTCTTCGTCGACTCCGCAGGCGCAGGTGACCACGTCACGTGAGATCACCCGGTTCTCTGTGTGGATGTGAGTGGTGCACGGCATGCAGGGGTCGAAGCTGCGGATCGTTCGCAGGATGTCGATTCCCTTGTAGTCCTCCGGCTTCTCGAAGTTCTCCAGCAGAGGCGTCGCGTGCACCGCCTCCTCATAAGGTCCCGGATTGCCGAAGGGATCCTTGGGCGAGGCCATCCAGGTCGACGGCGTGAGGATCTGGTAGTTCTCGATTACGCCCTTGTCCATCACCAGGTGATGGGTCAGGTAGCCGCGGCCCGCACCCCAGAAGCCGGCGCCGACGCGGAAATCCTTGGGGACCTTGTACTTGGTCGATACGGCGTCCTCGCCCTTTCGCATCAGGTCGAGCCCGATCAGCAGGTTCTCGTAGGCGATCAGCGCCGTGAAGAGGATCGAGTGCGCCCTGCCCCGGTTGCGCTCGAAGGCGCCCCAGTTCTCCGAGGGGACGACCCACTCGTACTCCCTGGCGGGCAGCGCGCCCTTCGGAACGCTCAGCTTCAGGCTCCTGCCCGTCGGCTCTATGAACCTGGACGGCCGGTAGTCGTCCGCCACCGCGGCGGCCCAGAGGCGGGAGTAGGGCCCGGTCTCCATCGCCATTCGGTCCCAGCGGGGCGCGGTTGACCACGAGTACTTGTCCTTCCAGTTGGTGGCCTGCGGCCTGGGGATCGTCTCCTTGTTCCAGGGGTGGTTCGGCGGCAGCGGGTTGCCGTTCGGGTCCTCCTCGAATTTGTAGGACCCGTTGCCCGAGCCGGCCTCGGTCCAGTCCTCGTAGAAGGAGTGCTCGACGAACTCCTCGACGCCCATGTTGAGGGCGGTCATCGACTTCGTTGCCAGCTCCCCATCGCGGATCACGGCCGGCGGCGCCCACCGTCGGCGGGCCCAGTCGTCGACGTTGGCATATGTCCCGTCGTAGGCCTCGGGGTCGTCCCATTGACCGGTCTCGATCAGGTTGGCGGGGCGACGACCGACCTCCCGGTATTGGGGATTGACCTCGTAGAAGAAGTCGATCAGGTCGTTGTAGACGCCCACCACCTTCTGCCCGTAGTCGAAGAACTTGACGATCCGCAGGTGGATCTCGTTCATGTCGGCGGTGTCGATCGTCGCGCTGATCCCGCCCGGGACGACGGTCTGCGGATGGGGGTACTTGCCCCCGATCAGGACGTAGGCCTCGCGCGCCACCCGGGTCATGTGAAGCGCCTCCACGTAGAGCTCCCCGGTCAGCGGTGTCATCGCGGTCATGATCTCCGCGATCGTCGAGTAGCCGTGCAGGTCCTTGCCGGCGGCGGGCGCCCTCTGGGCTTGCTCCCAGACCTCCGGGTTCGTCTCCCGCACCGCCGGCTCGGAGAAGTCGGGGCCCGCCAGCAGGAACAGGTGGAGCGGGTGGTCGTAGAGGTATTCGAGCGATAGCAGCAGGTTCCGGGCCACCGTTCCCATCGGCGGGGGCGAGATCCCGAAGGCCATCTCGAGGGCCAAGGCGGAGGTGGTCGAATGGACCCCGCCGCAGACTCCGCAGGCGCGGCTCGAGATGAAGATCGCGTCGCGCGGGTCGCGGCCCTTGAGGATTACCTCGTAGCCGCGGAACAGGGTCGCCATCGAATCGGTCTCGAGTACCTGGCGGCTCTCCAGGTCCACCACGGTGTGGAAGGCGAGCGCCCCGGCGACCCGTGTGACGGGATCGAAGTCCACAGTGCGAACGTGGCCGTTGCGCTCGAGCAGCTTCTTCAGCTTCGCCTCGTCCTGCTCGATCGGCGTGACCTCGGTGACCTCGTAGGAGTAGGGATCGGCGACGCCCTCCTTCAGGTGCGCCTTGCCGTCCTCATCGAACTCGACCGGCAGGTTCTTGAAGCACATCGCGCTAGCGCTCCCTCTCGTCGGCTTCGACCTGCTCCGCCGCGTCCTCGCCGTGCGCATCCGGCGCGTAGCCCGCAATCGAATCGGGGACGGACTCGTCGGGACCGGCCTCGGGACCCGCATATCGGTAGATGTCCATGCTGCGTGGGTTCGGCTGCTTCGCGTTCCGCTTCGCGAGGTTGACCGTCCCCCGGTACTGGAGCTTCGAGTAGAAGAAGCCCTCCATGCGGGCGCTGAGCGAGGGCCCCGCTCGCTCGCTGGCGAACGGACTCGGGACCTCGCCCGCCCGCTCCCAGATCGGCTCGCGGTTGCGGTTGCGCATCGTCACCCGGCGCAGCCGCTTGATCGCGGAGCCGTAGACGCGCGAGGTGCCACCCGACATCAGGGACCCGGGCGCGCGCTTGTAGAAGGGCGAGAACTTGTCCGGGAAGCCCGGCATCGTGCAGCCGATGCAGGCGCCGCCCGCCACCATGCAGCCGCCCATGTGGTTGATCGCGCCGCGCTCGGTGATGTTGCACTGCACGACCGGTCCCCAGCAGCCGACGTCGACGAGGCACTCCGGGTCCCCCTCCTGCTTGGCGAAGGTGCCCTCCTCGTAGTAACCGGCTCGGGGGCAGTGCCGGTGGACGGTCTCGCCGAACTGCCAGGCCGGGCGCCCGAGCTCGTCGAACTCCGGCAGGGGCCCCGTGCCCTGCAGGAACATCAGGACCGCCGCTACCACCTCGGTGAAGTTGTCTCCAATCGGCGAGCAGCCCGGCACGTTCACAACCGGGACGCCGAGCGCCGAGCGGTAGTCCTTGCCGAGGAAGTCCATCAGGCTCATCGAGCCGGTGATGTTCCCCGCCGCCGCTGGGATCCCGCCCCAGGTAGCGCAGGTGCCGATCGCCACCGAGGCGGCGGCACCGGGGCAGAGCCGCTTCAGCCAGCCGGTAACCCTGTTGGGCTGGTCGGATTCGCTGTCCGGGTCGAAGCCGCCGGCGCCCATCGCCGAGTAGTAGCCCTCGTCCTCGGGGAGAGCCTGGTCATCCGGCACCGACCCCTCGAGCACCACCACATATGGGGCCCCGAGCTTCCCCTCCGCTGCGTCGCGCAGCGGCCGGACGAATTCCGCCCCGGCCGCAATCGAGAGAACCGGGTGGTGGAGCACGACCTTGGGCAGCCCTGGGATCGTCCCGGCGAGCAGGTCCTCGACGGAGGGATTGGTCGCTCCCGTGACCGCGATCGAGCAGCCGTCGCAGCTCATTCCGGCCATCCAGAAGACGTGCACCTCGGTCAGGGGACCCTCGTCGCTGCCGCCCAGCCCGCCGATCCCGCGCTGCGCCTGCTCCCCGAAGACCGCACCGGCATGCGGCACCTTCTCGAGCTTCGGCGCGCCGTTCTCCTGCTTCGTCGCCAGGGTCTCTCCTCGTGCTTGCCGGACCGCTCTGTGTATCGTACATATAGCCTCGAGCGGAGACCCCGAATCCTCGATCTGGGAGCGCAGGTGAGGTTGACCAAGAGCTTCAGATGTGCGGACGCCGGCGTCGTCTGCCGGGCCCAGATCGCCGGCGAGACCGAGGACGAGGTTCTGCAGAAGGCGGTGGAGCACGCCCGCGAGAAGCACGGCGTCGATCTGACCTCCTCCACCACCCTGGCGAATTTCGCGAAGAGCGCGATCCGGGACGAGGGCGCGGCGGCCCCCGAGCGGGAGGCCTAGCCGGTGCTCGTGGCTCTGGCGACCTGGTGGTATGTCGGCTGGGCCATCGCGGCGGTCATCGTTCTGATCGCGGCCACCGTCCTTCTCACCATCATCTTGCTGGGGCGGCGAGTGGCCCACCAGGCGGACGAGATCACTGCCGCCCTCGATGGCGCCAGGGCGAACACCGACCCGCTCTGGGACGTCAAGCGGATCAACATCAGCATCGACCGCACTAACCGCGGCCTCGCGGCTGCGAGAAGAGCGCTCGGCGGATGATGCTCGCGGTCTCCACCGGGACTGCCGTGCTCAGCCTGATCGGGCTTGCGCTGGGATTGCTGACCCTGCTCGTCGTCCTTGCGCTGTTCAACCGGGTCGTCCGCCCGGCGCTGGAGATCGACCGGTACGCCAAGGACATCCTCGAGGCCGGTCTTGGGATCGCGAAGAGCCTCGATGGAGTCGACGAGCTGGCGAAGACGCGTGACCTGGTCAACACCGTGCCGTCGCTCGCGGTTGCCTACCTCGAGGTTGTCAAGAAGGAGCTGCCGTGACGCTTGCGCTGGCCAGCTCAGTGGAGACGGCCTGGTGGGTCTCGCTCGCCGTCGGCCTGGTCGTCGCCCTGGTCGTTTGGTTCCTGCTCGAGTGGCTCCGCAGGACGGTCAACGAGGTGGATCGCGCGGTCCAAGACGTCTGGACCATGGGCAAGCGGGTGGCCCAGAACACTGCGACCACCCACATGCTGGGTGGCACCAAGGAGCTCGGAGTCGAGCTCTTGGAGGAGGTCAAGCGCCACGGGGAGCTGGCGGAGAGGAGAAAGGGATGAAGACGCTGCTGATCGTTGTGACCCTGGCCGAGCTGGCGATCCTGGTGGTCGTGCTGGCCGTCTACCTGATCGCGATCGCGGCCACCCTGCGGAAGATCTCCCACACGCTCGGACTGGTCACCTTCGGCGTGCGCGCGATCGAGAAGCAGACCGAGCCGATCGGCCCCGTCACCCGGGACATCAACGCGGCCCTCGAGCAGGTCGCTGGCGCGCTCGAGTCGGTGGTCGGGCCGCAGCCCGCCCGGTCCGGCGAGGAGAGCACCGCATCGGGGACGCCCGGCGGCGCGCTGACCGGCGAAGGGCAGGGCTCGGGTTGACGATGCCGACAGCGCCGCCACGCGCGATCGAGCGGCGCCGCCTGCGGATCACGGGGGTCGTCCAGGGCGTCGGCTTCCGGCCGTTCGTGCACGGGCTCGCCTATCGTCATTCGCTGGGCGGCTTCGTCCTGAATGACGGACACGGGGTGGTGGTCGAGGTCGAGGGCGATCCCGAGAGGCTGGGCAGCTTCGCGGCGGAGATCGCGGCCGAGGCCCCGGGGCTCGCCAGGATCGACTCGCTGGGAGAGGAGCGCCTAGAGCCCGTCGGGGAGCGCGAGTTCAGGATCGAGCGGAGCGGCGGCGGCGAGGCGAGCGCCCTGGTTCCCGCCGACGTCGCCACATGCGATCAGTGCCTGTCCGAGGTCTTCGATCCCGAGGACCGCCGCCACCGATATCCGTTCACCAACTGCACGCAGTGCGGCCCACGCTTCACGATCGTCGAGCGCGTCCCCTACGACCGGCCCAACACCACCATGGCGCTGTTCAAGATGTGCGAGCGCTGCCGGGCCGAGTACGAGGACCCTTCCGACCGCCGCTTCCACGCCGAGCCGATCGCCTGCCCCGACTGCGGGCCCCAGCTCAGACTCGGTTCCGCCGTGGGCGAGGAGGCGCTGGTGGCGTCGCTCGCGCTTCTTCGTGCCGGCCGCATCGTCGCCGTCAAGGGCCTCGGCGGCTATCACCTCGCCTGCGACGCCGACAGCGAGGCGGCGGTGGCCCGCCTGCGCGAGCGCAAGCACCGTGAGGAGAAGCCGCTCGCCGTGATGGCGGCGGACCCGGACTCCCTGGCCGAGCTCGGGCCCGGGGAGAGGGAGCCGCTCGCCTCCAGGCGACGCCCGATCGTGATCGCCCGCCGACGCTCCGTAGCGCGGCTCGCGCCGGGCATCGCACCCGGCTCCGGGTGGGTCGGCGTGATGCTCCCCTACACCCCGGTTCATCATCTGCTCTGCGCGGGCTTCGGCGGCCCGCTGGTCATGACCAGCGGCAATCGCTCCGACGAGCCAATCGCGTTCGAGGATGACGATGCACGGGAGCGCCTGGGCGACATCGCGGACGCCTTCCTCGCCAACGACCGGCCGATCCACCGCCGATGCGAGGACTCGGTCGTCAGGGCCGGCTTCCCGATTCGGCGCTCGCGGGGGTTCGCGCCGGACTCGCTGCCACTGCCGCAGGCAGCGGAGACGCCGCTGATCGCCACCGGCGCCGAGCTGAAGGCCACCTTCTGTGTGGCCCGGGGCTCCGAGGCCTTCCTCTCCCCACACCTCGGCGACCTCGACACCGAGGCCGCCTACCGCGCCTTCCGGGCGGACCTCGATCTCTATCTCGAGATGCTCGGCGTCCAGCCCCAGCTGATCGCCCACGACCTGCACCCGGACTACCTCTCGACGCGCTGGGCGCTGGAGCAGGAAGCGGACCGGGTCGGGGTGCAACACCATCATGCCCACGCCGCGGCCTGCCTGGCCGAGAACGGGGAGAGCGGCCCGGCTCTCGCCCTGGTCTTCGACGGCACCGGGTACGGCACCGACGGCACGATCTGGGGCGGGGAGCTCTTGCGCTTCGACCTGGAGGGCTTCGAGCGAGTCGCCCACCTCGAGCCGGTGCCCCTCCCCGGCGGCGAGGCCGCGATCCGCGAGCCCTGGCGCACCGCCGCCTCCTACCTGGAGCGCGCCGGGCGTCAGGTACCCGGCAAGCGCTGGCCAGAGTGGTCTCGGGTGCGCGAGAGCCTCAGGGCGAACGCGCCGCTCTCCTCGGGTATGGGCCGTCTCTTCGACGCGGTCGCCGCCCTGCTCGGGGTCCGCGACCGGGTCAGCTACGAGGGTCAGGCGGCGATCGAGCTCGAACAGCTCGCGGAGGAGACCGATGCGGCCCCATATGCATGCCGCTTCGAGGACGGCATCATCCACGGAGCCGACCTGGTCGCGGCGGCGCACGACGAGCTCGCGGCCGGCCGTCCCAGAAGCGAGATCGCGGCGGCCTTCCACGAAGGGATCGCCGATGCGGCCGCAGTGGCCTGCGCGGCTGCGGCCGAGCCCCGCACGGTCGTCCTCTCCGGAGGAAGCTTCCAGAACTTGCGACTGCTCGAAGGGACCCGCGCCCGACTCGCTAAGTTGGGCTTCCGGGTGCTGACCCACAGCCGGGTCCCGCCCAACGACGGCGGGATCAGCTACGGACAGGCCGCGATCGCGGCCAGGAGGAGAGCCAGATGTGCTTAGGCATTCCAGGTCAGATCGTCGAGATCGTCGACGACGCCAACCACATCGCCAAGGCCGAGGTTTCGGGGGTGAGGCGCAACGTCAACATCGGCCTGCTCACGGAGGGCGAGGACGCGGTCGGAATCGGCGACTGGGTCCTCATTCACGTCGGCTTCGCGATGTCGAAGATCGATGAGGAGGAGGCTCGCCAGACCCGCGAGTTCCTGGAGCTGCTCGGCGAGCCCTACGAGCAGGAGCTCACTGAGCTCCGGGCGAGCGGAATCGAGTGAGCGGCAGGTGGCGCTGAGCGAGACCAGGCGGGCCCCGGCCGCGCTCCGCGAGCGGATCGCCGAGCGCGAGCGGGTGGTCCGCGGGCTGTTCGAGCGCGAGGCCGCCAACCTGGCGCACGCCTGCCACGCGATGGGCCGGTCTTTCGCCCGGGGCGGCACCCTGATCCCGTTCGGCACCGGCGCGGCGGCCACCGACGCGGCTCACGCGGCGGTCGAGTTCATGCACCCGGTGATTGTCGGCAAGCGGGCGCTGCCCGCGATCGCGCCGAGCAACGACCCCACCGGCGCCTCGACGCTCGCCCGCCTTGCCCGGCCGGATGACATCGCGCTGGCGATCTCGCACGGCCGCCCCGATGCCGAGATCGCGTCCTTCGTGGCCGAGGCGCGACGTCGCGGGATGCTGACTATCGCGATGAGCGGGGAGGGAATCGCTGTCGACGGCGCCGAGCACGCGCTCGCCGTCGAGAGCGACGATCCGGCCGTCATCCAGGAAGCGCAGGAGACCTCCTACCACGTGCTCTGGGAGCTCGTCCACGTCTTCTTCGAGCATCCCGGCCTCCTCGACGACGCCTGCATCACCTGTGGCGACGTTGCGGTCCAGGCCAGGGTCGTCGCGCTCACCAACGGGATCGCCACGATCGAGAAAGACGGCGCGCGCGAGGACGTGGCGATCGACCTGGTCGAGGGCGTGGAGATCGGCGACCAGCTCCTCTGCCACGCGGGCGTCGCCCTCGAGAAGGTGAGCGGCGATGTGGAATCGCCGGCTGCGGAAAGCTCCGCGGATCCCACGAGCTTCCTCTATCCCTTCCTCGAGCGCGAGGAGAGCGACCTCGATGCGGTGCTCGCCGACGTCGAGGCCTCGACCAGGCGCAAGGCCGAGGACGTGATCGAACTTCGCGCCGCAATCGACACCGACGCGGTGCGGGGCTGCGCGGAGGACATCCGCGAGCGGCTCGAGCACGGCGGCCACCTGATCGCCTTCGGCAACGGGGGCTCCTCCACCGATGCCCAGGATCTGGCCGGCGATGCCCTGGCGCACGACTGGCCGGCCGTCTGCCTGACCGACGACGTGGCCACGGTGACCGCAGTCGGCAACGACGTCGGCTTCGACAAGGCGTTCGCCCGGCAGCTGATCCCGCTGGGGCGCGCCCACGACGTCGCGGTCGCGATCTCGACCAGCGGCAACTCGGACAACCTGATCGCGGGCCTGGAGGAGGCGCGCCGCCGCCACATCCTGACGATCGGCATCGCCGGCTACGACGGTGGGCGGATGGCCCAGCTCGGCTGGCTCGACCACCTCTTCGTCGTCGGAAGCGACTACATCCCGCGCATCCAGGAGGCGCAGGCGACGATCTACCACCTGCTGCTCGACGCGATCGGGGAGCGCTCGTGACTTCCGGCGCCACGGTCAACGGCGGCATGCGCTTCGTAGACGAATACCGCTCCGGCGACCTGGCTAAGAGCTTGGCCGAGCAGATCGGCGGCCTGGTCGAGCCCGGCCGCCACTACAAGTTCATGGAGGTCTGTGGGGGGCACACTCACTCGATCTACAAGCACGGCGTCGAGGACCTGCTCCCGGACGAGATCGAGCTGGTGCACGGACCGGGCTGTCCGGTCTGCGTGATCCCGATGGGCCGACAGGACGACGCGATCTCGATCGCCGAGCGCCCGGAGGTGATCTTCACCACCTTCGGCGACATGATGCGGGTGCCGGCGTCGCACGGCTCGCTGCTCGACGCAAAGGCCCGTGGAGCCGACGTGCGGATGGTCTACTCGCCGCTCGACGCGCTCAAGATCGCCCGGGACAATCCCGACCGGGAGGTGGCCTTCTTCGCGATCGGCTTCGAGACCACCACCCCCTCCACCGCGCTGACTCTGAAGCGTGCCCAGGCCGAGGGAATCCGGAACTTCTCGCTCTTCTGCAACCACGTGACGATCATCCCGGCGATCCGGGCGATCCTCGACTCTCCCGACCTCCGGCTCGACGGGTTCGTAGGGCCCGGACACGTCTCGACCGTGATCGGCCTGCGCCCCTACCACTTCATCGCGCGCGACTACGGAAAGCCGGTCGTGGTCTCGGGCTTCGAGCCCCTCGACGTCCTGCAGGGCGTCTACATGATCCTGCAGCAGCTCCGGGACAGCCGCTCGGAGGTGGAGAACCAATACAGCCGGGTGGTCCGCGACGAGGGCAACCCGCTGGCGCTGCGGGTGATCGCCGAAACGATGAAGCTGCGCACCACCTTCGAGTGGCGCGGGCTCGGCTTCATCTCGCAGAGCGCCCTGAAGCTCCGCGAGGAGTTCGCCGACTGGGATGCCGAAGTCCGCTACGAGATCCCCGGGGTCCGGGTTGCCGACCCGAAGGCCTGCCAGTGCGGCGAGGTGCTGAAGGGCGTGATCAAGCCCTGGGAGTGCAAGGTGTTCGGCACGGCCTGCACCCCGGACCATCCGATCGGCACCTGCATGGTCTCCTCGGAGGGCGCCTGCGCGGCCTACTACAACTACGGCCGCCACGCCGGTCGCCGGCGGCGCGAGTCGGCCCCGGCCTGATGGAGGGGAACGGCTCCCCAGTCGGCCGCTCCGAGGAGGAGGTCCTTGACGCGATCGAGGAGCGCCGTCGCCGGCCGCGACGCAAGATCCTGGACGAGCAGATCACCCTCTCGCACGGCGCCGGCGGAAAGTCTAGCCACGACCTGATCGAGGCTCTCTTCCTGCGAGAGCTGCGCAACCCGCTGCTGGAGCCGCTCACGGACAGCGCGGTGATCAAGGACGGCGCCGGGCGGCTCGCCTTCACCACCGACTCCTTCGTCGTCCGCCCCCTCTTCTTCCCGGGCGGCGACATCGGCGAGCTCGCGGTGAACGGAACGGTCAACGACCTGGCGATGGCCGGCGCGCGGCCGATCGCGCTCTCGGCCGGCTTCATCGTCGAGGAGGGCCTGCCGGTCGCCGACCTCGACCGGATCGTCTGTTCGATGGCGCGCGCGGCCGAGGCAGCCGACGTCCAGGTCGCCACCGGCGACACCAAGGTGGTGGAGCGCGGCAAGGCCGACGGCCTCTATATCAACACCTCGGGGATCGGGGCGATCGAGCACAAGCTGCCGCTCGGACCGGACGCGGTCCAGGCCGGCGACCGGGTGATCGTCTCCGGGCCGATCGGCGATCACGGCATGGCGATCATGATCGCCCGCGGCGACCTCGCCCTCGAGGTCGAGCTGGAGTCCGACACCGCCCCCCTCAGCGAGCTGGTCGCGGACCTGCTCGCCGCCACGGACGGGGTGCGCTGTCTGCGCGACCCGACCCGCGGTGGGCTCGCCACCGTGCTCGCGGAGCTCGCCCTCTCCGCCCAGCTCGGGATCACGATCGACGAGGCCTCGCTGCCGATCCACCCCGAGGTGAACGGCGCCTGCGAGATCCTCGGCATCGACCCCCTCTACGTGGCCAATGAGGGCAAGCTGGTGGCGATCGTCGCCCCGGAGGCGGAGGACGACGCGGTGGCCGCGCTCCGCTCCCACCGCCTCGGCTCCGGCGCCGTCACGGTCGCCGAGATCCGCCCCGATCCGCCAGGCCTGGTCCTGCTCGAGACCTCCTTCGGCGGCTCCCGCGTCGTCGACATGCTCGCCGGCGACCCGCTGCCGAGGATCTGCTGAGCGATGGTCGAGGCTCCGCAGTTCTGCCCTTGGTGCGGCACTCCGATCGCATACGAGCAGCACGAGCACGAGCCGCGCTACGAGGCTCTCGCCGAGCAGGCTCGAGCCGAAGGCAAAGAGCCGCCGCCACTGCCGGAGCGGGTCGAGGAGATGCTCTCCGGGGAATCGTTCGCGGGGATATGTCCCGGCTGCCGGCGGATCAACCACGTCGTCTCCCACAAGGCGCCCGAGTGAGCTCGCAAGGGGGTCCGGGGGTGATGCGGGTGAAGACCGAGCTGGTCCTGGAACAGCTCGTCTCGAGGGTCCTCGGCCGGGCGCTTCAGTTGGGGGAGTCGCTGCCACGTCGGGCGGAAGATCTCCTCGCGGAGGCCCCGGAACCGGTCGCTCTCGCCCGTCTCGGTTACGCCGGCCGCATGGCCGAGACCGAGATGTTCGAGCCGGCGCGCAGGCCGATGCCGTGGCTCGCCGAGCTCCTGGAGGGACGACCCGAATCGGGGCGGAGGGCCATCGCCACGGTTTCGCGTGAGCTCGCCGCGGAAGAGCCGGACGAGAAGCCCGACCCCGGTCAGGGGAGCTGGCGCGTACCGGGCCCCGGGGGCCACGTCCGTCACTTCCTCGCCCTGGCCGCCGCGAATGAAGTCGTTCACGGCGGCTCGAACGGAAAACCCGACGCAACCCGCGAGCTCTCCGCCGGCGAGGCGAAACGCTGCTTCCTCTACGGCTTCTATGCGTGCTGCTGCGAGGGGCTTGACGCTAGTCCGAGTGGACCAGCGGCTTCTCCGTCAGATCCAGGTCGCTGAGCAGCTTCCGCGCCATCTCGTCCGCGATGATCCCCTGCAGCTCGGCCTCAACCGGGTCTGGCCCTGGGGGTTCCGGCGACTTGGTAACGGCCTCCAGGTCCGGTCCGCTCCGGAACAGGTAAATGAGGAACGCGGCCACGGCGCTGGCGGCGACGAAGATCACGGCCATGAGCAGCAATCCCATGGTCGGCACCTTGGCCGGGCCCACGGATGTGGTGCCACCGATTGCGCCCAATACACGGTCAGGAACGGTCGACGTCTCCTGTGCCGACCGCTTTCCCTTTCCCGATCCCGAGCTCGGTTCGCTCGGTCCGACCTCCTTGCTCACCGGATCCGCTGGGGCCGATCCGGTGGCCGACCCCGTCGAAGACGAATCGTGCCGCTGCCCCTTCGCGCCCTGATCCGCGACGGCCACAGGCTGCTGCTGCTTCGCCTTATGGGCCTTGACCGTGCGTTGGGGCTGAGCAGGGGCGGGCGACGAGGGTGCCTTGGTCTCGTTCGGCGCAGCCACAGGAGGGACGTACTGGACTGGGAACGACTCGTTCCATTCGAAGTTGTCGTCGCTGTGAGTCGCATAGAGCGTCACGAACACAGTTCGCGGTGAGTCACCGTAATCAGGCATCGCGAAGGTTCCATCAGCCGTGCCGTGCTCGACGGTATTAATGCCACTATCCACCTGCTGACTCGGCAGAGTGACCCTGTAACGGGCCCCGGAGTCGAGGCCAGAGATGCTGTATGTGATCGGATCGTTGGGGCCTGCCCTCGCGGGACTTGCTGACCCGCCGACGCCGCTGACCGACCCCCCGACGCTCTCACAGGCGCTGGCAATCGAGACCGCGACGAACAGCGAAGCGGCAATAACCAGAACGCCGCATACATGCCTTGCCCGCATCACGCTCCTTCTTAAGCCGGTCGGACCATACCGAAGCGCCTGGTCTGTCACTTCTTCCGAACCTTGACCTTCTCTGCGTTGGAGTCCGAGCCGCCACAGGTCGCGGTCGGGTCGACGTGCGCCCTGTAGACGAATGTCTTCTTTGCCTTCACCTTCAGGCTGAACGCCCCGCCTCCATCGGTGGTCGCGCTGGCAAATGTCGCAAAGCCGGTGCTACCGGGGTTCGCCCGCTTGAGCGTCACGCTCTGGCCCGCGGCGCATGGGGCGTTCACAGGTGAGGTGAGCGTGCCGCGCAGCCCGACCTTCTTGCCCCGCTTCACCTTGTTCTTGCTTGCGTCGAGCGTGATCGAACGCCCCGCCTGGACCACCGCTGGAGTCTGGTCAGCTGGCGGAGGCGCCGCCGTGTTGTTGCTGCGGAAGATGTAGACACGGCCGGTGTCGCTGCACTCGGCCGGGGGTGCCGGGCACCCTCCGCCGGACGCGACGCCGTTGAACAGGCCAGCGCCTACGGCGAAGTCCAAGAAGCCGTCGTTGTTCAGATCGCCCAGCGGAGCCAGCGAAGTGCCGAAGCCGAGCCCCGGCTGCTGGTCCGGTGCAGGAAGATCGAGAAGCGAGACCTCGTGGATGGGGTCGAAGATGTGAACGTCGTTGATCGTGTCCGTCGCCGTCCCCGGGTTGTGAGGCCCGTACGCCCCGATCAACAGCTCATTGCGGCTATCGCCGAACACGTCGCCGATCCCGGCAGAGGACGTCCCGAAGT
This sequence comes from Solirubrobacterales bacterium, assembly GCA_035265665.1. Taxonomy (GTDB): domain Bacteria; phylum Actinomycetota; class Thermoleophilia; order Solirubrobacterales; family 70-9; genus DASUPK01. Next base: position 16,752 of record DATFOK010000084.1, on the reverse strand, counting down.
CCTCGCTCGGATGGGGTGTGGGATCGACCATCGTCGAGAAGCTGATCGAGTTGGGGCTGCCGCCCTGCTTGAAGGCGCCGTTCATCACGTAGCCCTTGCCGCCGCCGGTGAATGGGTTGTTCTGGCGCATCGCGGCCTGGTAGATGTCGGGCGCAGTGGACTGCCCGAGATCGCCGAACGCCGGCTGGTTGTAGTTCGAGAAGGCAAACAGCGACGCCGGCTGGGGCTCGGGGTGGTGATACGTGTAGAGCACGGAGCCGTTGGCGCCATCGAGCAGCATGAAGACGCCGACGTCGAACATCCCGAAGTCGTCGGTGCGGTGAGAGGAGAGCGCGATGTCCGGAACGCCGTCGGGCGTGCCAGTGCTGTTCGCGTTCGTGCACTCCATTCCCGGGCCGGGGTTGGTGTTGCACTTACCCAGGTCGCCGACCGGTGCGATCGAGTAGCCGAGATTCTCGCGGTTGAAGTTGACAGGTGTATCCGGATCGTCCGGCTGGGCCGCCGGGTTCTTCACCGTGTACAGCGGTGTGTTGAGTACAACGCTCGGGTCGGTCCCCGCGATGTCCTCGCCTCGGTACAGGTAGCCGCGCCCGGCCTGCAGGCACTGAGTGGCGGGATCTGCTCCGCCGTTCGCCAGCCCGCACTCTGATTCGGGGTTCGCCGTGGCCCCCGTCTCGAAGAAGTCGGAGGCGTCGACGATGAAGTCCCCGCTACCGCCGCCAGTCACATCGCCGCTCAGCACCGCAGCGGGAGGCGTCGCGTTTGCCACCCCGAACTGGCTCGTCGGATTGAGGATGGTCCGGCCCAGCGCGGGCTTCTTTGTGCCGCCAGTCGCGTGCAGCTGCAGGCTCAGGTCGGCCGGCGGCATGTCGATCCGCTTCAGGATCGCCCCGGTCGCGCCGTCGATGACATAGGCCCGCCCCGCATCCTGCAGTGTCGCGGGATTGTTGGAGTTCGCCGGGTCTGGGAAGGTGACGTCCTGGCCGAGCGCCGTCACGAGGATCTCGGGAACCCCATCGGGCGCTCCAACCGCCGCCAGCCCGCAGGTCTGCCCGGCCGTGCCACCTGCACAGCTGCCGATGTCAGCAAGCCCGCCGACGTAGCTGCCGAAGCTCGGCAGCGTGCCGGTGTCGCCGCCGGCATCAGGGGCGCTGATGGTTCGGATCGTCGACCCGTCCGCCCCACTGAGCTCGAAGATCGTGCCGACGCTTCCACCGTGTTCGTCGGTGCCGATCACGAGGTCCTGCTCGTCGTCGCCGTCCAGGTCGCCAGGGCTGACCATCGCAATGCCGAAGTCGCCGCCCGCCGTGATGTTCGGGCTGTCGATCTTTTGCACGTCGTATCCAAGGGGGAGTGCCGCGAAGGCGGCGGGCGCCGCCACCGCCACCAGAACGGCGACAGCACTGAGCAGCGCGACAGTGAGCAGCGGGCGGATACGAGCAATCATCGGATTCCTCTCCTCGACCCCCCTTGCCGACACGCCCGACCCTATGCCTCTATATGCGCGGAGGTAAGTGCGACGCGCAGCTAGTGAGCGGGCTGACAAATTACCCCCAGGGCATCCCCTGATAGCCGCTGTCGACCGGGACCCCGATGAGGAGCGCCCGCACGGTGCCATCGGAGTTGTTGCGGATGGTGCGCGTCACCTCGGGCGCGTAGCGGCAGAAGGTGCCGGCAGGGGCCTCGTGCTCCTCATCGTCGGCGACGATCGTGGCCTGGCCGTCCAGGATGATGAAGACCTCCTCCTGGTTGTCGCCGCTGTGGTCGTGCTCGGGAATCTGCCCGCCGGGCCCGATGTCCACGACGTTGAATCCGAAGGACTCTGCCCCGAGCGACTTCCGGGCGAGGCGCCAGGTCGCTTCGCCGCTCCCCTCCATCTCCTCGAACTCGTCGACCTTCTTGATCGTGTAGCCCTCGGCCATCTTTCCTCCTCCTCGCGTTCCCCTTGTCTCGCCGGGTGCCTCGAACATATCCTGTCGGCCCGTGGGAGACGACTCGGCGCAGAGTCTCGAAGAGGCGATCGGTCGTTACAACCAGGCGTGGAACGACCACGACCTCGACGCCATCATGTCGATGCACGCGCCCGACATGGTCTTCGAGAACCACACGGCGGGCGAGTCCGCTCAGGGAGAGAACGCTCGGGAGCACATCGGCGCGATCTTCGAGAGCTGGCCTGACATCCACTTCGAGACCCGCCGCCTCTACGTGCGCGACGGCGTCGTCACTCAGGAGTGGACTGCCACCGCCACGCACTCGAACACCATGCGCCGCGGCGATGTCGTCGCCGAGCCCACCGGCAAGAGGATCGAGTGGCGTGGCGTCGACGTGATTCCCTTCGAGGACGGGCAGATCAAGCGCAAGGACGTCTACTCGGACTCGGTCTCGATCCTCCGCCAGGTCGGATTGCTCGAGTGATTACCGATTAACCCGTAACCCTTACGCCACCTCCGGCACTCTTGGCTGTGCAGACTCATAACGGCCGTGGAGGTGATTACGACGTGAAGCTGAGAACCGGAAAGCTGGCGGCGTTCGCGACCTGTCTCGGCATTGCCGCAGCATTCCCGGTCGTGAGCTCCGCCGACCAGGGCGGCGTTCCGAATTCTCAGAAGCCGTGCCCGGAGAAGAAGGCGAAGAAGAAGCCGAAGAAGCCCGCTCCGAATGACAAGGGCAAGAAGTGCGGCTTCAACACGACGACCACGACCACCACCAGCTAGATCAGGGCCAGGAATTCGGTCGGGCGGCCCGGCAATGACTCCCAGCCCGCGGGGCCGTCCCGTCCGACCGACTCAGCGTCGATAGATCGCCCAGCCCGCGATCGCCGCGGCGCACGCAGCGAGGATTCCGGCCGAGATCAGGCCCGCATCGAATCGGTCGCGGTCACCCATGATCGAATCCCTCGCCCGCGCGGACATGATCGATCCGGCCGAGACGAAAGACATCACGGAGCCGGCCGAGGCCGCGGAGGCGACGGAGAATGCCGACCCCGCCGAGCCGATTGACCCGATTGACGCGAATGAGCCGACGGATCCGATCGAAAGAGCCGAGCCCTTCGAGGCGATTGACAAGAACGAGTCCTCGGACCAGAGCGAGAGCGAGCTGTTGGTCTGAGAGCTCATAGCTCCGGCACGTCGGCACCCATCGGCGAGAACGGTACCCGGCGCACTTCGGCCCAGTCCCCCACCCTCTCCGTGAGCTTCTTCATCACCTCGCCGGTGCTCTGCCAGAAGGTCCAGACCAACACGATCGGCCCGGCGCCCGAGATCGTCGCCCCGATCGCGCCCATCCGCGGCGCCTCCTGGACGATCTCCATCGAGCGCGGATAGAGATGCGCCCGATGCGGCTGGTGCAGGCGATCGGCGAGCCCGCGGCCGATCAGGGTGAGATCCGAGCGCTGGATTCCCAGCACCAGCTCGGAGGCCGCCGAGATATTGGCGATGGCGTCGGCAAGGGGCACCTGATCGGGGACCGCCTTGCGCGCCTCGTCGGTGGGCACCTGCTCGCCCGGGACCACGATCACTCCCTCCACCCCCTGCGGGGGATCGAGCCGGGTCGCTGTCACTCCGCCGCCGTCCTTGGCGCAGACGACGAAGCCGCCGTACAGCGCCGCCGCGACGTTGTCCGGGTGTCCCTCGAGCTCGGCGGCCTTGATCAGCACGTCGTGCGGCTCCTGGGCGAGCTCGTAGAGGTGGTCGGCGGCGAGGAGGCCGGCGACGATCGCCGCCGAGCTCGAGCCGAGTCCTGCCGCGAGTGGGATCTCGCTCTTGATCCGGAAGGCGATCCCGTCGGCGGGGCGCAGCGCCTCGAAGGCGCGCACGCAGAGGTTTGTGCGGTCGAGCGGCACGGGCAAGCCGTCCGCCTCGACGGAGAACGACCCCACCTCCTCCACCTCGAGCTCCAGGTGCATGGCGAGCGCCGCCGCCAGCACGTCGTATCCCGGCCCGAGGTTGGCCGATGTGGCCGGCACCTTGACCAGCCGTCGTCGCGCGGTCACGGGCCGGAGGCTATCCGGCCCACCTTGCGCTAGGAACCGAGGATCTTGGCCTTCTGCTGCTCGAACTCCGCGTCCGTGAGGGCGCCGGAGTCCCGCAGCTTGGCGAGCCGCTCGAGCTCCGCGATGTGATCGTCGCTTCCCGAGGGCGATGGAGGAGCGGGCGTGAAACCCGACCCGCCCACGGGCCGCACCTCGCCCCGCTCGGGCGGACGCTGGGCGCTGTCCCAGTCGATCGCGATCTTCGAGGGGTCGTTGGGGTCGACCTTGATCGGCAGGGTGACCCCCTGTCCGATCGTCGCCCCCGCCGGCACCATGTACATGTTGTTCACCCGGTAGGGCTGGCGGCCGCTGACGTGGACCTCGAGGTCGATGTCCATGTTGAACCACTGCGCGTCGCGCTCCGGGGTGCCGTGGGCCACGATCACGCCCTGGCCGGGAATCCCGTCGGCGAGGATCTGCGCCCGCTCCCCGGAGGAGTCGGTGAGGTCGGCTAGCTGCTCGTTCGCCTGGGAGAGCATGTCCCCCATCTGCTGCATCTGACCCCCGAAGCCCGGCTTGTATCCCGCTTGCTCCTGCTGCTGACGCTGTAGCTCCTTGCCCTGCTTGGTCAGGCTGGACAGGTCCTTCATCGACTTGAACAGACCCACTTCTCCCTCTCCTTCCTTGGCCCCTGTTGCTGACGCGGACTTTACCGGGCTGCCTAGTCGAAGACCGCTGTCTCCACCGCGGAGAGCTCGGCCTCACAACCTCTGACGGCCGGGGCCTTGCCGATCGCGCTGTCGGGGTCCTTGAGTCCGTGGCCGGTGAGGACACAGACCACGCTCTCGGGCTTTGCCATACCGTCGGCCACCGGAAGTCCGTGGGCCAGCAGCCCCGCGACCGAGGCCGCCGAGGCGGGCTCGCAGAAGACGCCCTCGCTGGAGGCCACCCAGTGATAGGCCTCGAGGATCTGCTCATCGGTGACGGCCGCGACCCGCCCCCGTGACGCGGTGAACGCGTTCATCGCCTCCTCCCAGCGCGCAGGGTTGCCGATCCGGATCGCCGAGGCGACCGTCTCGGGGTTCTCGATCGGGTGACCCTCGACCAGCGGAGCGGCGCCCGCGGCCTGGAAGCCGTAGAGGATCGGCGAGGCCCCGTACTCCTGGAACCCCGCCCACCAGGAGGTGACGTTGCCGGCGTTGCCCACCGGGATGGCGAGCGCGGCGGGCGCCTCGCCGAGCTCGTCGCAGGTCTCGAAGGCGGCGGTCTTCTGCCCCTCGATCCGGTACGGGTTGACCGAGTTGACCAGCTCGACCGGGTGCTTTTGGGCGATCTCCCGGACGATCTCGAGCGCCTGGTCGAAATTGCCCTCCAGGGCGATGACCCGCGCGCCGTGCATCAGCGCCTGGGCGAGCTTGCCGATCGCGATCTTCCCCTCCGGGACGATCACCGCCCCGCGCACGCCGGCGCGCGCCGCGTAGGCCGCGCAGCTCGCTGCGGTGTTGCCGGTCGAGGCGCAGATGATCGCCTCGGCGCCGGCACCCTTGGCGCGGGAGACCGCGACCGTCATCCCGCGGTCCTTGAAGCTGCCGGTCGGATTCGCGCCCTCGAACTTGAGGTGGACCTCCGCGCCCACCCGCTCGGAGAGGCGCGGGGAGTGGATCAGCGGGGTCGAGCCCTCGTTGAGCGTCACCACCGGGTCCCCCTCCTCGAGCGGAAGGTGGTCGCGGTAGCGCTCTATCAGCGGGGTCGGCATGGGCCTGGCCTCAGCCGAACTCCTCCTCGATCACCCGAATCGAACGCGGCGGCGAGCGCAGGAAGTCGAGCTTGGCGATCGTCTCGAGCGCAGCCCCGAAGCGACCCTCCGAGACCGGGTGCATGACCATGATCAGGGTCGCGTCGTCACCCCGGCCGCGCTGCACCACGCTGCGCACCGAGACCTCGTTGTCGCCCAGCACCTCCGCCACCTGGGCCAGCACCCCAGGTCGGTCCTCCACCTCGAGGTGGAGGTAGAAGGCCATCTCGACGTCCCTGGCGATCTCGAGCTCGGAGTTCTCCTCGAAGAGCGGCGAGCCGCCTGCGATCACGGAGACGACGTCACCCAGGACGGCAGAGGCCGTCTCGGGTCCCCCGGCACCGGGCCCCGACATCGTGATCTCCGTGATCGCCGGGGACTCGACCATCACCGCGTTGAATGGGCCCTCGATCGGCGAGAGCGGATGGCCCGGGTAGAGGAAGCAGGGGAAGACGCGAACGCTGATCGCGCCTTCGCCGACCCGCTCCGCCACCCCGAGCAGCTTGAGCGAGAGCCCCAGCTCCTTGGCGTAAGCCAGGTCGTCAGGCTTGATTTGCTCGATGCCCTCATACGGGACGTCCTCGAGCCTCACCGGAGCGCCGAACGCGAGGCGGGCGAGGATCGCCATCTTGGCCGCGGCGTCCGCGCCGCCGACATCCTCGGTCGGATCGGCCTCCGCGTAGCCCAGGTCCTGCGCCTGCTTCAGCGCCTCGTCGTAGGAGAGGCCGCTCCTGGCCATCTCGGTGAGGATGTAGTTGGTCGTGCCGTTGACGATTCCGAACACCTTTTCGATCGGGATCGCACCGAGGCTCTCCTGGACCACGCGGATCACCGGGATGGCTCCCGCGACCGCGGCCTCGAAGCGGAGCTGGGCGCCACCCTCCCGGGCGGCGGCCACCAGCTCCTCGCCGTGCTGGGCGATCAGCTGCTTGTTGGCGGTGACGACGTGCCGCCCCTTCCGCAGCGCCCGGGTGACGTAGTCGAGCGCTGGATCGATGCCGCCGATCAGCTCGACGAGGATCTCGCTGGAGTCCAGGACCTCGTCGAAGTCCCCCTCCTTCGAGCTGAGCACGCCGGCGACCTCGGGGTGCCGCCCGGAGACCTCCTCGACCATCTGAGCGCGCTCCTCGAGCAGCTCCCGGAACGCGCTCCCAACCGTCCCCCTCCCGAGGATCCCGACCTTCACGACCTCCGCCATCACTCGTCCCTGCTGAGCAGGTCGTCCCAGGTTTCGCGGCGGACGACGATCCTCGCCTTCCCGTCGCGACAGAGGATCACCGGCGGTCGCGGAACGCCGTTGTAATTGTTGGCCATCGCGTAGCCGTAGGCGCCCGTCGCCGGCGTGACCAGCACGTCGCCGACGCGAGGCGCTGCGAGTTCGGTATCGCGGACCAAGACGTCTCCGGATTCGCAGTGCATGCCGGCAATCGTCGCCAGGGTGTCCGGGGCCGCGCCGGCGCGATCCGCGATCACGGCTTCGTAACGGGCCCCGTAGAGCATCGGGCGCAGGTTGTCGGACATGCCGCCGTCGACCGCGACGTAGGTGCGAACGCCGGGGATCTCCTTCACGGTCCCGACGCGGTACGCGGTGATGCCCGCGTTGCCGACCAGGGATCGGCCGGGCTCGACCAGGATCGTCGGCGCGGGATCGAAGACCCGCCGGACGCCCTCGACCTTGACGTCGACGTAGTCCTCGATCGACGGTGGCTCGTCGGCGTCGAGGTAGGCGATGCCGAGGCCGCCGCCGACGTTGAGCAGCTCCGGCTCGAGGTCGACGGAGTCGCAGAACTCGGCGATCACCTCGATCGCCTTCACGTAGGGCTCGAGCTCGAAGATCTGCGAGCCGATGTGCGCGTGCAGCCCGACCAGCTCCAGGTGCTCGGACTCGCGCACGCGCTCCACCGCCTGCTCGGCCAGCCGGTCGGCCAACCCGAAGCCGAACTTCGAATCGAGCTGCCCGGTCTGGACGTAGTCGTGGGTGGAGGGCTTGATCCCGGGCGTGACCCGGATCAGCACCCTCTGCGGCCGCTCGAGGAGCCGGTCGGCGAGCCCGATCTCGTCAAAGGAGTCGAGGATCAGGTGGCCGACCTCCGAATCGAACGCGTAACGGAGCTCGGCCTCGGTCTTGTTGTTCCCGTGCAGGTGGATGCGGGCGGGGTCGAAGCCGGCGGCGAGCGCCAAGTGCAGCTCTCCGCCTGAGGCGACATCGACCGAGAGGCCCTCGTCGCGCATCACCTGGTAGGCGGCGGTGGCTGGGAACGCCTTGCTCGCGTAGATCACCTCGAAGGCGTCGGTGCGACGCTCGAAGGCGCGCACGTACTCGCGGGCCCGGCCGCGTATGTCGTCCTCGGCGTAGATGTAGGCCGGTGTCCCGAACCGCTCGGCCAGCTCGACCAGGTCGCAGCCCGCGACCTCGAGGTGCCCTCGCTCGTTCACGCGGGAGCCGGCCGGGTAGACCGGCGAGGCGGCGATCGGATCGGCCGTCGCCACGGAGCCCGGGTTGTCCGCAGTTGAGCTCATGGAGAGGCAATTCTGACGGGAACGGCGAGAATCCCCGCAATGGAGCGCTCCGAGCCAAGGCGCCCCGACCGGGAGGAGCGCTACCACAAGCTCTCCTACGCGCTCTGGCTGCCGGATGACACGCCCCCCTGGCCAGGGGTGGTGATCGTCCACGGGGCGGGCTCCCGCAAGGAGAACCACGCCGACTTCGCGCGCCTCGCCACGGCCACCGGCTGGGCCGCGCTCGCCTTCGATCTGCCGGGCCACGGGAACTCCGAGCCACCGATGTCCGGCGCCGCGGTGGACGACGTGATCGCGATGGCGCGCCTGCTCGGATCGCAGGAGGGCGTCGACGGCGAGCGGATCGCGGTCAGGGGATCGAGCCTGGGCGGCTTCCTCGCCATCCACGCGGCCGCCGCGTCCCCGCAGATCGCCGGGGTGATCGCGATCTGCCCGGCGGGCGCGGGCCATCTCGCGAGCGGCCTTCGGCGGGGGAAGCTCGAGATGCGTGTCGGCGATCCGGTCGCGCTCGAAGCCTGGCTGCTGACGCGGGAATTAGGCCAGGCCGTCGAGCGGATCGCCCCCCGCCCGCTGATCCTGATGCACGCCGAGGGCGACACACAGATCCCGAGCGATCACTCCGAGATGCTCTACGAACGTGCCGGGGAGCCGCGCAAGCTCATCATCGCCCCCGGCGGCGCGCACCAGACGCTGCAACACGACCCCGAGCTGCAGGGCATCGCGTTGCGCTGGCTGGAACGCGAGCTAGCCGCCCGGGAGTCGAGCCGCTAGGTGCTTAGTGCTTGGAGCGGCCTTGGCCGCGACCCGGCGAAGAGCTCGAGGTCCGGCTCGATGAGGAGGACGACGAGGACCCGTCGTCGCCCCGATCGCGGCCGCGCGAGCCGCCCCGTCCGCGACAGTCGCCGTCTGAATCATCGGAGTCGTCGCCGGAACCGCTCGAGGGTGGTGGGATGGGAGTGCCGCTTGACTGGCCCGGGCTCTTGTGGTGCCCGTTCACGTGGCCATTGCCGTTGCCGGCGGTGTGGTCGCCGTGGCCGTGGTTGTGGTCCCCGTGGCCGTGGCTCCCGTTGCCATGGCTGCCGTTTCCGTTGCCCTGACTGCCATTCCCGTTGCCGTGGCTGCCATTCCCAACCGGCAGACCCGGCAGGAGGGGCTTGTGCGAGCGGTCGTCGTCGCGGCCGCTCGGGGCCTTCGGCGTGTCGTTTTCCCCGCCACCGATCGGCTCACCCGTTCCGGGTTGGGGTCCTCCCCCGTCCGAGCCGCCGCCGGAGCTCGGGGGAGCAGCCGGGAGGTTGCTCGAGGGGGGCGGTGAGGTGGCGCCGAGTTGGCCATCGGCCGAGCCGCCGCCCTGCTTGGCGCCGCCGCCGTTGCCGCCGCCACCATTGCCGCCGCCATCGACGTCGAGGGAGACCGTCGCCGCGGCGAGCTGACCGGTGGCCGCGCTCACGGGAGAGGCCGCGCCACCGCCACCTCCGCCGGAGGGTGCCGCCGCGCTCAGCTCGACGTTGCGGCCGCTGGACGAGATACCCGCAGCCGACGGCCAGACGTTGAAGGAGACGATCCCGATCAGGGTTACGAAGACGATCGCCGCGCCGGCGAGCAGGCCGCCGGAGGCGCCGATGCCGACGATGAAGCTCTCTGATGTCCGGCTTGCCGCGTGAGCCTCCCCGTCTCGCGCCGCACGCCAATCGCGCACACTCACAGTCCCAGGATCGTCGCGCATCGGCCGGACTATAAAAACCCCAATACCGAGGTAAACACCTGTTCTAAGCCGCACGTTGCGGCGTACTTATTAACCGGCGAGTGGGTTACTCACTAACGCCGAGCGCGGACTTTTAGAGGTAGCCGAGCGGATCGACGGCCTGACCGTTGACCCGGACCTCGAAGTGGAGGTGCGGGCCATAGCAGTGACCGGTACAGCCGACGAGCCCGATGGTCTGTCCCTGGGCGACCGACCCCCCGCTGACCAGGATCTGCGACTGGTGGGCGTAACAGGTGGAGAGCCCACCGCCGTGCGCGATACAGCTGTAGTTGCCGTACCCGCCGGAAGGTCCGGCGAGGGCAACGCTTCCGGAGGCCGCCGCGCGGATCTGTGTCCCGGTCGGCGCCGCGATGTCGATTCCCTCGTGCATGCGCCCCCAGCGCATCCCGAAGCCCGAGACGACGGATCCGTTCACCGGCCAGATGAATTGGCCGCTCCCGCTCCTGATCGGTCCGGCCGGCAGGGCGCCGGTTTGCTGCGCCAGCTGCTCGGCGATCTTCTCGGAGATCTCGGAGAGATCGCCCTCGAGATGCTCCTCATGCTCACGGATCCGCGTCAGGGTCGCGTGCTGCTTGCGGCGAGCGGCGGCGAGCTCGTCGGTCCGCCTCCGGAGCTTCAGCCGGGTTGCCTCCAGCTCCTGTTTGCGGGCCGCGATCTGGTCGCGCGCCGAGCGGACGGTGTTGACGGTGACCTGCATCTCGTTGCGGAGGCCGCGAACCCTGGCGACGATGTCGTTGTCGTGGTTCTGCAGCGTCCGCACGTACTGGCTGCGGGCGAGCAGGTCATCGAAGCCATCGGCCTGGAGCAGAACCGTGATCAGGTCGGGTTCGTTCGACTCATAGATCGCGACGAGGCGCTGCTCCAGGATCTGGATGGCCTCTCGAAGCCGCTTCTTGAGGTAGTCGAGCCGGGCCTGGGCCTGTTCGAGCTCGGCCTGCTTCTGCGCCAGCTGAGCCGCCACCTCCGCTTCCTTGTTCCGCAGGTCGGCGACCTCGGCCGTCAGCCGGTCGATCTGAGCGGACTCGTGGCTGATCCGCGTCGTGAGCACGCCGGCGTGCGCCTTCACGTGCGAGAGCTTCTCCTGGGTGGCGTTGAGCTTCTCCTGGAGGCTTTGCCCGGCGGCGCTGCCCACCACCAGCGCGCAGGCGCAGGTAGCCAGGGCGCCGCAGAGCGCCAGCATCAGCAGCTTCGATCGAGTCATCCCACCTTCAAGGTTGAACGGCTGCCTAGGCGCGGACTGAAACGGCGGTTGCAGCTACATCTAGACCGAGGCCGCTGTGGCTGCCTGCTTCGCTCCATCGCCGGAGCCGTTGGAGGCTGAGCCGTTCATCGCCTGCTTGGCGATCTCCGCCGCCTCGGCGAAGCGCTCCTGATAAGTGCGCGCCTGCATCCGCGAGATCACCAGTCGCTGGACCTGGGCCGTGCCCTCGAACAGCTGGTAGATCTTCGCGTCGCGGAACCACTTCTCCAGCGGGCAGTCGGTCGTCTGCGCGTACGGGCCGACCAGGTCCATCAGCGTGGTGGTCGCCCACATCGTCACGTCGCCGGCCTTGAGCTTCGACATCGAGCCCTGGCCGCCGGTCATCGGGATCCCGTTGCGGCCCATCCAGGCGGCGCGCTGCACGAGCAGCCTGGAGGCGTCGATCTCGGTCGCGACATCGGCGAGCACCTGTTGGATGCGCTGCTCCTCGAGCGCCGGCTTGCCGCCGTCGATCGTCTGATCGGAGAGGTACCCGAGAGTCCACTCGTAGGCGGCCTGAGCGATCCCGAGGGCCGAGGCGCCGACGATCGGCCTGGTCATCTCAAAGGTCGCGAGGGCGTTCGAGGAGCCGGCCTTCTGGCCGGAGCGGGCGCGCTCGAGCTTGCGGTTCAGCTTGTCCATACCGCCGAGCAGGTTCTCGACCGGGATCCGGCAGTCCTCGAGGATCACCTCGGCTGTGTGTGAAGCGCGAATCCCGATCTTCGACTCCTTCTTGCCCTGGCGCAGGCCCGGGGTCCCGGGACCGACCACGAACGAGGCCTGCCCGCGATGGCCGAGCTCCGGGTCGACGGTGGCGACAACGACATGGACGTCCGCGATCCCGCCATTGGTGATGAAGACCTTGGTGCCGTCGAGGACCCACTCGTCCCCGTCGAGCTTCGCGGTCGTGCGCAGGCTCTTCACGTCCGAGCCCGCCTGCGGCTCGGTGACCGCGTAGGCGCCGAGCGCGATCTCCTCGTCGGTCCCGAAGCACTGCGGCACCCACTCGGCGATCTGCTTGGGGGTACCGGATGCCGCGATGCCAGCCGCCGCCAGGCCCGAGCCCTGGATCGCGAGCGCGATCCCGGCGCAGCCCCAGTGGAGCTCCTCGGCGGTGGTCACGCCGAACTGGCCGTCGGGGTCGGCGCCCATCCGCTGCATGTGCTCGAGCCCCTGCAGGCCCCACTTGCGCGCCTCCTTGATCACCTCCCACGGAGTGCTCTCCTCCTGGTCATGCCGGCGCGCGACCGGGCGGATCACCTCACGGGCGAACTTGCGGACGTGTTCCCGGTGCTCGCGCTGCTCCTCGGAGAGGGCGAAGTCCATTTCTCGGCCTGCCTTTCGAGACGCGAGGGTGCTCCGCAGCGAAGCGAGGAGCAACCCGCTTGACTGACTGGTCAGTCAGCCAGTTTACTGGACCCGGAAGTGGAACCTGCCACATCCCACGCCTGCCGGATCGTTAGGGGTAGCGTTCCCCGCCGTGCGCCTCCCCCGCCAGATCCAGAACGGCATCGACCGGCTTCGCTTCAACCTTTCGCGCAGGCTTGGGGCCAGATGGATGATCGGAGCCGGGGCGGCGCTGGTCGTCGCGGTGGTGGTGTTGCTCCTGGCCACCGATCCGTTCGGCGGAGGCGGCGAGGGCGAGACCCGCGTGGTGACGATCGCGGTGGCGACCGACGACGCTCAGCAGGCGCCGGTAGGCACCCTCGGCTTTCCGCTGGTCGCGACCCGCAACACGACCAGGATCAGCGGCCCGGATCCAGCCGCCGACGCGGCCGCTGCCGCGCTGGCGAGCCATCCTCCCGCCCCGGGCGCCACGCCGCTGCAGGCCGCTTTCCTCGTCCCGGACGACGACTGGCAGGCCGGGGTAGCGGCCTCCGTGCTCGCCGGACCGCCGACGCGGATCCCGGTGCTGGTCAGCCAGTCCGGCTCGGTGCCGGACGCGACCGCGCAGGCACTGGCACAGCTCAACCCGCGAGGAGGAGGCGCCTCCGGTGAGACCCAGGTCTACTCCGCCGGCGGCGCCTCGGTCCCGTCGGATCTTCGGTCCGACGAGCTACGCGGCGAATCGCCGGCGGAGATCGCCAACTCGATCGATCAGTTGCGCCAACGGCTGCGGAAGGAGGAGCCCAAGCACATCGTGGTGGTCAGCTCCGATCAGCCCGGCTACGGGATGCCCGCCGCGGCCTGGGCCGCCCGGTCGGGCGACCCGGTCCTGTTCAGCGGCCGCAACCAGGTCCCGCAAGCCACGCTGGCGGCGCTGCGCCGTCACGCGGCCGCCGCCGTCTACGTGCTCGGACCCGAGTCGCTGATCTCGAAGGGGGCGCTCTCGCAGATCGCCAGGGTCTCGGCGAGCGTGCAGCGCGTCGGGGCCACCGGTGTGGTGCAGAACGCCCTCTTCTTCGCCCGCTACACCGACGGCTTGTTCGGCTGGAACATCAACGACCCCGGCCACGGGATGGAGCTCGCCAACTCCGATCGTCCGCTCGACGCCGCGGCGGCCGCCTCCCTTGCATCGAGCGGCCAGTGGGGCCCGCTGATCATCACCGACACCGCGGACACCCTGCCGCCCGAACTGAGGAGCTTCTTGCTCGACGTCAAGCCAGGCTACGCGACGGATCCGACTCGCGCCGTGTACAACCACATCTGGCTGATGGGTGACGCGACCGCGATCGGCGGAGAGGTTCAGGCGGAGATCGACCAGCTGGCGGAGCTGGCGCCGATCGGCGAGGCCGCCGCGCAGGGCGACGTCAGCGGCGGAGTCGCCCAGCCCGGCGGTGTCGAGAGCGAACCGACACCCACTACCCCGAAGGGCAAGAAGTGAGCGAGGCCGAGCGACCCGACCGGCTGACGAGACCGGTGACCGTCGAGGACATCCGGGCGCTCGCCGGCCCCTCGACGCCGCACTTCGCCCTCCAGGTCCGCAACCGGATCCAGCGCTTGATAGAGGGACTCCCCGAGGACGATCCTGTGAGGCGCGAGGGCGAGATCCAGATCGCCCGCCTGGAGGAGCTCGCCAAGCACAGCGGCGACCCGCGCGGCGGCACCGGGGTGGCGCACTGATGAGGGAGCTCGCCGACGACGTCTGGCACATCAAGTGCCTGCCGGGCCTGCCCTGGGCGGTGAATGCCTACCTAGCTGGAGACGTCCTGATCGATGCCGGGTGCCGCCAGTCGACCCGGCGAATCCTGCGACAGCTCGACGGCCACGAGGTCAAGGCACACGCCCTCACCCACGCCCATCCCGACCACCAGGGCGCGAGCCGCGACGTTTGTCAGAAGCTCGGCATCCCGTTCTGGTGCCCGGACGCGGACATCCCAGCCGCCGAGGATCCGAACCTGATCCGCGAGCGGCAGCCCGACAAATTCATGGCCGTGTTCTTCTGGCGGATCTTCCACGGCCCGGGGCACAAGGTCGACAAGCCGCTCAGGGAGGGAGATGAGGTGGCCGGATTCCAGGTCTTGGACGTGCCGGGGCACTCCGCCGGTCACGTCGCGTTCTGGCGAGAGTCAGACCGGGTCCTGATCCTCGGGGACGTTCTCTCCAACATGGACCAGTACACGGGCATCCCGGGACTTCACGAGCCCAAGTCGACCCTCACCCCGGACCCAGTGCGGAATCGCGAGTCGGCGCGGCGGCTGGCCGCTCTCGAGCCCGAGCTCGTCTGCTTCGGCCACGGTGCGCCGCTCCGCGACCCGTCCAAGCTGAAGGAGTTCGTGGACGGGCTTCCGGCCTAGCGTCAGTTCGCCGGACCGAACGCCTCGATCAGTTTCGTCTGGTACTCGTCGATCTGCTCGGGCGGGATGAAGTAGGCCGGCGGCGTCAGCCAGACGCCGTCGCCGCGCTCCCCCGCCTCCTCGACGCGGTCACGGACCTTGTCGAGGGGTCCGGCCGCCGTGTAGGCGTCGACCATCTCGTCGGGGATCGCTTCGGGCACGGCGGCCAGGTCGCCCCTCCGGAACGCCTCACCTGCCGCCGCCGCGGCGTCCGCGAAGCCATGCATCTCCCAGAGCGGTTTGTAGGTACGGACCGTTGAGTAGAAGGCGATCGTCCGGCGAGCCGCGTCCAGGGCGCGGGCCTCGTCGTCGTCGATCGCGCAGCAGACGGTGGGGATGAAGTCGATCTGGGACCGCTCGCGGCGCGAGCGCGCCAAGCCGGTCTCCATGTTCGGCAGCATCACCTCGTCCACCCACCGCGGCGGGCACATCGGGTGGCCGATCAGCCCATCGGCAACGTCGCCCGCCATCCGGCACATGCCCTCCTGCATTGCGGCGGTATAGATCGGGACTCGCTCGCGGGCCGGCTTGTGCGGCCGGATCCAGCCCTTGATGTCGATGTCCTGGTATTCGCCGTCGTAGCGAATCGGCTCGCCCGTCGAAGCCTTCTCCATGATCAGCCGAGTCGCCTCGATGGTCTCCCGGAGGTGCGGGGCCGGCTTGCCGTAGTCCACCGAGTGCCAGGTCTCGTTCAGCCGCTTCACTCCCGCGCCGAGCCCGAGCCGGAAGCGCCCGCCCGACATCTCGTCGATGTCGAGGGCGCTGACCGCGAGGATGAATGCGCTGCGGGTGAACGCCCAGGAGATCCCAGTCCCGATTCCGATCGTCTCGGTCTCCGCCGCCAGCCATGTCGCCTGGGTCACCGAGCTGCGGAAGAGCTCGGGAGTCCAGATGCAATCGATCCCCGCCGCTTCGGCGACAGCCGCCTGCTCGGCGAGATCCTCGGCCGTGTCCCCGATCGCGGCGATGGAGATGCGGTCGAGGGCGGCCACGGTGATCAGCCTATTGCGAGGACTGCTCGACCGGCATGTTGTCCAGCGATCGCCAGAGATAGAGACAGGCGAGTGTCCGGTGGGGCCGCCACTCCTCGGCGAGCTTCGTGAGCTCCTCCGGGCCCGGCAGCTCCTTGATCCCGTAGGCGATCTGCACCGCCCGCCTGATCCCGAGGTCGCCGACCGAGACGACGTCGGGCCGGCCGAGGTGGAAGATCAGGAACATCTCGGCGGTCCAGCGGCCGACGCCCTTGACCTCGATCAGCTCCGCGATGACGTCCTCGTCGGGAAGCTTCGCGATGCGCTTCAGGTCGAGCCGCCCGTCCTTCACACGTGCGGCGAGGTCGCGGAGGAACTCGACCTTGGCGTTGGATAGACCCGCCTTGCGGAGTGTCTGCGGCCGGCGGCGGAGGAGCTCCCCGGGGGTGGGCGTCTGACCGCCGAACAACCCCTGGAGCTTCTCCCAGATCGAGCGGGCCGCCCTGGTCGAGAGCTGCTGGCCGACGATCGCACGGGCGACTGCCTCCCAGGGATCGGGCCGGCTGCCCCGGCGATCGATCTCGGGGTCGATCGGTCCGCGCTCCTCCATCAGGCGGCGCAGCACCTTGTCCGCGCGCATCAGCTCGCGGTCGTCCGCGGTCCACTTCGCAGCCGGTTTTCGGGCATGCGCGCCTGCGGGCCTCGAGGGCATCGCTAC
>DATFOK010000083.1:0-36120 GCA_035265665.1 Solirubrobacterales bacterium | reverse complement strand
ATAGTGATGTTGGTGATCGCAGTCCTTGCCATGCTTGCCTCGGTGCGCCTCTTCGAACGCCGCGATCTGACCGGGTCATGAGCGAGACCGGGCGCCACCGCGTGGTGGTGATCGGCGGCGGCTTCGGCGGCCTGCAGGCGGTCGCGCACCTGCGCCGTGCCCAGGTCGACGTCACCCTGATCGACCGGCGGAACTTCCACCTCTTTCAGCCCCTCACCTATCAGGTGGCGACAGGGGCGCTCTCGCCGGAGGAGGTCGCGTATCCGCTACGGGCGATCTTCAAGCGCAGCCGGAACGTTCGGGTCCTGCTGGGCGAGGTGGACGGCTTCGACCTCGAGGGTCGCACTGTTCACGTCGAGCCGAAGGCTGGAGAGACGGAGCCGTTCACGGTCCCCTACGACACGCTGATCGTCGCGGGTGGCTCTCGCTACTCGTACTTCGGCCACGACGAGTGGAAGGAGGTCGCGCCAGAGGTCAAGTCGCTCGAGAGCGCCCTCTCTGTGCGGGCGCACATCCTGAGCGCGTTCGAGGCCGCCGAGCTCGAGCCGGACGAGGAGCGGCGACGGGCCTGGCTCACCTTCGTGGTTGTCGGCGCCGGGCCGACGGGAGTCGAGATGGCCGGCCAGATCGGAGAGCTTGCCCGCGACACGCTGCGGCGCGAGTTCCGCTCGATCGATCCCACCGAGGGCAGGGTTCTCCTAGTCGAGATCGCGGATCGTGTCCTGACCAGCTTCCCCCCCTCGCTGTCAGAGAGGGCTGCCCGCGCGCTCGAGCACCTCGGTGTCACGCCCATGCTCAACCACACGGTGGTGGAGATGGACGCGCACAGCGTCACGATCGAGGCCAACGACCACGGCCGGGAGCGCGTCCCGGCACGCACCGTGATCTGGGCCGCCGGGGTGATGGCCTCCTCGCTGGCGAGACGCCTCGCGGCGGAGACGGGAGCCGACTTGGACAGGGCGGGCCGCGTATCGGTGGCTCCCGACCTGACGCTGCCCGGCCATCGCGAGGTGTTCGCACTCGGCGACATGGTCCGGGTGCTCGACGAGCACGGCGAGCCGCAGCCGTTGATGGGCGTCGCGCCGGTTGCCATGCAAGAGGGGCGCTACGCGGCCAAGGTGGTCAAGGCCCGCCTGCGCAACCGAGAGGAGAAGCCGTTCCACTACCGGGACAAGGGCAATCTCGCGACCATCGGCCGGGCTCGGGCGGTTGCTGACCTCCACGCGGTGAAGCTGAGCGGCTTCCCGGCCTGGGTCACCTGGCTGGTCGTTCACATCTGGTACCTGATCGGGTTCCAGAACCGGATCCTCGTCCTGATCCGCTGGGCGTTCAGCTTTCTCACCCGCGGGCGAGGCGGCCGCCTGATCGAGGAGTTCGGCCAGGAGCGGGTAGGGTCGCCCGGATGGGAGCCGACCGCACGGAGCTCGCCCGAGAGCTCTACGCCGCCTTCTCCGCCGGAGACCGCGAGTTCTTCGAGAAGCACCTCGCAGAAGACCTGACCTTCTCGAGCCCGCCCGATCCGGACCTCGATCGGAGGGGCTTCTTCGAGCGCTGCTGGCCCGGCGCGGGGCAGGGGCAGGGGATCGACATCGTCCGCCTGATCGAGGCCGGCGACGAGGTCATCGTCACCTACGAGCTGAAGCGCCCGGACGGGAGCGGGGGCCGCAACACCGAGGTGCTCACCTTCGACGGCGACAAGGTCAGGCGGATCGAGGTCTACTTCGGCTGGGATCTCCAGCTGAACGGCTAACTTTCGGGCCGAGGAGGGGAGCATGATCTACCGCAGTCCCGAGCCGGACATCGAGATCCCTGACGTCACGCTGACCGAGCACGTGCTCGGCGGCGCGGCCGATCGCGGCGACCATCCGGCCTTCATCGACGGCCCGACGGGCGACGTGACCACCTACGCGGAGCTCGCCGCCAAGGTCGACGCGGTTGCCGCCCTACTGCAGTCGAAGGGGATCGAGAAGGGCGAGGTGGTCGGCCTCGTCGGGCCGAACGGCGACGAGTGGGGAATCGCCTACCACGGCATCCTGCGCGCGGGCGCGGTCGTCACCCCGATGAACCCACTGCTCACCCCCGACGAGATCGGCCGCCAGGTCGAGAACTCCGGCACGAGGCTCGTGATCGACGACCCGCCCGGCTTCGTCGCCGAGGCGCCGGAGGAAGGGGAGCCCGAGGAGGTCGAGGTCGATCCCGAGGAGCTTGCCGTCCTGCCTTACTCGAGCGGGACCACCGGGCTCATGAAGGGGGTGATGCTCACCCACCGCAATCTGGTCGCGAACATCGAGCAGGCCTGGAGCTCGATGCCGATCGCCGACGACGACGTCCTGGTCGGGCTGCTCCCCTACTTCCACATCTACGGGCAGACCGTGGTCCTCAATCTCGGGATCGCCAAGGGCGCGACGATCGTCAACATGCCGCGCTTCGACCTCGACCAGCTGCTCGAGATCGTCGAGCGCCACGGCGTCACCTGGCTGCACGTGGCCCCGCCCGTGATCCTCGCGCTCGCCACCGCGCCGCAGGTCGAGGGCCGCGACTTCTCCCAGCTCAAGCTGGTGATCTCCGGCGCGGCCCCGCTCGACGCGGAGCTCTCCGGCCGTGCCGAGGCGCGGATAGGCGCCCCGATCCGTCAGGGCTACGGGCTCACCGAGCTCAGCCCGGTCAGCCACAAGAGCCGGCTGGAGCGAGCGGAGGAGACGCCGCCCGGCAGCGTCGGAGCGTTGATTCCGAACACCGAGGCGCGGCTGGTCGATCCCGAGACCGGCGAGGACGTCCCGGAGGGCCAGGAGGGCGAGATCTGGGTTCGCGGCCCCCAGGTGATGAAGGGCTACCTCAACAACGCCGAGGCGACGGCGGAGAGCCTCGTCGAGGACGGCTGGCTGCGGACCGGCGACATCGGCAGGATCGACGAGGACGGCTTCTTCTTCATCGTCGACCGGCTCAAGGAGCTGATCAAGTACAAGGGCTACCAGGTGCCCCCTGCCGAGCTCGAGGCGGTCCTGGTCTCACACCCGAAGGTCAACGACGCGGGCGTGATCGGGGTCCCGATGGACGACGGGGGAGAGGCGCCGAAGGCCTGTGTCGTGGTGGACGACGGCGTCGAGGCGGAGGAGCTGCTCGCCTACGTCGCCGAGCGGGTCGCCCCCTACAAGCGCATCCGCGAGGTCGAGTTCGTCGACGAGGTGCCCAAGTCGGCCTCCGGCAAGATCCTCCGGCGCATACTGCGCGAGGAACACGGCGCCGCCGCGGTCAAAGGCGGCTAGAACCCCGCCACGGAGGACCGCTCAGGCAACCGCCGTTGAGGCCGCAAGCCCTTCCCAGGCCTCGAGATCGGCGAGCTGGGCCTCGAGCTTCTCGCGAATCGCCTCGACCGCCTCCTCGCCGAGGGCGAGGCGGAGCGGAGGCTCGTCCGCGTCGAGCGCGTCGATGATGGCAGCGGCCACCCGGGCGGGATCGTTCGGCTGGTTCCCGGCGAGGTCCGCGAACCACTCGAGCGCTGCGCCGACGCTCTCCTGGTAGTCCGGATCCTGGGGTTCGGCAACCGTGGCGCCGCTCGCGAAATCCGTACGGATCGGGCCGGGCTCGACAATCGTGACCCCGATCCCGAGGTGCTCGACGTCCTTGGCGAGCGCCTCGTGGATGCCCTCCGCGGCGAACTTCGTCCCCGAATAGGCGGTCTCGCCGGCGACCGCGGGCGCCACTCCCTCGAGCGACGAGATCTGCACGATCCGGCCCGAGCGCTGGGCGCGCATGAAGGGCAGCACCGCGCGAATCACGTTCACGGCGCCGAAGACGTTCGTGTCGAACTCGCGCCGCAGGTCCTGATCGCCGATCTCCTCCAGCGGGCCGAAGAGCCCGAACCCGGCGTTGTTCACCAGCACGTCGATGCTGCCGAACTCCTCCATCGCTGCCTTTGCCGCTTCGTGCGCCTGCCGTGGGTTTGTGACGTCGAGCTCCGTGGCCACGACGCGCTCGGGGCTGCGGCGTGCGACCTCGCGCAGCGCATCGAGTTCGCGGGCAGTCGCGACCACGCGGTCGCCTCGTTCCAGCGCGGCGATGGCGAGCTCCCGGCCGAGTCCCGAGGAGGCGCCCGTGATGAACCAGACCCTTCCAGTCTCCGAGGCGTTCATCCGTGGCTCTCCTTTCGTTGCTTGCGCAAGTGTCTCTTTGTGCTTACCACGACGCCACAATTTGAGACGTGAACGAGCTGCAGATCTTCCTGGCGGCGCTCTTCGTGTCGGCGGCCGGACTGAATGCGGTCGCCAATTGGCTCAAGGTGCCGTACCCGATCCCGCTCGTCATCGGCGGGATCGCGCTGGGGCTGATCCCGGGAATGCCGGATTTCCATCTCGAGCCGGATCTGATCCTGCTCGTATTCCTGCCCCCGCTGCTCTACTCGGCGGCGTTCTTCGCCGATCTGCGCAGCCTGCGGGCGGATGCGCGGGTCATCACGCTGAATGCGGTCGGGCTGGTGATCGCCACGGCGGCAGCCGTCGCCGTGATCGGGCACGAGCTGATCGGCCTGCCGTGGGGGATGTCGTTCGCGCTCGGCGCGATCGTCTCGCCGACGGACCCGGTGGCGGCCACATCCATCATGCGGCGTGTCGGAGCGCCTCGGCGGATGGTCAACGTCATCGAGGGCGAGAGCCTGGTCAACGACGCCACCGCACTGGTCGCGTTCAAGGTCGCTGTCGCTGTCGCGGTCGGCGAGAGCGTCTCGGCGAGCGAGACCGTGCTCACCTTCTTCTGGGACGCCGCGGCCGGCATCGCGATCGGCTTCACGATCGGCTGGGTGATCGCCGAGGTCCGCAAGCGGGTCACGGACGTCAACACCGAGCTGACGATCTCGCTGTTCAGCGCCTATGGGGCATTCATCCCGGCCGATCAGCTTGGGGTTTCGGGAGTCCTCGCAGCTGTCACCTGCGGATTGGTGCTCGGGTACCGGGCCCCGGAGATCGCCTCGCTCGAGAGCCGGCTGCAGGGCTACGCGATGTGGTCGATCCTCACCTTCCTGCTCAACGCAGCCCTCTTCATCCTGATCGGCCTGCAGCTGCCGACGATCGTCGACGGGCTCAGCGGCGTGCCGGCCGGCGAGGTGATCGGCTATGCGGCCGCGGTCTGCGCCGCCGTCATCGCGATGCGCTTCATCTGGAGCAACGTCATGACCGTTGTCATCCGCACGCTGGATCGGCGGCCATCGCAACAGGCCCGCCGGGCATCCTGGCGGCAGAGGGTCATCGGCAACTGGGCCGGCATGAGGGGGGCGGTCACGCTGGCCGCGGCCCTTGCCCTGCCGCTGCAGACGAACGCGGGGGATCCGCTCCCCGGCCGCGACCTGATCCAGTTCATCGCCTTCTCGCTGATCGTGGTGACGGTGGTGGGCCAGGGGCTGACCCTGCCCTGGCTGATCCGCAGGCTCGGGGTGGTCGAAGACGGCAGCGAGGAGGAGAACGAGGAGATCAAGGCCCGCTTGGTGATCGCCCGCGCCGCACTCGACCGGGTGGATCAGCTGGCCGAGGAGGACTGGACCCGCGACGGGACAGTCGACCGGGTGCGCCGGCTCTACGAGTTCCGGCGGCGTCGCTTCAAGATCCGCGCCGGCAAGATCGAGGATGAGGACGGGCTCGAGGAGGGCTCGCTCGCGTACCAGCGGATGATGCACGAGATCTTCGCCGCCCAGCGGCGTGAACTGGTGCGGCTCCGGAACACCCGCGAGATCAGCGCCGAGGTGATGCGGCGCGTCGAGCGCGAGATCGATCTCGAGGAGTCTCGGCTAGAGGTCTGAGCAGGCGCCCTAGGCGCGCGGCGAGAGGACGTGCCCGACCGCCGGATCGGACTTGCCGTCCAGCACCTCGCGGTAGACGCGCTCGATGTCATCGGGGCCCGAACCGTGCTCGACCCGCAGCCAGCCGCGGGCCCAGTCGACGTAGGAGCGCCAGGAGTCCGCGAGCCGCCGGTTGAGTCCCTCCGCGCCCCAGTCCTCGTTTCGCTTCTGCAGCCGGGTCGGCGCGAAGAAGAAGACGGGTTCGGGTCCGGCGAGGTCGGAGCCGCCCCCGAGTTCCTCGTGGTGGGTGATGCCGACCATCGCGTCGTGCTTGAGCACATCACCGAGGTGACCGTGGACCGCGCTCCGGACCTTGGCGTCGCCCGACATGTCGACGTAGACGGACGGTTCGCGCTCGAGCGAGTCGAGCTCCTCATAGGGCACGACCCTGTCGTAGACGCCTAGCGACTCGGTGAACTCGACGTTCCGCCGCGAGGTGAGCCCGATCACGTCGATCCCCTCGCGCCGGTGGAGCAGGTGGGCGAGCGCCGAGGACGTGCGGCTCGAGGCGCTCGACAGGATCGCCTTCCCGGCGCCGAACATCCCCTCCTCGTCGAGGAAGTCGTCGATCAGGAACGAGGTGAAGTAGAGGGGCCAGAGCAGGATCTCGTAGTCCTCGTTCTCCTCCTCGTAGAGCTCGTTGCCGTCGGTGCGGAGATAGCGGTTGTAGGCGGCCGGGAGCTCCTGGCGGTGCGGGGTGGCATCGACGAAGTCGGTCTCGCTGGCGCGGTCGGGCCGGACGACGAGGTGGCTGGCGCACGGGAAGTAGCCGTAGACGCGCGTCCCCTCCGGGACGCCATCGGCCTCGCTCGCGACCACGTCCGCATAGCCCCAGACGGGCATCCGGCCCCAGGGCTCCTCCTCGGCCGGGAAGAACTTCCAGTAGTTCATCGCCTCGCCCATGACGAGGTAGGTGATGTTGTTCGTGGTCAGGCCGAAGAGGTCGACGCCGAGCAGGGCCTGGCCGGGCTCGAGCTCCGGCGCCTCGTCGTCGACGAAGCGGGTCTCGTGCAGGTCGTCTTTGCGGACCTGGAAGTCGATGCGTGCAGCTTATGCGGGACTACGCCGCGGGTGCTCTCAGCTTCCGCTTCGCCGCCAGCAGCGCCCGGTCGGCCGCGTCGTGGAGGCTGAGCGCGTCACCGACCGTCGAGGCGACGCCGTAGGAGGCGGTAACCGTTCCGTCTCCGAGCTGTGCGTCGGCGATCGCGGAGGCGAGCCGCTTGGCGGCGATCTTGGCGCCGTCGAGCGTCGTCTCGGGCATCAGCACCGCGAACTCGTCGCCGCCGATCCGGAAGGAGTCGTCCGTGAGCCGCGAGGAGTCGATCACCCTCGCCACACCCTGGAGCACCTCGTCGCCGGCCGGATGCCCGTACCGGTCGTTGACGGCCTTGAAGCCGTCCAGATCGAAGATGCAGAGCGCGAGCGGATGGCCGTATCGGGCGCTGCGCGCTGCCTCCACCACCTGCCGCTCCTCGTAAGCCCGGCGGTTGAACAGGCCGGTGAGGGCGTCGGTCCTGCCCTCCTTGGCCGCGAGCTCGAACAGGGAGGCATGGGCCAGGTGGGCCGAGATCGCGTCGCTCAGCAGGTTTAGCGTCTCGACGTCGGCGGGACCGAAGTGGCGGGGCTTGGGCGAGTAGACCTTGAGCACGCCGACCGCCCTGCCCTGGTGCTTGAGTGGGACGCAGATCATCGAGCGCAGGTTGACCCTCCTCGAGGCCCGGCGATCGACGCGCGGGTCGATCTCGGTGTCCTCGCAGTAGAGGACCTGATCTCGGTCCAGAGCGAGCCCGGAGAGGGTGCTGCGCCGGTCCATGCGGATGCCGAGGTAGGGGGTGGCCTCCCCGGAGGTCACCGCGTAGACCATCTCGTCACCCTCGGGCAGCTCGATCACGGCGGAGGTCGCGCCGGTGATCTCCTGCGCCCGCTTCGCCACCAGGTGCATCACCTGGTTGGTGTCGAGATCCGCGGCGGCGATCTCGCTCTGAGTCTTGATGATCGCCATGAGGCGATTGCGGCTTGCCTCCATGCACCTCAGTTATCGGGAGACCGGGGTACTGACTATTAGCCCCGTGGACACAGTTGGACGCCCTTTGGACGGAAGTCTGTTGTGAAAACTGGGTAGAACCGCCGCAGATCCGCGCTAAGAGCGCATTTTGCTGTCGTTGTTATGGCGGCGGTTGGTTCCCGATTTGTTGGCTCGGGGTACACGAACTTCTTCGGGAAAACAAGAGGTTGGAGGCTGGACGATGAATGGACGGCTTTCCGCGCTCGATGATTCCTTCCTGGCAGTCGAGAACGCCAGTGCCCATATGCACGTCGGGTGGGCAGCGACGTTCAGGCGGCCGGAGGGACGCCATGCACCTCGATTCAACGAGCTGCGGGATCACATAGCAACCAGGCTCTGCCGAGCCCCTCGGTACAGACAGCGGATCGCCTCAGTGCCGTTTGGCCTGAACGCGCCGATCTGGGTCGATGACCAGCGCTTCGACGTCGACCGGCACGTGCTCCCCTCGAACGCGACGCATCTCCGTGAGGTGGCCGACGCATGCATGTCGACACAGCTGCGCCGCGACCGTCCTCTATGGCAGGTCTGCATCGCCGATCGGCTCGAGGACGGCCGGATCGGCGTCGTCGGCAAGGCGCATCACTGCATGGTCGACGGCATCGCGGCCGTAGAGCTGAGCTCGCTGCTGCTCGATCCGACCCCAGATCCCCCGCCTGCGAAGGCCGATCAATGGCTGCCGCGGAGGGTGCCGGGCGCGGCCCGGCGGCTGATCGGTGGCCTCATCGACCTGGTCAGGGAGGAGGCCTCGCTGGCGAAGCTCCCGGCGCGCGTCGTACGCTCGCCCGGCCGGATCGGGGAGCTGGTGGACCCCTTGCGGCGGGCGCGGGATGCGCTCGGCGAGTCGTTGCGGCCCGCCGAGCCGCGCGAGCCCGTCAACCAGCCGATCACCGGCGCCCGCCATCTGGCCTGGTTCAGTCGCCCGCTCGATGATCTGAAGCGGATCGGCCGCCCGCTCGGAGCGTCGGTGAATGACGTTCTGCTCGCCACGTCTGCCGGCGGGATGCGCAGCTTCATGCGCAGCCACGACCGCGATCCAGTGCCGCTAAAGACGATGGTCCCCGTCAACGTGCGGGAGGGCGAAACGGCCGAGCTCGGCAACCGGATCTCGTTCGTTTTTGTCGACCTCCCGTGTGACGAGCCCGACCCGATCCGCCGACTGCAGAACGTCCGCCTCGAGATGGCCGAGCGCAAGGAGGCAGGAATCCCGAAGGGCGGCGACGAGGTGATGGCCGCGGTGAAGTACCTGCCGCGTCCGGCGCAGCACGTGATCACCCGCAGGATCGCCAGTCCGAAGACCTTCAACCTCACGGTCTCCAACATCCCCGGGCCGCGTCAGCCGATGTACATGCTGGGCTGCGAGCTCGAGGCGGCCTATCCGGTGGTGCCGATCGCGGACAAGCACGCCGTTTCGATCGGGATGACGACGATCCGGGACGAGGCCTGCTTCGGCCTCTACGCGGCCAGCGAGATGCTGCCCGACTCGGACTCGTTGGCAGAGGCGATGGACGCCTCGATCGACGAGCTGCTCGAACAGGTCACGACCTGAAGCGAACGCTGGAGGTCAGCGGATGAAGAGCATCTCCGCGTACTTCGGCAGCGGCCAGAGGTCGTCCGGGACGATCTTCTCCAGCTTGTCCGCCGCCTCGCGGACGCGCTCCATCGCGGCGAGCTGCTTGTCACGGGCGTGGATGGCGAGGTCCATGCCCTCGATGCCCTCCGGGTACTGATTGGCCTCGTCGAGCTCCTTGATCGCCGCAACCAGCTCGTCGACCAGAGGGGTGGTCTCCTCGGTCACGGCCGAGATCCCGGACTCGTCCCCCAGGGCCAGGTAGCGCAGAGCGGCCGGCAGGATCATCGTCCGGGCGATCGAGTCCGCGGTCTCGGCCTCGATGTTTGCGCGAATGATGTACTGCTCAAGCCAGACCTCGTAGCGGGACTCAAGCTCGCGCTCGTTGAGCACCCCGTACTTGGTCATCATGGAGACGCTCGGCTCCGCGAGCACCTCGGGCAGGCAGTCGGGGGTGGTCTTCAGGTTCTTCAGCCCACGCTCCTCGGCCTCCTTGTGCCAGGCCTCGTCGTAGTTGTCACCGTCGAAGCAGATCTGCTTGCTGGCGGTGTAGGCGTCCTTGACGACCTCGGTGACTGCGCTCGCCACATCGTCCGTGCCCTTGGCCTCGAGCTTGTCGGAGAGGTCGTCGATCGCCTCGGCGGCGATCGTGTTCAGCACAGTGTTCGGGAACGCCAGCGACTGGCTCGACCCGACGGCGCGGAACTCGAACTTGTTGCCGGTGAAGGCGAACGGCGAGGTCCGGTTTCGGTCGCCGCCGTGCATCGGAAGGGGCGGCAGGACCTCGGCGCCGAGCTCCATGAAGGAGGCCGGCCGGTGCGGGTCGCCCTCGCCGGAGGCGATCCCCTCGAAGACCTTCGTCAGCTCCTCGCCGAGGAAGATCGACATGATCGCCGGCGGCGCCTCGTTGGCGCCCAGGCGGTGGTCCTGGCCGATGCCGGCCACGGACGCCCGGAGCAGACCCTGGTGCTTGTTGACCGCCTGGATCACCGCCGCGCAGAAGAACAGGAAGTTGAGGTTCTCCGCAGGGGTGTCACCCGGATCGAGCAGGTTGCTGCCCGTGTCGGTCCCCATCGACCAGTTGTTGTGCTTGCCCGAGCCGTTGACGCCCGCGAAGGGCTTCTCGTGGAGCAGGCAGACCAGGCCGTACTTGCGCGCCACCCGCTGCATGACCTGCATCGTCAGCTGCTGGTGATCCGACCCTACGTTCGAGTTCTCGAACACGGGTGCGATCTCGTGCTGGGCCGGCGCCACTTCGTTGTGGCGGGTCTTGATCGGCACGCCCAGCTTGGCGAGCTCATTCTCGAAGTCCATGATGCAGGCGAGAACGCGCTCGGGGATCGCGCCGAAGTAGTGATCGTCGAGCTCGTGGCCCTTGGCGGGTTTGGCGCCGAACATGGTCCGGCCGGTGATCAACAGGTCGGGACGGTCGAAGAAGTAGTTCTCGTCGATCAGGAAGTACTCCTGCTCCGGCCCGACGGTGGTGAAGACGCGCTTGGCGTCCTCGGCACCGAGCAGCTTGAGCGCCCGGATCGCCGACTTGGAGAGGGCGTCCATCGAGCGCAGCAGCGGCGTCTTCGCGTCGAGCGCCTCGCCGGTCCAGGAGACGAACGCCGTCGGGATGCAGAGCAGGGCGCCGTTCGGGTTCTCGAGGATGAAGGCCGGGCTGGTCGGATCCCAGGCGGTGTAGCCGCGGGCCTCGAAGGTGTCGCGGATGCCGCCGGTCGGGAAGGATGAGGCATCGGGCTCGCCCTGGATCAGCTCCTTGCCGGAGAACTTGGCGAGCCACATGCCCTCGCGATTCGGCTCGAAGAAGGAGTCGTGCTTCTCCGCCGTGAGGCCGGTGAGGGGCTGGAAGACGTGGGTGAAGTGGGTCGCGCCCCGCGCCAGCGCCCATTCCTTCATCGCCTCGGCGACCGCGTCGGCGAGCGTGAAGTCGAGGGCCTCGCCGTGCTCGAGCGTCGCCTGGAGCCTCTCGTAGACGTCGGAGGGCAGCAATTCCTGCTGGACGGCCGGGGAGAAGACGTCTGCCCCGAAGGGGTTGTTGTCGGCCTTCGTCAGGTCGACGGTTCCCAGGGCCTCGCCGTTGGGGCTCCAGGTGGCGGAAATGACGTTCTGCGAGCGGGTCTTGAGCATCGTCGGGGCAGCCTCCTAAGCAGGCTCAGCGCGCCCACTGCGCGCCGAGGTTGATCACACGACGGCGCAGATTAGACCGCCACGCCCGGGGTGGGCATTGTCCGGGGGTACAAAAATCCGCAAACTCGTTTCGACACGCGGTCGGGTGGGGGGTTCGACCGTGCGTCGAGGGTGGCGATAGGCTGGCACGCGAGTTCTCGACGGGAGGCCCGGCATGACCCAGCGCACGCGCGTGAATTCGCGATCTGGTTGCTGGGAATCGCGATCGTCATCAACCTCGTCCTGCTCTTCAGCGGCGATACCTCGCCCGGCTGGCCGCTCGCGGCGGTGATCCTGTTGGGGGCCTCGGCGGCGCTGATGCTCAGCCAGCGGCGCGAGCCGTAGGCTTTGTCAATGGCCAATCCGCCCGTGCCGAGCGAAGGCTTCGTCCTCACGCACTTCGTCATCAGCGACGACGTGCCGCGGTCCGCGGCGTTCTATTCGGACGTGCTCGGCGGCGAGGTGGTGCTGGAGGGTGAACCCACCATCGTCCAGCTCGCCAACAGCTGGGTGATCATCAACGTCGGTGGCGGCCCCACCGACGACAAGCCCGAAGTCGTGCTGGAGACGCCGACCGACCTCAACCGAGTGAGCGCCTTCCTCAACGTCCGGGTGGCCGACATCCAGAGTTGCTACGAGGAGTGGAGCTCGAAGGGTGCCGAGTTCCTGACCGAGCCGAAGCAGCACGAGACCGAGATCCGCTGCTACATGCGCGATCCGGACGGCCACCTGATCGAGGTCGGCCAGACTACCCCCGCCGCGAGCGGCAACTAGCTCCGTAGCGCCACCCGGTTCCCTGACGGGTCCGTCAGATGGAGCACGTCCTCGTCGCCCTTGACGCCCCGCTCGTATTCGAGTCCCTTTTCCGAGATCCGCTGTTCCAGTTCCCCGAGAGCCAATTCGCTCGGCAGCAGGATCTCGAACTCGCGCAGGCCGCGGCTGCCGGGCGGCGGCGGAGGAGCGCTCTCGCCGGCCCACGTGTTGAGGCCGAGGTGGTGGTGGTAGCCGCCCGCCGAGACGAAGAGGGCGCCCGGATAGCCGCGCACGGTGACGTCGAAGCCGAGGGCGCCGGAGTAGAAGGCCTCGACGGCAGTCAGGTCCCCCACGTTGAGGTGGACGTGGCCGATTCGCGTGCCGGGCGGCATTCCCGCGTTCGCGTCCTCGCGGCGGAGCTCACTGAGCACGCCGTCGAGGTCGAGCGGGAGCGTGTCCATCTGGAGGACCCCGTCGCGCACGGGCCACTGATCCCGCGGGCGGTCGCGGTAGAGCTCGATGCCGTTGCCCTCCGGATCGCTCAGGTAGAGGGCCTCGCTGACCAGATGATCGGAGGCGCCGCTCAGTCGCCAGCCGGCCTCGGCGACGCGCTGCAGGGCCCGGGCAAGGTCGGCGCGGCTCGGGACCAGAATGGCGAGGTGGAACAGTCCGCTGGTCCCCCGCGGGCGAGAAGGGGCGACGGGGTCGCCGACGAGCTCGATCAGCACATCGTCGACTAGATGCGGGGCGTGCTCGTCGACGGTGCCAAGGCGAACTGTTCCATCGGATCCGGTCTCGACCTTGAGCCCGATCGCATCCCGGTAGAAGTCGCGGACGCGGTCGAGGTCGGCAACCGTCAGGCGGACGGTGCCCATCGAAGTTGCGGGGTCGATGGAGCCGTTCTCGCTCACGCCTGGACCTTAGTCGGGTGGTCCTTCCGGGCAAGGCTCCGCCGGCTGGCACAAAAAGACCGGGAAACTACCGATGCCGGGGGCCCGCCAATCGCCGATCCTAGGCTCGGATATGGGGGCGAAGAATTCTCCGATGCGCGGGGCGAACCGATCATTCGACCAGCCGGCGACCATGGCCACGGTCCTGGGCGCGCTCTTCCTGGCGGGGGCGACCATCGGGGCGCTCTCCCTGGTCCTGCCGCACCCGAGCGAGTACGACTCGGCGGCGCTCTGGAGCAACGTCGGGTTCTCGTATGTCTTCGGGTTTGCGGTGCTGCTCGGGCGGCGGAGCCTACCCGTCTGGGCCCTGCAGCTCTCCGTGCTCGTCGGCACGATCGTCGTCACGCGCGCCGTCTACTACGGGCACGACCCGAGCGGCTACTACACGTTCTGGTACCTCTGGATCTGCGTCTACGCCTTCTTCTTCTTCGGCCCGCGCTGGGGGG
Organism: Solirubrobacterales bacterium; assembly: GCA_035265665.1. GTDB lineage: Bacteria > Actinomycetota > Thermoleophilia > Solirubrobacterales > 70-9 > DASUPK01. The sequence goes on along the minus strand of DATFOK010000083.1, from coordinate 22,337 downwards.
CCGTCCACGTGGGCGCCGTCGGCGCCGCATACGCCTGGGTGCTCACCGAGGTCTCGGGCCCGACGCCGGTGCCGCGCTGGCTGGTGACGGTGGGGAGCATTCTGGTCGCAGGGCTGCTCGTCGACGCCCTGGCCACCCGGCTGCGCCGGGAGACGACGGCCGCCGCCCGACGCGCCTCGAACCTTGAGGCGGTCAGCGAGGTTGCCCGCCAGCTGGCGACCCAGAGCGATCCCCGTGCCGTGGGTCGGGCGATCTGCTCGGCTGCGATGAGCACGGCGGGCGCGTCCGTCGCTGTGCTCTGGCGTCCGACAGTGGCGGGCGACGCCCTGCAGGCGGACGCGGCAGCCGGGACGGACGTCGAGGGCTTGCATCTGCCCTTCGTGACTCCCGCCTCCGGTTCGATCCAGGCCTTCACTTCCGCCGAGGACCGATTCGAGCGCCTGGACAAGAGCTCTGCCCATGAGCTCGGTCCGGCGTTCGACGCCGGCGCCGCGCTCTGGGAGCCGGTACTCAAGGAGGAGGGCACGGCGGTCGGCGTGCTGGCCGTCTACTGGCGGGACAGGCTGGAGCAGGTGAGCAGCGAGACGCGGCGAGCCGTCAGACTGCTTGCGCTGGAGGCGGCGATCGCGATCGATCGCGGCGAGCTCCTCGGCCGTCTCGAGATTGCTGCGCGCACCGACGACCTCACCGGCCTGCTCAATCGCCGCGCCTGGGACGAGGAGCTCGGCCGCGAGCTCGCCCGGGCCGATCGCAGCGGGGCCGCCCTTTGTGTCGCGGTCCTCGACCTGGATCGCTTCAAGCAGTACAACGACGCCCACGGTCACCAGGCGGGCGACCGCTTCCTGAAGCAGATCTCCAGCGCCTGGAGCCAGAGCCTCCGCACCGGCGACATCCTGGCCCGCTACGGAGGCGAGGAATTCGCGCTCGCCCTGCCCGGCACCAACCTCGAGCATTCCCAGCAGATGCTCGACCGCCTGCGGGCGGCGCTGCCGAAGGACCAGACCTGCTCGGCCGGCGTCTGCCAGTGGGACGGGGAGGAGAGCGCCGAGCAGCTCACCACCCGCGCAGACACACTGCTCTACGCCGCCAAGGCGGCGGGGCGGAACCGCGTCGTCCTCGACTGAGCCCGGCCTAGGTCCCCAGGAGGTTGCTGGCGCCCTCGGGGGCCCTGCGCTGCACGACGGTCGCGAATGGGATCGCGAGGAACCAGAACGCGACCGCGAGGGTCGTCGAGACGAACGCGAACGGGATCGAGAGGGCGAAGAAGACCACCGGTGAGAACGATGCGATGACCCCATATCGGTAGACGTCTGGCGTCGGCTGGCGTCGCAGAAGCTTGGCGCGGTAAGCCCGGCGGAAGAGGAGCACTTCCAGGCCGCTTACGATGCCGACGTTGGCGGCGTAGATCGCGACCGAGAGGGGATTCTCGAAGTACTCGCCGAGCAGAGCGGTGGGGAAGGGGAGGAAGGCGATGAAGGCGAGGTAGATCAGGTTGAGCCCGATGAACGCCTGGTCCATCGCCTCGAGCAGCGAGACGAACTGGTGATGCGCCATCCAGTAGCGGCCGATCACGGCGAAGCTGATGAAGAAGCTGATGAAGTTGGCCGACAGATCATTCAGCGCGTCGGCGAGATCACCGACGCTGTTGGTGTCCGAGATCGTCGGGACGGCGATCGAGACGACCAGCAGCGTCATCGCGATGGCGTAGAGCCCGTCGTTGAAGGTCAGGACCCTCGCGAACTCGACGCTCTCGCGGCCGTAGGTCCGTCGCGGCGCGAGCTGCTCCTGCACGGCGTCGTCCGCTAGAGGCCGAGGTCCCGCAGGAACCCCGGCTTGAGGGCGGCGAGGTTGACGAAGGACGGGAGGGGCATGTCGTCCGGGTTGCCGCGGACTCCGACGTGGCTGCCCTCCGGCACCTCCCCCTCGAGCCGCTTGCCGAGCTCGATCGCCGCGTCCTCGGATGGGGCACCGACCAGCAGGTAGCTGAAGCGTCGCTTCACGGGCAGCCCCTCCTCGCGGAGCTGCTCGGCGAGCGGAAGGGTGTCCCGCACATGGGGCAGGTCGATCACGACCTCCCAGCCGAACTCGCCGTAGTCCCGCGCCTCCTGGGTTCCCTCGTGCTCGGCCTCGCGGATCTCCTCCGCCCGGGCGGCCTCGTCGTCAGGCAACGGCTCCTCGGCGTCCTTCCACTCCTCCGCGAGCGGGTGCCAGCGCATCAGGCGGACGCGGCCGACGAGCTTCTCGTGATCCATGATGTCCTTGACGACCCGCTCGGCCTCCTGGGCGGATTCCTCGTGCCAGGCGTAAACGAAGAGGAAGGCGCCGTCGCGCGTGACGATCACGCTGCCGCCGAGACGCTTACGGGCCTCGTTGTCCAGCTGCAGGTCGTGCAGCGCTCCCGAAAGCGTGTCCGCGTGCTCATCGCGGTCGAGCGCGACCTCGACGCGCCACTCGTCGCGGCTGCGGGGTGGGTCGTTCCAGTCGTTCACGGCCGCAACTCTAGTGCGGAGATCAAACCTCGATCAGCCTGCCGCTCGGGCCGAGGTTTATCACCGTGGTCGGGCCGACCTCGTCCTCGGCGCCCCAGGCTTCGTGGATGTGGCCGCAAACCGCGAGTGGGGGACGCTTGGCCTCGATCGCGTCGAGGATGGCCTCGCTGCCCAGATGGTCGCCCGAGCTCGAGGTGTCGCAGTGGCCCCTCGGCGGTGAGTGGACGACGAGGACGGCGCCCTCCGGGCAGCCGGCCAGGCGCTCGGCGGCCTGCTGCTCGTCGAGATCGAAGCTCCAATCCCAGGGCGTGATCGGGATCCCGGCGCCGAGGCCGAAGAACTGCGTTCCGTCGACCTCGCTGCCCTCCCCGTGCAGCACCGTCGCGGCGTCCCAGCCCTCGCAGGCCGACCTCAGCGCGTCCTCGGTCTCGTTGTTGCCGGGCACCAGGATGGTCGGCACCGAGATCGGGCGAAGCGCACTGATCGTCTCCTCGAGGCCCTCGTGGACCGAGGCGAAGTCGCCGGCGGCGATCACGACGTCCGCTTCCGAGGAACGCTCGACCAGGTCCTGTGCCCGATCGAGGTCGCGATGCAGGTCGCTGAAGGCGAGCAGCCTCACGGCCCGCAGTCTCTCACGGGGCAGCGGCGGCGCGAGAGAGTTTCGGGGTGCTCTCGCGCGGGGATGAGGTCCCCACATGTACGGAGCCTTCTCAGGAATCAGCTTCGGAATCGTCGCGGGCGTGGCTCTGCTGGTGATCGCGCTGGCCGTGTTCGCCTCGCCGCTATTCGCGGTGCTTCTGGCGCTGATCGCCGCGGTGGCCTTGCTGATCGGCATGTCGGCGTTGCGCCAGCGCTCGGCGAGGGCCGATCAAACCGAGGGCGGCGCACCGGATACCCACTCGGCCGGCCCCAGGGCGCGAGGCAGCGGCGGTGGCCGAGCGAGCGGCGCTCCCGCCTCGGGCGAGGGCTAGGCCGCCCGCTTTTTCCGCGGGATGTCGCCCGGCCGCAGGTAGCCGAGCTCGTCGAGCTTCTCGGCGAGGATCTCGTGCATCTCGAGGATCTCCTCGCGCGACATGTGCGCCGCCCAGCCGCCCGGGTCCGCCCGGCGGATTTCGCGGCCGGCACCCTTGTCGGTCTTGGGAACGCGCGAGAACGAGTTGGCTGCAGCGATCTCCTCCAATTGCTCGGCGCTCGCCTCGATGCCGAGCATCGAGCAGATCCGCCGGAGCGCACTGACCGGGTCAGCGCGCATCTCCTCGTAGCGGATCAGCACGCGGCGGTCAGGATCGGTCCGCGCGAAGGTCTCCTGGACCACGGTGGTGCGGTGCAGCCAGACGCTCGACTGCCAGCGGATCAGCGCCGGGCGCCCGGTGTCATCCAGCGGATAGGCGCCCTCATCGGTCGCCCAGCTCCCGTCGCGGTAGGCGTCCAGCCAGGAGTCGACAACGTCGCGGCCGTCCCGCAACAGGAAGATCAACCCTGACTCGGGGAAGAGGTCCATGATCGTGTCGGCCGCATGGGAGCCGGGCTCCTTGACGACGACGACCGGCTGCTCGATACCCCGGCCCTCGGCGATGTCCTGAGTGGCCTGTGCCTCGAAGCGGGCGCTGATCAGGTCCCGCAGCTGCGGCATCCAGGTATCGCGGTAGCGGTCGGAGAACAGGTAGTCGCGCTTCTTGCGCTTGAAGTCGGCGAGCGTGCCGAGCTTGGGCGGGTCCTTGGCCGTCGCCCAGGCGAGCGGGATCGGCCGCCAGACCCCGAGGTGATGGCCGATGTGAGGGTCGTCGATCGGGATCACCCGCTCGAGCTCGGAGAGCATTCGCAGCAGCCAGGTGCTCCCGCTGCGCGACGAGCCGAAGATCCAGGCCAACCGCCCCGGTGCCGTTACGGAGATGTCGGATGTGACTCCCTCTGGCACGTTGCCCCTTTTCGGATTGGGATAGTGACAGGCTGCCGGCGATCCGGCGGCCCGCAGCATCCAGCCTCCGTCAGACGGAAGCTCTCAATCTCGGCCAGATCAAGAGGACGAGCCCGATCAGGATGCACGCGATGCCGAGCCCCTCATGCACGAGGACGGCGACGATGATCCCGATCACGATCAGCAGTAGCGATAGCTCCATGCCGGGGCGATACCCCGGGGGGTGGGGGCGAAACCCCGGTTGAGCACGGTGCACGACGGGTATCAGGCGCGGGATGGAGGCGACCACGAAGAGCCGCGGCGGGAATGCGAGCGGCCCTGAGAGGCTCGCCGAGACGGCCGCCGGCAAGGCGAAGGAGATCAAGCGGGAGTACGCGCAGGGCGAGGACCGGCCGCTGGGCGCGCACCTCACGCTCGTCGCCGCCTACAACGTCCTGGTCGGCGGTTTCCTGCTCGCGCGGGCGCGATCGGGGAAGTCATTCCCGACGCGGATCGGGATCGGTGACCTGCTGCTCGCCGGGGTCGCGACGCACAAGCTGAGCCGGGTGATCGCCAAGGACCGGGTCACAGGGCCACTGCGGGCACCCTTCACGGAGTTCGAGGAGGAGGGCGGTCCCGGCGAGGTCGAGGAGAAGCCTCGCGGCCGCGGCATGCGACGGGCGATCGGCGAGCTCCTCGTCTGCCCGTTCTGCCTGGGGCAGTGGGTGGCGACCGGTCTCCTGACCGGCCTCGCGACCCTGCCGCGCGCGACCCGCTTCGTCTGCTCGATCTTCGCCGCGGTGGCGATCAGCGACTTGCTGCAGATCTTCTACAAGGGCAGCGAGGAGAAGCTGCTCTAGCTAAGGCTCGGGCTCGTAGCCGCCCCCCGGTGTCCGCCGCACCACCCGGCCCGGGAAGTCGCGGAGCGGGTGGGCCTCGGTGCGCCGGAGCTCCTCGCAGGTCCGCTTGACGAGGAGGAAAATCAGGACCGGTAAGGCGAGGACGGCGATCCGCAGAGCCACGACCTGGCCCTCGTAGGGGATGCCGAACTCGAGGAAGATCCGGTCGGAGGAGCCGGCGAAGAAGACGATCAGGCAGAAGGTGAGCACAGCCGAGCCGACCGCGGTGCGGAGCGGGTTGTCCCGCGGGCGGTCGAGCAAGTTGTGGAGCCGCCGGTCGCCGGTGATGCGCCTCTCCAGCCAAGGCCAGCTGTAGAGGAAGGTGAAGAGGAGCAGCGGGAAGAGGGCGCCGCCGAAGAACGGATTGGGGACGAGCGTCGAGCCGAACGCGCGGATCTCGAGCGGTGGCATCAGGCGCAGCGCTCCGATCAGCCAGCCCAGGTACCAGTCGGGCTGTGCTGCATTGGTCGACTGATAGGGCTCGTAGGGACCCCACTGCCAGATCGGGTTGATCTGGATGAGGCCGCCGAGCGCGAAGAGGACGCCGGACACGGCGAACAGCAGGCCGATCGAGCGAAGCGCGTAGACCGGCCAGAGCGCGCTGCCGATGGCGTTGCGCTCGGTCTTGCCCGGCCCGGCGAACTGGGTGTGGTGCGGCCGGGCGACCAGGATGAGGTGGATCGTCAGCAGGGTCGCGATCGCGATGGGCAGGATCAGGACGTGGACGATGAACAGCCGGGACATGAAGGCATCCGAACCCGGGAACTGCCCATCCCAGATCAGGTTGGAGAGATCGGCGCCGAAGATCGGAAAGGAGAGCGCGACCGCGTTCCCGATCGCGAGCCCCATCCCCGATAGCAGGTCGTCGAGCAGCGAGTAGCCCGCATACCCCTCGACGATGACCAGCATCAGCATCGTCACGCCGACGTAGTAGTTGATGTCCCGCGGCTTGCGGAACGCGCCGGTGAAGAAGATCCGCATCAGGTGCAGCGTGATCGCAGCGACGAAGACGAGCGCCGCCCAGTGATGGGTCTGGCGCATCAGCAGGCCGCCGCGGATGTCGAAGGAGAGATTCATCGCCGAGGCGAACGCCTTCGAAACCGTCGCCCCCTCGAGCGGCGCGTAGGCGCCGTGATAGGTGGTCGTCGCGGTGCTCGGCTCGAAGAAGAAAGTGAGGAAGATCCCGGTGCCGATCAGGACGACGAAGGAGTAGAGGGCGATCTCGCCGAGCAGGAAGGTCCAGTGGTCCGGAAAGACGTAGCGCAGGACCTTCCGGACCCCGCCGGCGGAGCCCGTCCGGTCGTCGAACCAGCGCACCGTCCGCTGGGTGAACCCGCCGCGCCGCTCGACGGCGCGCTCCCGGCTCACGTCCCACCTCGAGTGCCGCGCCAAGAGGGGCCGACGTCGCCGGAGAGCTCACCGGCCGCGATCAGGGCCCCATCCGAACCAATCGAGATCGGCAGCTGGGGGAGGGCCCGGCCGGCGGGCCCGAAGATCACGTCGGCGCCCTTAGCCGGGTCGAAGGTCGAGTAGTGGCAGGGACAGACGAGGGCCGGCCGAGGAGCGCGCGGGGGGTAGAGCGGCGAGCGGGGGATCGAGACCGCGCAGCCGGCGTGCGTGCAGATCTTCGAGTAGGCGACCAGCCCCTCGGGCGCCCACCCCTCGCGGCCGGGGGGCAGATTCAACGAGCTCGGGTCGAGGTGCATGACTATCACCGGCGCCGCGAGCTCCCGCTTGTCGACTCCTTCGGGGAAGGCGGTGACGAAGCCGCGCGCGCCGATCATGGCCGGGGTGACGGCCGCGTCGCGCTCGTCGACCAGCCGTAGGCCGGCTCTCCAGGGCGAGCGATGCAGGCGGTCGGCCACGGCCGGGCCGAGGGAGGCGACCGGGACGACCAGGGCGGCCCCGAGCGCGGTCCCCGCGGCGCCCCCGGCGGCGATCAGCAGACGGCGCCGAGTGATCGCCTCCGCCGGGCTCTCGATCTCGCCGGCGAGCTCCTCGGCGCGCTCGGCTGCCGGGCCGGCCGTGACGCCCGGATCCTCCGGCGGACGGGCGAACTCGGGACGTTCCTCGGCGACTGGGGTGTCGGGGAAGAGCCGCCTGCTCGCCAGCAGGACCGCGGCAGCGAGGAACGCGAGGGCCGCGCCGAGTGAGATGCCGAGGCCCTGGGTGTCGGCGCCGCCGACGTAGATCACGACGAAGGCGATCGAGGCGATCGCCGAGCAGCCGAGCAGGGCGGCGATGGCGAGCTCGATGCGCTTCACGGCTTTTCCTCCGGACCCCGCCCCTCTGACCTCTCCCCGATCAGGCGGGCAACGAGCAGCAGCGCCGCGGTCGCGAGGACCCAGGCGACGAGGCCCTCGGGGACCGGGCCCAGGTGGCCGATTCCCCAGCCGCCCCGGTCGTCGGGATCCTGAACCGCCTCGTCCACGTAGCGGGCGACCGAGTTCAGGTCCGCGTCTGAGATCTGGTTGCGATCGAAGGACGGCATCAGGTAGGGCCCGATCCGCACTGCCTCCGCGACCTGGGTGGGCGTGGCCTGGTGGAGTTCCGGGGCGAAGCCACCCACTACGACTCCGCCCTCGCCGGTGATCGAGTGGCAGCCGGCGCAGTCCGAGACGAACAGCTCGGTGCCGCGGCTGATCGATCCGGCGTCGGGGTCGACGGCCGGGATCGGCGGTCCGCCGAGCGAGCCGACGTACGCGACCAGGGCCTCGATCTGATCTTCGGGGTAGGCGGGCTGGGCGCGCTGCGGCTCGCGACCGGGCTCGGCGAGCGGCATCCGCCCGGTGCGCAGGTAGAAGTCCGCGGACGCGGCGCCGACACCGACCAGCGAGGTGCCCTGCTCGTCCACCCCGCGCGCGTCCATGCCGTGACAGGAGGAACAGCCCTCGACGTAGAGCTGCCGGCCCTCCGCGATCTTCGCGGCGTCCGGCTCGGCGGGGGTTGCGCTGTCCTGGCCGAAGCTGCCGGTCGCGAAGGCCAGGGCCGCGGCGGCGATCGCCGCGAACGAGACAGCCCGGATCACGCGGTGCCCTCCAGGCCGGACTGCGCCTCCTCGGCGCGCGCATAGCGCCAGGCCGAGATCGCGGCCGCGAGTCCGATCGGAGACATTCCGGCGACCATGGCGGCACCGGCGAGCGGCTCGCCCTTCACCATCAGCCAGGCCGCGGAGAGATCGATCGCCGGCATCGCGAGGATCAGATAGAGAGCCGGGCCGAGCCCGGTTAGCCGCCGCGGCAGCGGCGCCGAGCCGATCGCGACCTCCCAGAAGAGCAGCGAGGTCAGCGCGTAGACGATGTGAGCGATGCCATCGACCAGCGGATCGACGTTCGATGAGTCGTAGAGGCCGCTGAGGTGGAAGGCGACCTGCGAGCCGACGAACAGCGACCAGGCCACCGCCGGCGTGGTGAGCCACCTCGCCGCCCGGGAGCGGAGCGCGGATTCGATGCGGCGCCGGTTGGCGGCGGAGGAGACCTCGAGTACGCGGTTCACCGGCCGGATCAGAACGATCAGCGGAGCCACGACGGCGACGAGCGCGCAGTGCAGCAGCATGTGGGCCGCGAGACTCACGAGCGACGCGCACTCCGCTGCGCGCGCAATTCCCTGACCAGAGCGAATCCACCGAGCGCCAGGATCTCGATGCCGATCGCGACCAGCCATAGCCCCGCCGCGAGGCCGAGCGCGGTCAGGGCGATCCCGGCCGACAGCACGACCGTCGGCAGGCTGGTGTCGGGGACGGGCCGCGGCTCATCCGGCTTGCCGCCCGGTACCAGCATGACCCAGCCGAGCGGGCCAAGCCCGATGGCCGCGCCGGCCAGCAGCGCCCAGGCGTACTGCGGTGGCGACCAGAGCGCGAGCACGAGCGCGAGCACCGCCAGCATCCCGCCCCAGACCGCCAGCACCGCGCTTGGCCGGCTCATCGCTCAGCCTCCCGCTCGCGCCGGTCGAGCAGGGGCGCGAACGAGCTGATCTCCGGCAGCCGCCCGCGGAAGTTGAACCGCGGCGGCGGCGAGGAGGTCGCCCACTCCAGCGTCTGTCCCTCCCACGGGTCGTCACCGGCTGGCTCGCGATGCCGCAGCGAGACCCAGAGGTTGATCAGGAAGACCAGGACCGCCAAGGCGATCACGAATGCCCCGATCGTCGAGACGAGATTGAGGTCGCCGAACCCGCTCGAGGCCGGGTAGTTCGCAATTCGGCGTTGCATCCCGTCGAAGCCGAGGAAGAACATCGGGAAGAAGGTCACGTTGGTCCCGATCACCAGCAGCCAGAAGTGGAGCTTGCCGAGGCCCTCCCGCAGCGTCACCCCCGTCACCTTCGGGAACCAGTAGTAGGCGGCGGCGAAGAAGCCGAAGACGCTGCCGGCGAAGAGCGTGTAGTGGAAGTGGCCGACGACGAAGAAGCTGTCGTGGACGTGATAGTCGATCGGCGGCGAGGCGACGATGATCCCGGTCAGCCCGCCGATCAGGAACTGGAGGACGAACCCGATCGCGAACAGCATCGGCGTGCGGAAGAGGATCGCCCCGCCGATCATCGTCGCGATCAGGTCGAAATACTCGATGCCCGCCGGGATGATCAGGGCGTGGGAGGTGAGCGAGTAGTACTGGTTCGTCACCTGACCGGTGGTGAACATGTGATGTGCCCAGACGCTCATCGAGAGCGCGGCGAAGAGCAGCATCGAGATCACGAACAGCGAGTAGCCGAAGAAGCGCCGCCGCGAGAAGGTCGCGACCACCTCCGCGACCGCCCCGACGAAGGGAAAGAACATCACGTAGACGACCGGGTGCCCGTAGAACCAGAAGAGGTGCTGGAAGAGCGCCGGCCCGCCTGAGGCGTCGAAGACGGGGCTGACGTGGCGGTCCCACTCGAGCAGCCCCATCGCCGCGATCAGGACCGGGAACGAGGTGATCACCATCAGCGCGGTCGCCACGAGCGTCCAGGTGAAAGGCGGCATCCGCAGCAGCGTCATCCCGGGCGCGCGCTCGCGCAGCGCCGTCGCGAGCACGCAGAGGCCCTGCAAGAACATCCCGAGCACAGCGAGGCAGACGCCGAGCACCCACATGTCCATCCCGATCCCGGGCGTCCAGTGATCGCTCGCCAGCGGGACGGTCGGGGCCCATCCGGCTCGGCCCGAGCCCTGATCCGTCAAGAAGCCCGCGAACATGATCGCCCCGCCCAGCACGTAGAGCCAGAGGCCCGATAGCGCCAACCGCGGCGACCAGATCTCGGCGGCGCCGACCTGGAGCGGGACGAAGTAGAGGCCGAGCGACAGCGCCAGCGGCGTGACGACCAGGTAGATCATCCCCGAGCCGTGCATCGTGAAGAGCTCGTTGTAGGTGCCCTCCGAGACCACCTGGAGCCCCGGCTGGGCGAGCTCGGTTCTCATCAGCAGGGCGAGCAGCCCGCTTGCGATGAAGAAGATCAGCGCCACCACGGCGGTGCGCAGGGCGGTCACCTTGTGGTCGGCTCCCGCGACCCAGGTGAGCGGGCCACTCGGAGCGCGCTCCACCGTCGCGACCCCGTTGGGACTCATGGCGCGCCTCCGCTACGGTCGGCGAGCCAGGCCTGGAAGTCAGGTTCGGAGAGCGCCAGCACGTCGAACGACATCTGCGAGTGACGCAGCCCGCAGAACTCGGCGCAGACCCCGCCGTTCATCCCGGGCTGGTCGAAGTCGAGATCGAACTCCGTGGTCCGGTTCGGGAAGGCGTCGCGCTTGAAGCGCTGCTCGGGGATCCAGAAGGCGTGGATCACGTCCCTGGAGCGGAGCGTGAATCGAACCGTCCGATCGGTGGGCACCGCGAAGGTCGGCGGGGACTCGCTGTTCCCGGTGACCCTGAACCCGTCGGGGTACGTCCAGGTCCATCCCCACTGAAAGGCGGTGACGTCGATCCGCAGCGCCGGGTCGCTCGCGACCGCGTCGACCTCGTCCTCGGTCCTGAACGTGGCCGTGACCAGCCCGGCGGTGATCAGGACGAGAACACCGACGTAGGCGAGCTCGGCCCTCAACGCGTCGCTCCTCCTGCTCGGCTCGCGTCCGGACCGGTGCCGGTAGCGCAGCGCCGCGAAGCCGACCGCGCCGAAGACGATCACTGCGACCGCGACCGCGATCCAGAGATAGGCGTCGAAGAGGTCCTGGACCTCGACGCGCGTGTCGACCATCAGTCCCGCGTCGTGGTTCTGATCGCGGCCGCCGCGGCGGCTCCCGCGCCCGCCAGGGCCGCAGCGCCCAGTGCGCGGCGGTGCTTGCCCAGCCAGAGCAGGGGACTCCGCTCGCGGGTGCCCTCCTCGAACCGCCCGTGCGCGCCGTGGTCGCCCTCCACCGGGACGAAGAGGTTGTCAGGCCGATCGCCGTTCACCGGCTGGTCCGCCTGTTGGCCCTCGTACCCGTTCTTCGCCAGGTAGTGGTCGGCGATTCCGGGCGCGATCCGTTCGCCCCAGATCGTCTTCCAGGTCGGGGCGCCCACGTAGACCTCGCGCTCGCCGGTGCGCGCCGCCCACGCGATCGCGTCCGCCGCCACCTCGGGCTGGTAGATCGGCGGCACCGGTTGCGGCTGCTTGGGCAGGCGAGTGCGACAGTGGTCGAACTGCGGCGTGTTGACCGCCGGCAGGTCGACCATCGAGATCCGGATCGAGCTGCCGTCGTGCAGGAGCTCGGAGCGGACCGACTCGAAGAAGCCCTTGATCGCGTGCTTCGATCCGCAATAGGCCGCCTGCAATGGGATGCCGCGGTAGGCGAGCGCGCTGCCGACCAGGACGATCGAGCCCCGGTCGCGCGGCACCATCCGCTTCAGGGCGGCGCGGGTCCCCCAGACGACTCCCAGATAGGTGACCTCGGTGACGCGACGGAATTCGTCTGGCTCGGTCTCCATGAACGGCGAGAACACCGTGGTCATCGCGTTGTTCACCCAGACATCGATCGGCCCGAGGGCGGACTCGGCTCGCTCGGCGGCGTCCTCCAGCTGCGACGCCTCGGCCACATCGGCCGGCAGGACCAGCGCACGGCGGCCGAGCCGCTCGACCTCCGTGCGCGTGGCTTCGAGTCCCTCGCGCCCGCGGGCCACCAGCGCCACGTCGTAGCCGTCGGCGGCGAGTCGCCGCACGGTCGCGCGGCCGACTCCTGCAGAGGCGCCTGTGACCAGGGCGATCCCCTCCATAGATGCCCGTTCACTTCCCCTCGGGGAGGCCGCGCAAACGGCGTGGTAATCGCAGGAACGGGCGACGTTTCGCCGTCCCGCGCGGGGGAAGACCCGGAGCAGCAACCAGCCAGGAGGATCAATGTCGAAGACCGCCGCCGACTTCATGCTCGACCGACTGGGGCAATGGGGGATCGAACGGATCTACGGCTATCCGGGCGACGGGATCAACGGGATCCTCGGTGCCCTCGGTCGCCACGAGGACGAGATCGAGTTCGTGCAGGCGCGTCACGAGGAGATGGCGGCGTTCATGGCCTGCGGGCACGCCAAGTGGACCGGACAGCCGGGCGTCTGCCTCGCGACGTCGGGCCCCGGCGCGATCCACCTGCTGAACGGCCTCTACGACGCGAAGCTCGACCATCAGCCCGTGGTCGCGATCGTCGGCCAGCAGGACTCGATGGCGATCGGCGGGAACTACCAGCAGGAGGTCGACCTGGTGACGCTGTTCAAGGACGTCGCCAGCGAGTACATCGTCTTCGTCAGCACCCCCGAGCAGATGCGCCACGCCGTCGACCGGGCGGTTCGCATCGCCAAGGCCGAGCGGACCGTGACCTGCATCGTGATCCCGAATGACGTCCAGTCCGAGAAGGCTGTCGAGCAGCCGCCGCACGCCCACGGGACGATCCACTCCGGCGTCGGCTTCACCGAGCCGCGGGTGATCCCCCCGGACTCGGAGATCGCCAAAGCGGCGGAGATCCTCAACTCGGGCGAGCGGGTCGCCATGCTCGTCGGCCAGGGAGCGCTGGGGGCCGGCGAGGAGGTCAAGCAGACCGCCGAGCTGCTCGGCGCGGGAGTGGCGAAGGCCCTGCTCGGCCGCGCCGCCCTGCCGGACGACCTCCCCTACGTGACCGGCGCGATCGGGCTGCTCGGCACCAAGCCGAGCTGGGACCTGATGATGGGCGCCGACACCCTGCTGATGGTGGGCTCGAGCTTCCCCTACTCGGAGTTTCTGCCCGAGGAGGGCGACGTCCGCGGCGTGCAGATCGACATCGACGGCCGGATGATCGGCATCCGCTATCCGATGGAGGTCAACCTGGTCGGTGACGCTCGCTCGACCCTCCAGGAGCTGATCCCGCACCTCGAGCGCAAGGACGACCGCTCCTGGCAGGAGGAGATCGCCGACGGCGTGGAGCGCTGGTGGCGGATCATCGAGGAGCGGGCGATGCAGGACGCGGACCCGATCAACCCACAGCGGGTCTTCTGGGAGCTGAGCGCGCGACTGCCCGACTACGCCATCCTGAGCGCGGACTCAGGGTCGGCCGCCAACTGGTTCGCCAGGGACCTCCTGCTGCGTGAAGGCATGATGGCCTCTCTCTCCGGGACGCTCGCGACGATGGGCCCGGGCGTTCCGTACGCGATCGCGGCCAAGTTCGCGCATCCCGATCGCCCCGCGATCGCCCTGGTCGGCGACGGCGCGATGCAGATGAACGGCAACGCCGAGCTGATGACGATCGCCAAGTACTGGCGACGCTGGTCGGACCCCAGGCTCGCGATCCTGGTGCTCAACAACACCGACCTCAACCAGGTCACCTGGGAGCAGCGAGTACTGGAGGGCGACCCGAAGCTCGAGGCGAGCCAGGACATCCCCGAGTTCGACTACGCCCGCTACGCCGAGCAGTGCGGCCTGCGGGGAATACGTGTGGAGACCCCCGATGGGATCGGCGCGGCTTGGGACGAGGCGCTCTCGCCGGGCCCGCCGTGCGTGATCGACGCGGTCGTGGACCCGGCCGTGCCGCCGCTGCCGCCCCACATCCGTATCGACCAGGCGAAGGCGTTCGCCTCGGCGATCTTCAAAGGTGACGCGGAGGCCTGGGAGGTCATCAAGCAGTCCATCAAGGGCAAGACCAAGGAGTTCGCGACCCGCTGATGACGATCCATGGGGCGGCATCGGGCACGGAGGCCCCGCTCGCGGGGGGAACGGAGCTAGTTCCGGTCCGTTCCCGGACGACCCATGTCAGCCCGAGCGTCGAGGGGATCGAGGCCACGGCGTACGAGATCCCGGCCGATCAGCCTGAGTCCGACGGGACGCTCGAGTGGGATTCGACGACCATCGTCGTGGTCGAGGCCTTCAACGGCCGCGAGCGGGGCATCGGCTACACCTACGGCGACCGCGCCGTCGCCACTCTGATCGAGTCGAAGCTCGCGGAGATCGTTCGCGGTGCCGACGCGATGCGCCCGCCGGCGGTCTGGGCGGCGATGCGCCGCGAGCTCCGCAATGCCGGCCAGCCGGGGCTGGGATCGATGGCGATCTCGGCTCTGGACATCGCCCTCTGGGACCTGAAGGCGCGGCTGCTCGGAATCTCGCTCGCGGACGCTTTGCCGCGGATCCACGACTCGGTGCCGATCTACGGCAGCGGGGGCTTCACCTCCTATGACGAGCGGGAGCTGCGCGGGCAACTCCGCGGCTGGGTCGAGTCGGGGATCCGGTCGGTGAAGATGAAGGTAGGGCGGGACCCCGAGCTGGACCCCGCTCGGGTCGCGGCGGCGCGCGACGAGATCGGGCCGAACGCCGACCTGATGGTCGATGCAAACGGCGCCTACTCGCTGCCGCAGGCCCTTGGGCTCGCCGAGCGCTTCGCGGAGGAGAGGGTCTCGTGGCTCGAGGAGCCGCTGAGCTCGGACGACCTCGAGGGCCTGGCTGAACTGCGCGGCCGAATGCCCGCCGGCATGGCGCTCGCGGCCGGCGAGTACATCTGGAGCGCGCTCGACGCGCAGCGGCTGCTCGAGGCGGGCGCGGTCGACGTGCTGCAGGCGGACGTGACCCGCTGCGGCGGGATCACCGAGCTGCTCCACATCGGCGGCCTCTGCGGCGCGAACCAGGTCCCCTTCTCCGCCCACTGCGCTCCAGCCGCCTCCGCGCACGCCTGCTGCGCGCTGGAGACCGTCGAGCACATCGAGTACTTCCATGACCACGCTCGCATCGAGTCGATGCTCTTCGAGGGAGCGCCGGATCCGAAGGATGGGGAACTGCGGCCAGATGAGTCCAGCGCCGGCCTCGGGCTCGAGCCGCGCCGATCGGTGCTGGAGGAGTACCGACTCGAGTAGAGCGGGGGCGGGCCCCAGTGCAAATCGATCCTCATGTGATGCGGAAGCCTCCCGGGGCCGATGAGATCGACGTCGAGTCGCTGGAGCGGGCGCTGCGGTCCGTCGTCCGCGGGGAGGTCCTCTTCGACGCCGGCAACCGGGCCGCCTACGCGCATGACAGCTCCAACTACCGACAGGCCCCGATCTGCGTCGTCCTGCCGCACGACGCCGATGACATCGAGGCGGCGATGGGGGCGGCGCGCGAGCACGGCGCGCCGGTAACGCCACGCGGCTGCGGGACCAGCCTGGCCGGCGCTGCCTGCAACGCCGCGGTGGTGATCGACACCTCCAAGCACATGCGGAAGATCATCGAGATCGATCCCGAGCGGAGGTTCGCGCGGGTCCAGCCCGGCGTGATCCGCGACGACCTCTCCCGGATCACCGAGGAGAAGTGGAACCTCACCTTCGCTCCGGACACCTCGACCCACGAGTACGCGACCTTCGGCGGCATGGTGGGCGCCAACTCCTGCGGCGTCCACTCGGTGATGGCCGGCAGAACCTCCGACAACGTGATCGAGCTCGAGGTGCTCACCTACGACGGGCAGCGCATGCGGGTCGGCCAGACCGACGACCAGGAGCTCGAACGGGTGATCTCCGAGAATGGCAGCCGCGCCGACATCTACCGGCGCATGCGCGATCTCCGCGACCGCTACGGCGACGAGATCCGTGCGCGCTATCCGCAGATCCCACGGCGCGTGTCGGGATACAACCTCGACGAGCTCCTGCCTGAGAAGGGTTTCAACGTCGCGGCCGGGCTGACCGGCAGCGAGGGCACACTGGTCACCGTGCTGGAGGCGAAGGTCCGGCTCGTCGACGCCCCGCCGATCCGCTCCCTGGTCGTGCTCGGTTTCAAGGACATCTTCACGGCCGCCGACCACGTCCCGGACGTGCTGGAGCACGAGCCGATCGGCCTCGAGGGCATGGACCAGGAGCTGATCGACGACATGCTCCGCGAGGGTCAGCACGTCGAGGACCTCTCACTTCTTCCCGAGGGCCAGGGCTGGCTGCTTGCCGAGTTCGGCGGCGAGACCAGGGAGGAGGCGGACACGAGGGCCGAGAAGATGATGCGCGCCCTCGGCAAGGGCTCGGGCGCGCCCGCGATGGAGCTCTATGACCGCCAGGCGGTCGAGGTGAAGCTCTGGAAGATGCGGGAGTCGGGGCTGGGTGCCACCGCCTTCGTTCCAGGTGAGCCCGACGCCTGGGAGGGCTGGGAGGACGCCGCGGTTCCTCCCGAGCGTGAGGGCGACTACCTGCGCGCCTTCCAGAAACTGCTCGACCGCTACGGCTATCACACGACCAAGTACGGACACTTCGGCGACGGCTGCATCCACTGCCGGATCAACTTCGACCTCCGCACGGCGCCGGGCATCGAGAAGTGGCGAAGCTTCCTCGACGAGGCCGCCGACCTGGTGGTCGAGCACGGCGGCTCGCTCTCGGGCGAGCACGGCGACGGGCAGTCGCGCGCCGAACTGCTGGAGAAGATGTACGGGCCGGAGCTGCTCAAGGCCTTCCGGCAGATGAAGGCGATCTGGGACCCGGACGGTCGGATGAACCCCGGCAAGGTCGTCGACCCATATCCGATCGCCTCCAACCTCAAGCTCGGCACCGGCTACGACCCGGCCGAGCCGCAGACCCACTTCGCCTACTCCGAGGACCGCGGCAGCTTCGCCCACGCGACGATGCGCTGTGTCGGCGCCGGTCTCTGCCGCGACACCGAGAGCGGCACGATGTGCCCCTCCTACATGGTCACGCGGGACGAACAGCACACCACCCGCGGCCGCGCCCGGATCCTCTACGAGATGCTGCAGGGGGACGTCATCACCGACGGCTTCCGCTCGGACGAGGTCCACGAGGCGCTCGATCTCTGCCTGGCCTGCAAAGGCTGCAAGGGCGACTGCCCGGTGAGCGTCGACATGGCGACCTACAAGGCTGAGTTCCTCTCCAAGCACTACAAGCGGCGCCTCCGGCCGCTGGCCGCCTACTCGATGGGCCTGGTGATGTTCTGGGCGCGGATCGCGAGCCGGGTTCCCCGCCTGGCCAACGCCATGACCCGCATCCCGCTGCTCGGCCGGCTGCTGAAGCGCATGGCGGGCCTGAGCCCCCAGCGAGATGCCCCGCCGTTCGCCCGCCAGACCTTCCGCTCCTGGTTCCGCGAGCGCGGCACGGCGAATCCGAATGGGCCGCCGGTGCTGCTCTTCCCCGACACCTTCAACGAGCATTTCCATCCGGGCACGGCCAAGTCTGCAACCCGGGTGCTGGAGGCGGCCGGGTTCCGGGTGATCGTGCCTGAGGGCTTCCTCTGCTGCGGGCGGCCGCTCTACGACTACGGGATGCTCGATACGGCCAAGCTCCTGTTGAAGCGGCTCGTCGCTCGCCTTACCCCCTACGCGCGGGAGGGAGTGCCGATCGTCGGCCTCGAGCCGAGTTGCGTCGCCGCCCTCCGGGACGAACTACCGAGCCTGCTGGTCCACGACGAGGACGCCCACCGGATCTCGGAGTGCGCGATGACCCTGGCCGAGTTCCTCCAGGAGCACGCCGAGGAGTGGGCGATGCCGCGCTTGGGGCGCCGCGCGATCGTCCACGGTCATTGCCACCACGAGGCGATCATGGGGCTGGATGCAGACCAGAAGCTGCTCGAGCGCCTCGGCCTCGACTACGAGCTGCTCGACTCCGGCTGCTGCGGGATGGCCGGCTCGTTCGGCTTCGAGGCCGACAAGTACGACATCTCGGTCGCGATCGGCGAGCGCCGGCTGCTCCCGGCGGTGCGGGAAGCTCCGGCGGACGCGCTGATCGTCGCGGACGGGTTCAGCTGCCGGACGCAGATCGAGCAGCTCACGGACCGCCGCGCGATCCACACCGCCGAGGCCATCGAGCTGGCGATGGAGCACGGCCGCCGTGGACCGGCGACACACGTGCCCGAGGCGGCGCCGGAGGCGCAACCCGCATAAACGGCTCGAACGTCCCGCGCTACCCCGTATAGGACGCTCGCGACTAACGTCAGCGCTTGGTCGTAAGCGCCTCGGCCTCGCGCTGCAGCGCGAGCGCGGCCTCTATGTGCGAGAGGTGGGTGAGGGCCTGCGGGAAGTTGCCGAGCATGCGCTGCTTGCGCGGGTCGTACTCCTCCGAGAAGAGGCCGAGCCCGTTCGCGGTCGCCACCGTGCGGTCGAAGACTTCCTGTGCCTCGTCGATCCGCGACTGGCGGGCGAGCACCTCGGTCAGCCAGAAAGAGGCGGGGAGGAACGCGCCCTCCTGGCCGTCCAGGCCATCGTCCGAGCGGTGGCGGTAGAGCAGCCCGTCGGCGTCGAGCTCCTCCCGGATCGCATCAGCCGTCCTCACCATCCGCTCGTCGTCGTAGTCGATGAACCCGACGACCGGCAGGCGGAGCAGCGCCGCATCGAGTGGCTTCTCGTCGAAGATCTGAACGAAGACGCCGCGACGCTTCTCGTAGCCGCGGCGCTCGATCGTCTCCCGGATCTCATCCCGCGCTGCGCGCCAGCGTCGTTCGGGGGCCTTGCGCATACATGCCTTCGCCAGCGCGAGGGCCCTGTCGAGCGCCACCCAGCAGAGCACCTTGGAGTGGGTGAAGTGCCTCGGCTCGCCGCGCCACTCCCAGATCCCGCGATCGGGCTCCCGCCAGCGCTCGCAGGCGCTGTTGGCGATGTCCACGATGAACTTCCAGTAGTCGTCGTCGGGCTCATGCCCGCGCTCGTACCAGCGCCAGCTCTGCTCGACGAGCTGGCCGAGAATGTCGAGCTGCACCTGGGTGGAGGCCTCATTGCCGATCCGGACCGGCTTCGCTCCGTCGTATCCCTCGAGGTCGAGATCGAGCTCGTCCTGGCGGCGCTCGCCGCCCAGCCCGTACATGATCTGCAGGTCCGCAGCGTTGCCCGCGGCGCTCCGCTCGATGAAGCGGCGGAAGGCATCGGCCTCGCTGTCGCAGCCGAGGTCGCCGAGCGAGCGG
This sequence comes from Solirubrobacterales bacterium, assembly GCA_035265665.1. Classification (GTDB taxonomy): domain Bacteria; phylum Actinomycetota; class Thermoleophilia; order Solirubrobacterales; family 70-9; genus DASUPK01. Next base: position 2,814 of record DATFOK010000083.1, on the reverse strand, counting down.
GCCGCGAGAGTGGAGTCACGGATCCAGCTGTAGCGGTAGTCGAAGTTGCGCTCCCCGCCCTCGACCTCCGGCAGCGAGCAAGTCGGCGCCGCCACCAGCGCGCCGGTCCGGTCGTAGATCAGAGCCTTCAGCGCCAGCGCGGAGCGCACTGTCTCGGCGCCCTCATCGCTGGAGACCCTAAGGCCCGCGACCCAGTTCTCCCAGAAAGCGATGGTGTCGTCGAGCGCGCGATCAAGCTCCTCCGAACGCGGCGCCTCCGGCCGGTACTCCTCGAGGCTCGCCGGGTCGGCGTAGGCGACGGCGACCCGCACCCGCTCGGAGGCGCGGACCGTGCAGCGCCCGCGTACGTCATGCTCGCCGGGCTCCAGGTCGAGATCGCCTGAGATCACCAGGCCGTCGTCGCCGCCGATCCCTGAATACGTGTTCGGCCCCTGCTGGCGAATCCAGGCGTCGATCTCGCCATAGTCGTATCGGGGCACGAACTCGACCTCGAAGTCGACCGAGCCGCGGACACCTTCGATCACGCGCAGGATCTGGGGTCCGGTGCCGGTCGGTCCCTGCCGGGACATCGTCATGCAGTCGATCACCACCGCCTCGCCGCCCTCCACCCGGAAGCGGGTCTCGAGCACCATCGTGTCGCCGCGGTAGGTGCGGTGGATGCTCGCCTCGCGGGCGCCCTCGACCGGCGCGATCGAGAAGTAGCCGCCACGCTCCCAGTCGAGCAGGCGGCCGAAGCAGCTGCCGGAGTCGAACCGCGGCAGGCAGCACCAGTCGATCGATCCCTGGCGGGACACCAGCGCCGCCGACTGCCCGTCGCCGATCAGGCCGTAATCGGCGATCGGCGAATACTGATTCCGCGCCATGGCGTCAATGGACTACCCCGCCGCATGCAGGGAAAACGGCTGCTGTCTTCTAGGTGAGCGCCAGCGCGAACGATCCGCCGAGGAGGGCGACGCCGAGGACGAGCCAGGCGACGTAGTCGCCGACGTGCCCGCTGTGCAGGCCGCGCAGGGCAGTCCCGGCCGAGCCGAGCAGCCGGGCCGGCGTGCGCAGCCACCGTCCGCCCGGTACGAACAGGGAGATAGCCGCGGCGCATGCCGCGCCCAGCAGGCCGAGGGCCGCGTAGAGGTAGGAGTGCGCCGGGGCGGAGTAGGAGGAGGCGGTCGCGAGCCCCGTCGGCGATACCCCATCGAGAACGGCCCGCCCGTAGGCCGGCCCGTCGACGAAGCGTTCCGCCGCCGTCCGGAAGGCCTCGGTCGTTCCCGGGATCAGTCCGATCGCCAGGGCCGCCGCGAGCAGCAGGGCGGCGGGAACGAACATGACCGCCGGGGTGGAATCGGGAGCGCCCTCCTCCTCGGGTTTGGTCTCCTCCTCCGTTGCGCGAGGGCGGTCGGCGGCCGGGCCCCAGCCGAGGAAGACCCGGGCGATCACCCGGAGAACCGCCCCCGCGGTCAGTGCAGAGGTCGCGATCAGCACCGCGATCACCGCCCCGTAGCCGGTCGCGACCAGCTCGTCCTCGAGCATCGACTTGCCGAGGAAGGTGCCGAAGGGAGGAAGGGCCGCGAACGAGAGGGCCCCCAGAGCGAGCAGCGCCCCCGTGAAGGGAAGCGCCCTTCCCTTACCTCGCAGCGCCAGCTCCGAGACTCGCCGACGGCGGTGCTGGATGATGGCGACCGTGGCGAACAGCGCCGCCTTGCCCAGTCCGTCCGCGACCACGTAGATCGCCGCGCCGGCGATCCCCTCCGCGGTCAAGAGACCCAGGCCGATCAGGAAGACACCGACGTAGGCGATCGTCGCGAACGCGAGCAGCCGCTTCAGGTGGTCCTGGGCGAAGCACATCCCGGCGCCGAGGAGGGCGGTGAGCGAACCGGCCACGATGAGAACCAGCCGCAGCGAGTCGGCCTCGGGGCCGAGGGCACCCGCGAAGCAGTCGAACCAGATCCGCGCGACCGCGTAGATCCCGAGCTCGCTCATCGCCCCGGCGAATAGCAGGCAGACTGGAGTGGGAGCGACTGCGTAGGCGTCGGCGAGCCAGAAGTGGAAGGGCACGACCGCCGCCTTGACCAGGAAGCCGGCGGCCAGGAGAGCGAACGCCATGACCACGAGCCCGTCCACCGAATGCGCCTCGAGCGCGCCGCCCATCTGGGCCAGGTTGAGCGTGCCGGTTCGCCCATAGACCAGAGCGATCCCAGTCAGGACCAGGAATGAGCCGATCGTGTTGGTGACCGCGAAGTTGAGAGAACCCTCGACCGCCTCGTCCTCCTCGACCTTGAAGCCGGCGAGGGCGAACGCGGCGACGCTCATCAGCTCGAAGAAGACGAACATGTTGAACAGGTCGCCGGAGAGGCAGAACCCCACCATCCCGCCACAGAAGGCGAGCAGCAGCGCCTGTAGGTGCGGAGGGTCCGTCAGTCGGTAGCGCATCAGCATGACCAGCGCGACCGCCGTCAGCGCCGTCGCCAGCAGCGCCAACCCGGCGCCGACGTCGTCCGCCGCGAAGTCGATGCCGATGGCGATCCCCCGCCGCGGCTCCCAGCCGCCCACCCACTCGACGGGCGGGCCGGCGCCCGCCCGGTGGAGCACCGCCAGCAGCAGGCCACACGCGCCGAGGACGATCAGCAGGGCGAGTGCCGTCGCGAGGCGGCGCCGGGGGCCTACGGCCGCCACCACGGTCGCGCCGAGGAGGAGAAGGACCGGCGCGAGGGGCAGGATGCTCATCCGTGGATCGCCGAGAGCTCGTCCGGGTCGAGGTTCCCGAACTGGCCGTGGGCGCGGATAGCCAATGCGAGCAGGAGTGCCGTCACCGTGGCGGAG
>DATFOK010000082.1:0-12264 GCA_035265665.1 Solirubrobacterales bacterium | reverse complement strand
CGAGCTGGGCGGCGCGGCGCTCATTCGCCCGACTCCCCCACCACCTCCAGATAGGCGTCCTCGAGCGTGCTCCCCAGGGGCCGCACCTCGTAGATGCGCTCGCCCGAGGCCACCAGCTCCGAGACGATGCCCGGAATCTCGTCCTTGGTGGCGTCCTCGAACCGCCGGGAGCCCCGTTCCGTGATCACCTCCACCCCCGTCGGCCGGGCCAGCTCGCCCGGGGTTCCCGCGGCGACCACCCTGCCCTCCGAGAGGATCGTGACCCGATCGCAGGTGCGCTCGACCTCGGTCAGCAGATGCGAGTTGATCAGCGCCGAGACGCCGCGCTCGCGGAGCTCGACCAGAACCTGGCGGACGATCCGGCGCCCCGCCGGATCGAGGGCGCTCGTGGGCTCATCGAGAAGGAGCAGGCGTGGTGAGCCGATCAGCGCCTGCGCCAAACCCAGGCGCTGCTGCATTCCCTTCGACATCTCCGCGATCCGCTTCCCGCCGGCGTCACCGAGTCCGACGAGCCCGAGCAGCTGCCTACGTTCGGACTCACCTCCGTCGGATCCGGCGAGCCGCTGGTGGAGGGCCAGAAGCTCATTCGCCGTCGCCCACCCGGGAAAGCGGAAGAGCTCCGCGAGATACCCCGTCTCCCGGCGGGCGGGCTCGGATCCCGCAACCTTCCCCAGGACCTGTGCGGTGCCGCCGGTAGGGCGCACGAGTCCACAGGCGATCTTGGTCAGGGTCGACTTGCCGGCGCCGTTGGGTCCGAGCAGCCCGACCATCTCGCCCGGGGCGACCTCCAGGTCGATCCCGCGCAGCGCCTCCGTCCGGCCAAAGCGCTTCGCGAGGCCGCGGACCGCAAGCGCCACTTCCATCAGGCCGGGGCGAGCTTTGGGAAGAGCGGAGCGAGTTCGCCGAGGGTCTGCCCACCCCCTCGCGAGCCGAACTCGGCGAGCTCGCGGCTCGGTTCGACCAACGCGTCGAGCAACCGCCCGGTCGTCTCCGGCATGTAGGCGTGCAACAGCATGGTCGTCACCCGCAGGCCCTCCGCCAAGCCGTAGAGCACCGAGTCGAGCCTCTCCGCAGCCGCGTCGTCCTTGGCGAGCTCCCAGGGTCGGGTCTCCTCGACGTATTGGTTGAGGCGGCGAACCAGCTTCCAGGTCTCCTCGAGCGCCTGGGTGAGCTCGGCCTCGTCAAGGCCCGCCCTGACGCGGTCCGGCGCGCCCTCGAACTCGCCGGCGAGCGCCTCCTCGGCGTTCGCGTCCGGGACGGTCCCGTCGCGGTAGCGCCCGATCATCGAGAGGACGCGGTTGGCCAGGTTCCCGTACTGGTCGGCGAGCTCGGACTCGTAGCGGTTCTCGAACCCGGCCGGCGAGATCTGGCCGTCCTGCCCGAAGGAGACCTCGCGGAAGCAGTAGAAGCGCAGCGCGTCGGCACCGAACTTCTCGACGACCTCGTCCACGTCGAGCACATTGCCCAGCGACTTCGACATCTTGTGCCCATCCATCAGCAGGTACCCGTGGATGAACATCCGCTTCGGCACCTCGATCCCGGCAGCCATCACGAACGCCGGCCAGTAGACGGCGTGAAACTTGAGGATGTCCTTGGCGAGGATGTGGAACGGCGGCCAGAACTTCTCCGTCACGTCCTCGTCTGCCCCGTAGCCGAGAGCGGTGTAGTAGTTGAGCAGCGCGTCGAACCAGACGTAGATCACCTGGTCGGGGTCCCAGGGGACGGGGACCCCCCACTTGAGCGTCGGCCGGGAGAGCGACACGTCCTGGAGGCCCTGCCGGATGAAGGCGAGCGCCTCGTTGCGGCGGAACTCGGGGATGACGAAGCCCGGTCGCTCCCCATAGAGCCGCTCGAGATCGCCCTGGAACTTCGAGAGCGCGAAGAACCAGTTCCGCTGGCTTTCACGGATGAGCGGGATCTTGTGGATCGGGCAGGTGTTGTCGGGTCCGAGCTCGGACTCGGTCTTGAAGTCGGCGCAGCGCGGGCAGTACCAGCCCTCGTACATCCCCTCGTAGACGTGCCCGTTGTCGTAGACGCGCTGGACGATCTCCTGCACCCGCTGCATGTGGCCCTCGTCCGTGGTGCGGATGAAGAAGTCGTTCGAGGCGTTGATCTTGGCGGCCATCTCCTTGAAGCGCGGCGCCAACCGGTCGCCGAGCTCGCGCGGCGTGACGCCCTCCGCCTCGGCCTGCTGGGCGACGGGCTCGCCGTGCTCGTCGGTGCCGGTGAGGAAGAAGACGTCCTCGCCGCGCTGGCGATGGTGCCGGGCGAGGATGTCGGCGGCGATGTTCGAGTAGGCGTGCCCCAGATGAGGCTCGCCGTTGACGTAGTAGATCGGCGTGGTGACGTAGAAGCTCACGAGGAGTGAGCCTACTTAGAGCAGCTTCTCCTGCCCCTTCGCGCTGCGGCGGCGGCGTGGGATCCCGGCCGCCTCGGTGAGCGCCGCCTCGACATCCGCGAGGATTGCCCGCTCCGAGCGCGAGGCGACGATCGGCTCCGCCATGTCGTCGACGTGAACGTAGGTCCGCCTGCCGTCGCCGCGGTCCTTCGGATCCATCGGGACGAGGGCATAGATGCGATCCGCCCGGGCGAACTTCCCGTAACCCAGCGAAACCATGCGTGGCTCGCGCTTGGCCATCTTGCTGGGTCCCAAGGTAGCGCCGCGGGCGGCGCTACTGGCGCATGTCGCGCCCGGTGATCCCGCGGTAGAGGTCGTTCGCGGGGACGCCGGTGAGGGCCGAGACGACGCTGGCCGCGGCGCGCGGCCGGGCGCCGGCGCGGATCAGGCCGCGCAGCGCGTCGGTGGCGAAGCCGATGTCAGCGGTCCCGCGCTCCGCGGCAGGACCGATCACGACCACGATCTCGCCGCGCGCCTCGTCGCGAAAGCGGCGCGAGAGCTCCCCCAGAGTGCCGCGGGCGACCTCCTCGTGCAGCTTGGTGAGCTCGCGGCAGACGGCGGCCGGGCGGTCGGGCGCCAGCTGGGCCAGCGCCCGCAGCGACTCCGGCAGGCGCCGGGGCGACTCGAAGGCGATCAGGGTCTCGGTCGACTGCAGGACACGCTCGAGCTCCCCCGTGCGCCGCGGCAGGAAGCCGTGGAAGCGAAAGCGGTGTGTGGGCAGACCCGAGGCGACCAGGGCGGTGAGGATCGACGAGGGCCCCGGGAGCACCTCGAGATCGAGGTCGCGGTCGATGCAGGCGCGGATCAGCCGAAAGCCCGGATCCGAGATCGCGGGCATGCCCGCGTCGGAGACCAGCGCGACGCTGTCACCTCGCTCGATCCGCTGCGAGAGCTCCCGCGCCCGCTCGGCCTCGTTCCCCTCGTGGTAGGAGGCAAGCCGGCTCGCCTGGATCTCGAGGCGCTCGAGCAGGAGCCCGGTCCGCCGCGTGTCCTCGCAGGCGATCACGTCCGCCTCGGAGAGGGCCCGGCGCGTCCGCAGGGTGATGTCCTCGAGGTTCCCGATCGGCGTCGGGCAGACGACCAGCTTCCCTGGCATCAGATGAGCGAACCCGCGGCGGCGTGCGCGTGGGGGCGGCCGTGGGCGAGCAGATCGGTGGACGCAGGGCGCAGCCCTTGCTGGTGGCAAGGGCAAGCCCGAGGACGCCGAGATGCGACGCCCACGGCCGTCATCCACGCGTGCGGTGTCGCGGGGTCGCTCATCTAGCTCTCCTTGTCGAGCTCGATCAGGGCCATGGCCGCGGCGCCGACTATGCCCGCGTCCGGGCCGAGCTCGGCCAGCTTCACGGGCCTCCCGTTTTGCGGCGGCAGCGCGCGGGAGCGAAGCTCCTCGCGGGCCGGGTCGAGCAGCAGGTCCCCCACGGCCGAGACCCCGCCGCCGATCACGAACACGTCGGGGTCGAAGATGTTGGCCAGGCTGCTCAGGGCGACGCCGATGTGGCGGCCTGCCTGGGCCACCACCTCGCGCGCGGGCCCATCCCCGGCGAGCGCGAGCTCGGTGACCGTGCGCCCCACGATCGGCCCATCGGCGAGCGCCTTTCCCAGCGCCGAGTCCGGATTGCGCTCCGCCGCCTCCTTGCCGGCCTTGGCGATCGCCGTCCCCGAGGCGAGCGCCTCGACGCAGCCGTGGTTCGGGCAGTTCCCCTGGCACTTGGGCCCGTCCTCCTCGATCACGATGTGGCCCAGCTCCGCCGCGGCGCCGGTCGACCCGCGGTAAACCTCGCCGTCGAGGATCAGGCCGCCTCCGATGCCGGTGCCGATGGTGAGCAGGACCACATCCTTGGCACCCCGGCCAGCGCCATAGAGGAACTCGGCCAGGGCAGCGACGTTCGCGTCGTTGTCCACATAGACGGGTAGGCCGAGGCGCTCGCGCATCAGGTCGCGGATCGGGACGTCGGTGATCGTCAGGTTGACCGCGTGGATAGCGACGCCACGGTCACGGTCGATGGTGGCGGGGATCCCGAGGCCGGCGGCGAGCACATCGGGGCGGGCCTGCTTGGCCTCGAGCAGCTCCTCTGCGAGCTCCTCGACCACCTTCTCCTCACTGAGGCCTGTGGATGGCTCCTTGCCCTGATAGTGGACCTTCTGCTCGGAGTCGACGACCCCGACCGCCATCTTGGTCCCCCCGAGGTCGACGCCGATGGTCTCCCGAGGCGTCACGCGGCGCGAGAAGGATCCGGCGGCGGCATGCGCAAGTATTGATACCCCATGTCTCCGCAGGGAGATGATCGGCCGCCGCGGCGGTCCGGCGGCTCCGAGGGCGGCGGGAAGCCCAAGAAGCCCCAGAAGCCCGGCGGATCCGGGGGCGCCGGCGAGCGCGATTCCGGCAAGAAGCCCGAGTACACGGTCTATGGGCGCGGAGGCCGGTCCGGCGATAAGAGGGACGCGGCCCAGCGCCGGAAGCCGGGCGAGCGGCGCGAGAAGCTTCCGTACCGCGTCTACCGCTCTCGTCCGAGCCTGCGCGACCGGATCAGAAAGCCCAGCCTCGCCGGCTTGCGGGCGTCGACCGCCGAGGGCGGCTGGCGGGGCCGTCTGCGGCGCCTCGTCGGAGGCAAGCGGCCCTGGCTGCGCTGGGTGCTGATCATCGCCGCGGGTTGGCTGCTGCTCAGCTTCATCACCTTCGCCATCTCAGCCCAGATCCAGAAGGGCAAGCTGCCGGAGTCGGCCAAGGAGGCCCTCGAGGGCGGCCCCGACGTTCTGCTCGGCCAGAACATCCTCATCCTCGGCGGGGATCGCCGCGGCAAGACGCAGCGCAACGCCAGCGGCGCCGAGGGACAGGGGCCCCCGCGCGCGGACACGATCATGGTGCTGCACGCCTCCCTGACCTCCTTCCGCAAGCTCTCGATCCCGCGCGACAGCTACGCGGCGATCCCGGACTGCGGCGAGCAGAAGATCAACGCCTCGCTCGCCTGCAACACGAACAGCCCGAACGGCAACCCCGCCTCGACGATCAAGACGGTCGAGAACTTCCTCGGGATCGACATCAATCACATCGTGATCGTCAACTTCGACGGCTTCGCCGACTTCATCAACACGCTCGGCGGGGTCTCCATCGACGTGCCGGGGGACGAGGACAAGAAGGGCCCCGTCGTTTGCGGCGACGTGGACGGCGGCAAAAGCCAGGGCGGAATCTCGCTCAAGCTTCCCCCGGGCGAGGTGACCCTGCAGGGAGACAAGGCGCTCGCCTACTCCCGGCTGCGCCACAACACCTGCAACCCGGGCGAGGACGACCGCGACCGGGACGCGCGCCAGCAGCAGATCCTCAACGGGATCAAGGACCGCCTCACCAGCATCACCCGCTTTCCCTACAACTTTCTCAAGGGCCCGTTCATCGGCTGGGACGCGCCGAAGGCCTTCATCAGCGACATGGGCGGCTTCACCCTCCCCCAGGTCGCGATCGCGGCGATCCTGGGCGGCAGCGGCGAGACCAACGTCCTCGGCGGAAACAAGGCCGCCATCTCCACGGGTCCCGGGGGCAGCCTGCAGATCCCGGAGAGCGAATGCCTCGAGGCGGTCAGGGAGCTGACCGGCGGGGATCCGCCGCGCCAGCCTCAGTGCTCGCCCTAGTCCGAGCTCGGCTTGGAGGCGGCCTTGTCGCCGCCGTTCGAGGAGGACTTCTTCTCGCTCGAGGTGTCGGAATCCAAGCCTCCCGAGTCGCCGGATGAGGCCCCGTCCTTCGCCGCCCCCGCCTTGGCCTTCTTGGCGTAGTCGGTCGTGTAGAAGCCCGGGCCCTTGAAGTGCACCGCGACCGGGTGAAAGACCCGTTCAACGGGCGCGCCGCACACCTCGCAGGTCTCGACCGGGTCGTCGGACATGCTCTGGACCACCTCGAAGGTGTGTCCGTTCAGGCAGCGGTACTCGTAGATCGGCATCGGGAGGAAGAGGGTAGTGGGCGGTGTCGTCGGGCCGCGAACGCGAACCTCCGCAGAGCGCGCCCTCTACGCTGCGCCCATGGCTGAGCTCACCAAGCTCGAGGAGATAGTCGCGCTCTGCAAGCGGCGCGGATTCATCTTCCCGGCGTCGGAGATCTACGGCGGATTCGCCAACACCTACGACTACGGGCACTACGGGGTCCTGCTCAAGAACAACGTCAAGAACGAGTGGTGGCGCTCGATGCTGCAGGAGCGCGACGACATCGTCGCCCTCGACTCGGCGATCATCCAGAACCCCAGGGTCTGGGAGGCGTCCGGGCATCTCGCCGGCTTCACCGATCCGCTCGTCCAGTGCCTCGGCGAGTGCAAGCGGCGTTTCCGCGAGGACGACCTGCGCGAGGAGCAGCTCGGCGACGAGAACGCGGAGGGCGAGATCCGCTGCCCGGTCTGCGGCGGCGAGCTCTCGGAGCCGCGCCAGTTCAATCTGATGTTCGAGACGTACGTCGGCCCAGTGCACGACGATTCCAACAACGCCTACCTGCGCCCCGAGACGGCCCAGGGGATCTTCATCAACTTCAAGAACGTCCTGCAGTTCGCGCGCAAGAAGCCGCCGTTCGGCATCGCCCAGATCGGCAAGTCCTTCCGCAACGAGATCACTCCCGGCAACTTCATCTTCCGGACCCTCGAGTTCGAGCAGATGGAGATGGAGTTCTTCGTCCCCCCGGCGGACGCCGGCCAGTGGCACGAGTACTGGATGGAGGAGCGGCTGCGCTGGTACACCGAGCTCGGCATCCGGCCGGAGAAGCTCCGGCTGCGGGCCCATGGCGCCGACGAGCTCTCGCACTACTCGAGCGCGACCTCGGACGTCGAATACGACTTCCCGATGGGCTGGTCAGAGCTCGAGGGGATCGCCAACCGCGGCGACTTCGACCTCACCCAACACGCGAAGTTCTCGGGCGACAAGCTCGAGTACGTCGACTCGGGCAGCGGCGAGCGCTACGTCCCCCACGTGGTCGAGCCGGCGGCCGGGGTCGACCGCGCGATGCTCTCGTTCATGATCGACGCTTATGAGACCGAGGAGGTAGAGGGCCGGGAGCGGACGGTGCTGCGCCTCCATCCCAAGCTCGCGCCCGTCAAGGTTGCCGTCCTGCCCTTGGTGAACAAGGACGGGCAGCCCGAGAAGGCGCGCGAGGTCTACGAGGGGCTGCGCGAGCTGTTGCCCGCGGAGTACGACACCGGCGGCTCGATCGGCAAGCGCTACCGCCGCCAGGACGAGATCGGCACCCCCTGGGGCGTCACCGTCGACCACCAGACGATGGACGACGACACGGTCACCCTGCGCGACCGCGACTCACTCGAGCAGGTGCGCCTCCCGATCGCTGAGCTGGGCGAGGAGCTCACAGGGCGGCTGAAGGAGCCCTGGACCTCGCCGAAGCTGAAGGCCGCCGCCTGAGCTCAGCCCAGATGGCGTAGTGACTCCCACGCGCTCGACCAGGAGCGGAGCGGGCCGACGCAGACATAGATCTCAGTTCCCTGTTCGTCGTTATCGATATCGAGTCCGTTGTCGACGCGGGCTGCGGGGCGGCAGTTCCGCAGCTGTGCGAGGTCGTCGGGCGGCAGGCCAATAGCGACGACGGGCGCTGCGCCGTCGGGGGGCGGGCCCCAGCCCCAGTAGGCGTTGTGCCCGCTGTAGGCGCCGGGCAGACTCAGGTCGCTCCGATAGCGGTCGATCGCCCCGGCCTGTCCGTAGTTGCGGGTGAGGATCACGGCACGCTCCGTGTTGGGCAACCCGCTGTAGACCGCGGCGACCTGCTCAGCGAACTCCGGCCAGCCGATCGTTTCCCCAACATCCTCGTTCATCGAGACGGCCGCATCCGCGTCCTCCTCGGGCAGAACCGGCAGCGAAATGAGCACTCCGATGAGGCCGCTCACCGCGACCGAGCCCACGAGCAGCGCATATCGGACTGTTCGGCGGCCGCGTTCCAGCCACTCGTCCACCCAGACGGCACCGGCCCCCAGGAGTGCCGGCAGCAGCCCGGCCAGGTAGTAAGGCTTGCCCCCGCTCGCCATGAAGACCACAGCAAGGACGACCCAGGTCCAGGCGAGGAAACGGAATTCGCTCAAGACCGGGTCGCGGAACAGCCGTACCAGGCCAGCGATCCAGATCGGCGCAAGCACCGGGCTGATCAGCAGTAACTGGAAGGGCACGATCGCCCACCAGGCCTCCGAGCTCGCCGACTCCCCTCGAGCGATCGCGCGCGACACGTCGATCTGGGGCCATCCATGGTCGGCCTGCCAGATGAGCCAGGGGGAGAAGAGCAGGAACGCCAGGGCACCGCCGATCCAGACATACGGGTTGCGAAGCAGACGTCGCGGGCCAGAGATCGCGACACCGGCGAGCAGGCCGAGGGCGAGAAAAGCCGGCAGCGGCTTGTTGAGGAGGGCGACGCCGAGTACAGCGCCGGCGAGCACCCAGAGCCGGTCATCGCCCGTCCGGACAGCCCGGATAACGAGCCAGGTGATTACCGTCCAGGCGAGCAGGTCGAAGGTCGAGGTGCTGAGCAGGTGCCCGGTGAACAGGACGATCACGCCGACCGCCGCGGACGCCGCAGCGATCGCCTGCGCCCGAGGCCCGCCGCCGAACTCTCGCGCGAGCAGACCGGTGATCAGCACGACCAGTCCCGCCGACAGCGCCGAGGGCAGCCGGAGGACGGTGAGCGAGTCCGGCGCGATCTCGCTCATCGCCCGGGCAATCAGGGGGGTCAGGGGACCCTGGTCGGCGTACCCCCAGGCCAGGTGCTTGCCAGCGGCGAGGAAATAGAGCTCGTCGCGGTGGTAGCCGTAACCGGAGGCGAAGGAGACGAGCAGCAGCACCACAGCAGCGGCAATCCCCAACACGGACTTGCTGACCGGTCTCGTCCCTGGCACGGAGCGGGGTCAGTCGTGGCTCGGCTTGAAGCCGCGGAGCCGGCCGAAGGCCGCAGCCAAGGGGAGCGAGACCTCCTGGAGCGTCTTGGGCACCCGAGTGGTGTAGGAGCGAGCCCCGGTGGCCCTGGCGATGACAAGGACCTGCATCAGCGGCATCTCGTCCTGGTCGGTGACCGTCCCCGCGCGCATGTGATGGGCCCAGTCCTCGGCGTAGAGCTCGATGAAGTCCTTATCGGGATCGAAGCTGCCGCGAACGTGAAATTCGCCCTCGCCCGGCAGGTAGGGATCGCGGTGAGGGGTCCCCGGCTCCACCACCATCCGATCGCCGGCTCGCAGCTCCCGCACCTGGCCATCGACCTCGATCTCTCCCGCGCCTGAGAGCGCCTCCCAGGTCTGGGTGAAGTCGAGGTGGTAGTGCGGGTCGGCCTTCCCGGTCCGAGAGGCGTAGTGGCGCTCGAAGGACATGCGACCGCCGGAGCGGTCGGTGATCTGGATCCAGGTGCCGCGCTCGCTGCTGTATCGCTGCCCGACCTCGAGCACGGCCCGAGCCTATCCGGACGGAGTCAGCCCGACCAGCGCTCGCCCTGGCTGATCCGCTCCTGGCCGACCCAGGCGAAGTCCATCGCCGCCTGTACGACCTCCTTCTTCGGCACCTTGCGGTGCAGGTCCCACCAGTCGGCCAGGGACTGCATCGCGCCCACCATCTGCTGGGCGATCATCTCGACGAACTGGGGGAGCTTCGGGAAATCCAGGCCCTTCCGCTCGGCCTCCTCGCTCATCAGCTGGACGATCGCGGCGGCGACCTCATCGCGGAGGCGGTCGAGCCGCAGCGCGACATCGGGATCATCTGCGTTCCGGAACATGATCCGCCAGGCACCGCGCCGCTCCTCGACGAAGCCGAAGAAGGCCTCGACGCCCGCGAGCATCCGGGGCTCGCCGGGCTCGGCGCCGGCCACCGCCCCGCTGATCCGCTCGACCAGCTCATGGACGTGCATCTCGAGCATCGCCACGTACAGCTCGCGCTTCGAGCCGAAGTGCTCATAGAGGAGGGCCTTCGAGACGCCCGCCCGCTCGGCGACGGAATCGAGCGAGGTCTCGTGATAGCCGCGGTCCGCAAAGGCCGAGCGGGCCGCATCGAGAATCGCGGCACGGCGGTCGGCCGCCGCCATCCGCGCCCGCGGTTGAACTCCCTTGCGTGTCTGTGTGACGGGACTCACGCTACTAACTGACTAGTCAGTCAGTTACTATAGGCGAGTGAGCGGATCATTCGGCGGCGGTGTTGGTGGCCGCCGTGGATAAAGATCGGAGGCACCGATGTCGGTCGCGCAGCAGAGCATCGCCCAGCAGATCACCTACGACGACCTCTACCGCCGCTGGGAGGAGGGCAATTGGAAGGCGACCGAGCTCGACTTCTCCGAGGACCGCAAGGGCTGGGACTCGTTGAATGAGATCCAGAGGAAGTCCGCCCTCTGGATCTATTCGATGTTCTTCTATGGCGAGGACGCCGTCGCCGACGGCCTCTCCCCCTATATAGAGGCCGCCCCCAAAGAGGAGCAGAAGTACTTCCTCGCCACGCAGCAGGTCGATGAGGTCCGCCACGCCGTCTTCTTTCACCGGTTCTTCAAGGAGGTGATCGGTGTCGAGGGCGACATCGCCACCGGCCTCGAGTTCACCGAGTCAAACCTCGGCTGGGGCTACCGCAACGTCTTCGGCCGGCTCGAGCGGATGGTCGACGAGCTCCACCGGGACCGTTCCCTCCCCAAGTTCGCCCAGGCGATCACGCTCTACCACATGGTCATCGAGGCGACGATGGCCCAGCCCGGCCAGCACTTCATCGAGGACTTCTTCGCCAAGGCCGGGACGATGCCCGGCTTCAGCGCCGGCATGGAGCGGGTCTCGCGCGACGAGCAACGCCACATCGGCTTCGGGGTCAAGGTGCTCTCCGAGCTCTTCCAGGAGTCTGAGGAGTGCAAGGCGGCGGTCACCGAGCTGCTCCGCGAGGTGCTCCCCTGGGTAACCGGCGTGTTCGTGCCGCCCGGCTGGGACGAGCGCTACACGACCGAGTACGGCTTCACCCTCGAGCAGATCTACGCCTTCGGGATGAGGTCGGTAGAGATGAAGTGGAAGGCGACCGGTTACCCACTTTCAGAGATGCCGCCCGGGATCTACCCCTTCGATCCGGAGATGCCCCATGAGGAGCGCGCCAAGCGGCAGATCAAGCTGCTCCGCGCCGGCGTCCTCGGCGAGCCGAACGGCAAGCCCACGGTGGATCCGGAGGTCGAGTCGATCCTCTTCGACGTGATCGCACGCTCCGCGCACACTGACGCGGTCGACCGCCCGGTGACCATTCAGTGGCGCTTCGAGGACGCCGAGCCGTGGCACGTGCGGATCGACAACGGCTCGACCAGCTCCGCTCCTGGCCTCGCCGACGACCCGGATCTCACCCTGCGGACCACCTGGGCCGACTGGGTCGACATCTCGATCCGCGGGCAGGACGCGCGGAAGGCGATCCTGCGCCGCAAGCTCAAGCCACGCGGCTCGCTCCGCCAGCTTGCTCGGATGCCGAAGATCTTCCCGCCGAGACCCACTTCAATCGAGTAGCCCCCCAATCGACCGCCTCCGCCTTTGGGAGAAAGCCTTACCCCTCTCGCTCGGTCTGTCCCTGCTCTACAGGCAGTGATACGGGGATGACAGCCCACCCTTCGCCTTGAGGAGGCGGGAAGCTCGAGCTGGCGAGGAAGTCAATGATCGCTCGCTCGATGCTTTCCGCCGAGTCGTCGCCGGTGGAGATCAGGGAGCTCGAAACGATCCGGCTATCTGCGACCTCGCCCTCACTGCTCAGATCGACCCGGGCCGTCACATGTCCGTGCACACCGTCGACGTCGCGGAGGGTCTGCAGGAGCATCGCGAGCGTCGCCTCGAACACGCGGCGCTGCTGCGGTTCCTCGATCGCCTCGCTGAGGATCACCGCCGGCTCGGCGAACCAGCCATGAACGGCAATGCGGCTGT
>DATFOK010000081.1:0-4178 GCA_035265665.1 Solirubrobacterales bacterium | reverse complement strand
ACCAACAGCAAGCTCCGCTACGTCGTCTCGCCGCTGGAGACGCTGGGGATCTGGCCGAGCGGCAACTGGCTGCTCGGCACCCACGACTTCTCACACGACTGGCTCTACTGGCTGTTCGGGCTGATCGGGCTCGCCGGGCTGATCGTCGGCTTCCTCTGGTGGACCGGCCGCCGCGACTACGCGATCCCGGCCGCAGTCGTCTCGGGGCTCCTCATCTACCTGCTGACCAAGTACGTCGAGGACGGCGGCCTCTACATACTCGCCAAGGCCGTCGTCGTCCCCGCCTCGGTCGTGATGCTGCTCGTGATCACCGCGCTGCTGGTCCCGGGCGGGGGGTTGGGCAAGCGGGCGTTCGCCATTGCCTTCATCGCGCTGGCCGCGTACTCGTCTTTCCTCGCCCTCCGGGACACCATCGTGGCGTCAACCAATCGCCTCGACAAGCTGGCGGATTTCCGCAGCCGGGTCACGGGCGAGAACGTGCTCGCCCTGACCAGCGACCGCTTCACCGACTATGCCCTGCGAACCGCCACGGTCTACAGCCCCGCCTTCAACTCCGAGATCAGGGTCCCATCGACCGGGGGGAAGACCCAGCGGCTGCCGATCGACTTCGACACGGTCCCCCACACCGTCCTCGACCAATTCCCCTATGCGGTGACCACCAGCGCCGTCTACCAGAGCCAGGCGCCCCCCGGCTGGAAGCTGGCCGCCTCGAACGGCTCCTACAGGCTGTGGAGGCGCACGGGAACGATCCCGAACGTCTCGATCCTCGCCGAGGAGGCGAGGCCGGGACGGATCTTCCGCTGCAAGAGACCGAAGTTCCGTCGGATCCTCGAGGGTGGCGGCGAGGCGGTGGTCTGGCCCCGGCCGGTGATCGCCAAGCGGCTCTATTGGACGGCCGGATCGTCTGGCAGCGTCGTGGCCAAGCGCAGCGCCAGAGCCGACCAGGCTCCGCTGGACAACAGCCTCGCCCCCGGCCAGGTGACGAGCCAGACGATCAACCTGTCCCCTGGTCAATGGAAGCTCTCGATCCAGTACGTCAGCCCGGTGACCGGCATCACGGTGAGGGCGCCTGGCCTCGCGACATACCTGCCCGCCGGCATGGACGCGGCGATCCCGTATCGGCCCGATCAGGGTCCGTACTGGCCCGCCGGCGAGGTGAGGAGCGACGGGGGGCCGATCACGGTCAGCGTCCAGGCCGACGACATCAACCTGCTCCAGAAGGTGCTCGGCGTCGACGCCCCGGCGGTGATCGGCAATCTGACCGCCGTGAACCGCACCGGGTTCGAGGAGATCCTCACCGCCTCGGCCTGCGGGCGCTACGTCGACCACGTCATCGGCGGGAATGTCGCGAGCGGGCCTGGACAGATAGGCAGTCAGAAGGGCAAGGAGAAATCCAGCCGTAAATAACGACCTCCCTACACTTCCCGCGCATGAAAGTTGGAATCGTGGGGCTGGGGTACGTGGGGCTGCCGCTTGCGGTCGCCTTCGCCGAGGAGGGCAACGAGGTGGTCGGCCTCGACGCCGACCCGCGCAAGATCGACGCGCTGGCGGAGAACCGCAGCTATATCGAGGACGTCCCCTCGGAGCGGCTCGCCGCGATCGACGGGCGGCTCGCCGCGACGAGCCGCTACGCGGATCTGAGCTCGTGCGACGCGGTGATCATCTGCGTCCCCACACCGCTGACCAACTCTCGCGAGCCCGATCTGAGCTACATGATCGACGCCGCCACCTCGCTGGCGGCGGTGATGCAGAAGGACCAGTTGGTCGTGCTCGAATCCACCACCTATCCGGGCACGACGCGCGAGCGCCTGCGACCGATCCTTGAGGAGTCAGGGCTCGCCGCCGGGCGCGACTTCCACCTCGCCTTCTCGCCCGAGCGGATCGATCCGGGCCGCACCGACTACACGATCCGCACCACGCCCAAGGTCGTCGGCGGCCTCAACGAGGAATCCACAGCACGCGCGGTCGAGCTCTACGGGCTGATCTGCGACGAGGTCCTCCAGGTCAGCAACCCGGACGCGGCCGAGCTCACGAAGCTGCTGGAGAACATCTTCCGCTCGGTGAACATCGCGCTGGTCAACGAGCTGGCGATGCTCTGCGAGCGGCTCGAGGTTGACGTCTGGGAGGTCGTCGACGCCGCCGCCTCCAAGCCGTTCGGCTTCATGCGCTTCGACCCGGGGCCGGGCATGGGCGGCCATTGTCTGCCGGTCGACCCCTTCTACCTTGCCTACAAGGCCCGGGAGCACGACTTCTACACCGAGTTCATCGAGCTTGCCGGGAAGATCAACCAGAACCAGCCGCAGTGGTGCGTGCGGCGGATCGAGCGGGCCCTGAACGAGGTCGCCAAGGCGACCAACGGCTCCAAGGTGCTCCTGCTTGGCGTCTCCTACAAGGCCGGCGTCGGGGACATCCGCGAGTCACCGGCCCTGAAGATCATCCATCTGCTGCGCGCGCTCGGGGCGGATGTCTCCTACCACGACCCCCACGTGCCGGAGCTATCCGATCTCGAGATCTCCTCTGCGCCGCTGGAGGACTCGCTCGAAACCGCCGACCTCGTCTGCATCGTGACCGCACACCCCTCGATCGACTACGGCGACGTGGTCGAGCGCTCCTCGCTGGTCCTCGATTTCCGCGGCGTCACCCGCGACATCAAGTCCGAGAAGCTGGTCCCGCTCTAGCGGACGGCCTTGCCGCTCGCCCGCAGCACGTACCAGAAGCCACCGAACTCGTTGACGGCCTGACAGAGCACCTCGCCCGGCGCGTTGTCGTGCTCGTAGAAGTAGACGGGGTGACCCGCGTAGGTCGCCTGGAGCCGACCATCGGCCCTCCGGGTCATCCCGACCAGCCCGCGCCTCGCGTCGCCGACCGGACGAGGCTTCGAGCTGACGATGTACGGGGGCCAGGCACGCGCGCAGTCCTCGTAGCAGTTGCTCGTCTTGCCGCTGTCCGACGTGAACACATAGAGGGCACGGCCCTTGCCATTCGTCAGGATCCGGCCGAAGTCGCCATCGGTGATCGTCAGCTTCGGACGCTTCTTCGCGGCGGGCGCGGCCACAGGGCCCGGCGTGTCCGCAATCGCCGTCGCGGAGATGGCCGTGCCGGCGGCGACTATCCCGGCGATCATTATCTTCAGTCGCATGCCGTCCCTTTCGATCGTGGCTGGTCCCGGTCATGTCCCGACGGCGGGCAGGTCGTTACACCGAGAGGAGAGTCATGGACGAGACGACCGAGAAGATCAGCGGCCTCCTGCATGAAGCGGGCGAGACCCACCACACCGTCAACCGGATCACCGACGGCGAGGATCCGGACTGGGCATCGTGGTACGCGGACTGGCTGATCGATCACTCGGAGCTTCCCGATCTGCTCGGCGGTGCGCCGGTGCGAAGCCATCTGGTCGCCGAGCTCGTCGCGCTCGATCGGGAGTTCGGATCCGGCGAGGGCTGGGAGGGCCGCTACGCGGCCGGCCTGGTGGAGCGGTTTAGGGTTTCGGCCTGATGGCCAACCCGAGGGCCGAGGCTGAGGACAAGCTGGGCGGCGACTACGAGGCCCGGGTCCTCGAGCCCTCCCCACCGGCCGTCGGCCCGCCGGACTACACGGATGACCCGGTCGCGCCGGGCGAGGTGCCCGAGGGCCGGGACCTGGTCTCACCTGTCCACAACCGTGGCGACCTGACCTGGGATGAGATCGCCGGGCAGGAGCCCGACCTGGCACCGTGGTGCGCCGACCGCTGGCTGGGTGCCTGGAAGCGGCTCGAGCCTCTGCCCGCCACTTTCGTCGAAACTCGTGTCGCCCTCCACAAGGTGGCCGAGGCGGTGGTCGGGCCCGCGCGCAAGCCCGAGAACGAGATCTCGCTTCGCTACACGCGTGGCGGCTTCGGCACCCCCTTCTTCGAGCAGGACGGGCAGGACTGCCAGGTCCGGATCGAGCACGGGGAGCTCGTTCGCCAGCGCGGCAGGGAGGAGGCGACCGAGCCGCTGCCGGCCGAGGTCGACCCGGTCGCCGCGAGCGCCCTGGGCGACTTCTACGGCCTCGGCTGCTCCGTGCTGGAACAGCTGCGTGCGGACGAGCCCGAGGGCGAGCCCTCGAAGGTCCTGCTCTGGCCCGAGCACTTCGACATCGCCCTCGAGCTCGGCTCGGAGTCAGCCGGCAGGCGCGCGAACTTCGGCGCCTCACCGGGA
>DATFOK010000080.1:0-13194 GCA_035265665.1 Solirubrobacterales bacterium | reverse complement strand
AGCTTGAGCGACTAGCGCACCCTTGAAGCGTTTTTCGGGCATCGCCAGACCGACCAGGGGGTCGAAGAATCGCGTCAGTGCCCGAAATCGGAGAGCGGGCAGGTATCCGCCCGACTCAGTGGGCATGGTGACCAGCGGGCTGCAGCTGAAGGGCCTTGGACCGGTCGACCCTCATCGCGCAGGCCGGGTCGGTCCGGCCATCAGGAAGACTTGCTCGATGCCCTCGCCGACCTTGTCGATCACATCTGCCATCCCTGCGAGGCACTATACCCCTACCGGGTATAGTTGCGAGTGACGCGGGAGACCGGCTGTCAACCCTCAGGCTTGTTGCCGAGACTAGTCCGATCCACGCTACTGCGGGTTTGATCGCTGGGTGTGATCGGCGGGACCTCCGGGAAGATCTGCGACGGAGATCCCAATGCCCGTCCTCGTCTGCACACGCGATGACCAGGTCGTGCGCCTCGAACGCGGCGGATCGTGGGACGCTGAACCGGTGCTGGAGCAGGTGTCCGCGCAGTGCGTCGTCACCGACGGTGCGCGAGTGCTGGTCGGCACACAGGGGGATGGGCTGTACATGAGCGAGGACGCCGGAACGAGCTGGATACGAGCGGAACTGCCAGAGAGCGATGTCCTGTCAGTTGCGATCAGCCGCGCCGACGGAGCCCTCTACGCAGGCACCGAGCCGAGCCGCCTGTTCGTCTCGCGGGACGGCGGCCGGTGGACCGAGCTCGAGGCGTTGCAGGAGATCCCCTCGCGAGATCAGTGGAGCTTTCCACCGCGGCCTTGGACCCATCACGTGCGCTGGATCGCGCCGGACCCTCAGCGGGCGGAGCGGCTGCTCGTCGGGATCGAGCTCGGCGGGCTGATGTACTCCGATGATGGGGGGGCGAGCTTCTCCGATCACCGGCCAGGCGCAAAGCGCGACACTCACAAGATCGTCTGGCACCCGAGCGCGGCGGGCCGGGCCTACGAGGCCGCCGGCGATGGTGCGGCCTGGAGCCGGGACGGCGGGCAGAGCTGGGAGGCGGCGGACGAGGGCCGGGACCTGCGCTACTGCTGGGCGACAGTCGTCGATCCGGCCGATCCGGAGCGCTGGTACGTATCCGCAGCCTCCGGGCCAGGCACCGCGCACCGGGGGCGGGACGCGACCGGGCGGCTCTACCGCTGGGAGGACGGCTGGCGCACCCTTCCGCTCCCCTCCGACTCCATGCCATACGCGCTCCTGGCCAGCGACGGCGAGCTCCTCGCCGGAATGGCGGACGGCAGCCTGCTGAGCAGCTCGGACGCCGGCGAGAGCTGGGAGGATACGGGCGTGGAGCTCGGCTCGGTGCTCGCCATGGCCGGCGAGTGGAACTAAGGCGGTCCTCCCGGGACGGGGCGCTACACAAACCGCCCGAGCGGGATCCAGCAGATCATCTCGTTCAAGGAGTAGCGAGCCATTCGCGGAGGCTCTCGTGGTCCTCCCCGCAGGCCGAGCAGCCCTCCAGATGCGCACGCATGCCGGGGACGGCGGCGTCCGCATCCGCTCCGGCGAGCTCCAGCTCGACGTATCGATCGAGCTCCTCGAAGCACTGCTCGCAGCTGAGCTCCGGGCCCACCGGGCCGAGCAGCCGGCCGAGCAGGCGGTCAGGCGGCAATTGTTCGTTCATTCGTTACTCCTCCCCCCGTTGGTCGATGGTCATGTCCCGGGCGGCCAGCTTCGCGCGCAGCTTCTGCCGGGCATCGTGGAGCGTCTTGTAGAGCGCTCCCCTGGTGCTGCCGAGCCGCTCCGCCAGGACGTCGATCGGCACCTCGTTCAACGCGAGCGCGACCAGCACCTCGCGCTGGCGCGGAGTGAGGCTCGTCTCGATCTCCTCCCGGATGGCCGCGAGCAGATCGTTCATCTCGATCTCACCCTCCGGCGCGGGGCCGGGATCGGGAACCTGCGGCCAGGCTTCTGCCTCGAGCGGCAGCTCGCGTCCCTGCCAGGCCCGCTTTCGGATTTTCGCGGCCGCCTCGTAGAGAGCGAACTTGTAAGCCCAGG
Organism: Solirubrobacterales bacterium; assembly: GCA_035265665.1. GTDB lineage: Bacteria > Actinomycetota > Thermoleophilia > Solirubrobacterales > 70-9 > DASUPK01. The sequence continues at coordinate 11,171 of DATFOK010000080.1, read as the reverse complement.
TCGTGAACTGGCTCTCGCCGCGGAACTGGTCGAGCTTGCTGAGGATCGCGACCATGGCGTCGCCCGCACTCTGCTGGGCCAGATCCTCCTGGTCACCGCCGCGGAACTGCGACAAGGTGGCGCTCCGCCGCCGGACCTCGAAGCGGGCGGCTCTCAGCAGAAGCTCTCGCAGGTCCGCGATCGCCGCATCTCGCTCGCGCCCCTCCGCCCCGAGGCGCTCCAGCCATCTGCGGGAATCGGAATCCATCCGGTCGGCGACGGGGGGCGGTTCAGCCACAGCGGTAGCCATGTTTTCTTAGCGTCACCCGAAGCCCATTTCTTACCCGGTCGCGCTCTGACGTAAGAACCAGACCTCCGCCGACGCTCAATCCATAACAGCTCAAATCGATGCGGCGCCGACCCGGCCCGCGCATCGAAAGGAGGCATCATCGATGGCGAGCATCACTACAGCGAGATCCGAGGGCGCCGTCCGCGGACCCGACGCCACGCTGGACGGCCCCGCGGCGGCGGCCGCTGACCGCAAGCTCGGGATCGCCGCTCACCAGGCGTTCTGGCTGCTGCGGATCGGCTTCACCGTCGCCCCGATCCTCTTCGGGCTCGACAAGTTCTTCAACTGGTCGGTCGACTGGCCCGACTACCTGGCAGGCTGGGTCAACGACATAGCTCCCGGCAGCGGCCAGGACTTCATGTACTTCGTCGGAGGGGTCGAGATCCTGGCCGGCCTGCTCGTCCTCCTGGCTCCGCGCATCGGCGCCTTCGTCGTCGCGGCGTGGCTGGGCGGCATCGTCGTGAACCTTCTGACGTACGACCCTCCCACCTATTACGACATCGCCCTGCGCGACTTCGGCCTCATGCTGGGTGCTCTGACGCTCGGCCGTCTTGCGCTGGCGGTCGTGCCGGCCCGCAAGTCAGGGGTCTTGCGGAACAGGCCCTGGTAGGTAGCTCGCCTGACGCAGGACCGAGCGAGTCACCCGGGACCTTCCCCCGGACGTGCTGGGGAGGGTTCCGGGAGACTCTCCTGGGAGATGGCGAGGAAGAAGGCGATCGTCGGAGCGCACCTCGGCCGCCAAAAGCCCCTCGACGCTGCGGAGGCGGTCGGCGCCGACTGTGTGCAGATCTTTCTCTCGGACCCACAGGGCTGGGAGAAGCCGCCGCCGCGCAAGGACGCCGAGCAGCTGCGGGCCTCCAAGCTCCCCCTGTATGTCCACGCCCCCTACCTGATCAACGTCTGCTCGCCGCGCAACAACGTCCGCTACGGGTCGCGCAAGATCCTGCAGCAGACCTGCGACGCCGCGGCCGACGTGCGGGCCGCCGCCGTGATCGTCCACGCCGGCCATGCCGAGGATGGCGTCGCCGAGGGTGTCGGCCGGTGGCTGCGCACGCTCGAGATGCTCGAGTCCGAGGTCCCGGTCTACATCGAGAACACGGCGGGCGGCGAGAACGCCGTGGCGCGCCGCTTCGATGCCCTGGCGCGGCTCTGGGCACAGGTCTCCAAGGCCAAGTCGAGCGTGGAGATCGGCTTCTGCTTCGACACCTGTCACGCCCACGCGGCCGGGGAGGAGCTCTCGGACGCGGTCGAGCGCGTGCTCGCAATCGTCGGGACGATCGACCTGCTGCACGCGAACGACTCGCGTGATCCCCCGGGTACGGGAGCGGACCGCCACGCCAACCTGGGCAAGGGCCAGATGGGGGCGGAGGTGCTCAGCGAGATGATCAGGGCAGCTGGGCCTCCCGTCGTGGTCGAGACGCCAGGCGGAGCGAGGGGCATCCGGGCAGACCTCGAGTTCGTGCGCAAGGCCCTGTCCCGGTAGGGCGTACCCAGGCCAGGCCCCTCACCCGAAAAGCGGGATACCGGCTGCAGCGCGTCTGGACGAACGGCTCAATTCGGGTTTTTACGTTGGTTCGTATAGAGGATCGGGCCGATTTTGGATGCATGTCGGGTTCCTGGCTCTGTCGAAACGACTTCGACCGCGAGCGCCTCATCGATATGGAGGAGCGCATCAAGCCCGTGCGCAGGCTGGCGATGGGCATTCTCGCCCTCGCCCTGATCGCCGGAGCCCCGTGGATCGGCTGGTGGACGCTGATTCCGCTGGCGGGGGCCGCCGGGTTCTTCCTGGCGGCCGATGCGAAGCTCGAGCGCTCCGAGCGACCCGAGTACCTGATGTTCGGCGCCTGGGTGGGCTCGGAGGTGATGATCGCCGGCGCGGTGGCGCTCACGGGCGGGCCTGCGGTCGCGACCCTCTCCTGGCTTGCCATTCCCGTGGTCACCCTGAGCGCCCGCTTCTCGCTGCGAGGCGTGATCATCGGGGTGGCGATCGCGATCGCCTTGCTGGTGGCCGTCGCCTTCGTGTCGGACTCCGGCGCCGTACTCGACAACCCCACCCTGGTCATGGCCCCCCTCGCCCTGATCCTCGCGACCGCGGTGCTCTCAACCGCCCTGATGCAGTCCGACATGGAGCATCGCGGCGAGGCCGTGATCGACTCGCTCACAGGGATGCTCAATCGCAAGGCCCTTACGAACCGGGTCGACGAGCTCGCGCAGCAGTCCGCGGTCACCGGTGAGCCGGTCGGCATGATCCTCGGCGACCTCGACCGCTTCAAGGACGTCAACGACTCCCAGGGCCATGCCGCCGGCGACGCCGCCCTTACGGACGTCGCCTACCTGCTGCGCAAGCGGCTGCGGGCCTTCGACCTTGCTTATCGAATCGGCGGTGAGGAGTTCCTCGTCCTGCTCCCTGGTGCCGATACGCGCGAGTGCGCGAGGATCGCCGAGGACTTGCGTCAGGCGGTGGCGGCCGACACCGCCGGGGACGGCAGCTCTCTGACGATCAGCTTCGGGGTCAGCGCCTCAGCCCGCGGCGGGGGGTTCGACTACCAGAAGGTCTTCGCCGCGGCGGATGATGCGCTCTACGAGGCCAAGTCCGAGGGCCGCAACAGGGTCTGCGAGCGACCGCCCGTGGTCTTCTCGGACGCGATCCCCTCGGCCGCGATGCAGACAGCCAGCGCGGCGACCAGCACCGCCAGCTGAGCCAGCGCGGAGGTAGCCGGGCCCAGTGCGATCGTCCCCAGGGCGAGCACCAGCGCCAGCGCCCGCCAGGGCTTGAACCGGAGGCCGAGCATCCTTCGGAATAGCGCGTGTCCGGCCAGGAAGAGGGCTGCACCGCCCCCGAGCGCCAGGGCTCTAGCGAAACTGAGCTCATCGAAGGCGTGCCCGATCGCATGCTCGAGTCCCGCCGCCAGGCAGACGATCCCGAGCAGCATCAGCAGGTGGGCCCAGTAGAAGGCCACATTCGTCGCATAGAACTCGCGCCTGGTCGGCGTCATTGCGCGCAGGGCGCCCTCCGATTCCTCCTGGTCCCCCAGGAAGTACACCCACCAGAGCTCGGCACTCAGGGTGAGCCCGAGGACGGCGACGGCCAGGAGCTCCCAGGTGACGTCGAGGCCCGAAGCGCCGATCCCGACTGCGACCACCGACTCGCCGAGGGCCACCATCACGACCAGGCCGTGGCGCTCGACGAAGTGGTCGGGCCGGATCCAGCCCGCCTCCTCCGGGACCATCGCGGGGACGACCACGAAGATCACCACGGCGAGACCCCAGAGCACGTACTCGGCGGCGCCCCCGAGGATCGCCCCGACGAGGATGATCGCGCCGGCGACGATGTTCATCCGCGCGAAGCTCCAGACACCGGTCACGGTCCAGCTCGCGGACTGCATGTAGAGCACCGTGTGGACCGCGATCACGACGAGGTAGGCACAGGCGAAGACCACGGCGTCCTCGGTGAACGCGGTCGGGATCGTCACGGAGATCGCGAAGAACGCCAGCATCCCGCCCAGCAGGGGCAGGCGCAGCGAAGTCCGATCGGGAGGCACGGCGTTGGTCAGCCAGGCGAACGCCCCGTACATCCACCAGATCGCGCTCAGCATCAGTACGACCTGCCCGAGCGCCTCGCCGTCTGGGTGATGCACGAGCACAGCCGTCAACTGGGTGATCGTGAAGACGAAGACGAGATCGAAGAAGAGCTCGAGCGTGGAGACCCGAAGCTCGTCGTTGCTCATCTCCTTTGTGCCGATGGCTCCTCCTTCGCCAGCTCGCGCCGGTTGCCGAACACCCTGACGGTTAGCAGAGCCAGCATCAGCGCCACGATGCCGAGGCCGATCACGTCGAAGACCGTCAGGTTGAGCTCGGGCAGGCCGCCAAAGTCGAGACCGAGGCCGAGCGCCAGGGCCGTGTTGAGCAGAATCAGCACGACGCGAATCTCGGCGGGCCCGAGCAGGCCGTAGCCGATCAGGAAGTTGGGCTCGCGCTCGGCCTCGACGCCCTTCTTGCCCTCGGCCTCCATCCGGGCGCAGTCTGGGGTGCCGATCGGCCGGAGAGTTCGGTCCGGATCCGCCTCTACTTTCAATTGGGCATGGCAGAGAGCCTGTTCGACAGCGGAAACGGAAGTGGCGCGGCGGCGAAGCCGGCGGCCGGGATCACCCTGCGCGAGCTATCCGACGGCGATGAGGTCTCCGGCGCCTTCGTCGTGCGCGAGCGCGAGCGCCGCCAGAAGCGCAACGGCGAGCACTACCTCAGGGTCGTGCTGGCCGACAAGACGGGGACCGTTCCGGCGGTCGCCTGGGAGGGGGTCGCCGAATGCTTCGAGGTCTGCGCGCCCGGCTCGATCGTCCTGGTCAGCGGCAACTTCTCGATCCACCCGCAGTTCGGCCGCCAGATCAAGGTCGCCGCCGTCCGCGCGGCCGGCCCCGGCGAGTACGACGCCGAGCAGCTGGCGGAGGGCCCGGCACGCTCGGTCGAGCTGCTCGAGTCGGACCTGCGTGAGCTGATCGGGACCGTCCAGAACCGCTCACTGCGGACACTGCTCGAGCGCTTCTTCGGTCCCGCCACCGATGCCTGGGCCCGCTTCCGCGAGGCCCCGGCCGCCAAGCATTACCACCAGGCCTACGCCGGGGGGCTCCTGGAGCACACCCTCTCGGTCGCCCAGGCGGTGAGCGCGGCCGCCAACTTCTTCCCCGGCATCGATCGCGAGATCGCGGTGACGGGGGCAATGCTCCACGACATCGGGAAGACCGAGGCCTACAACGACGATCCGCTCGCCATCGAGCTAACCGACGCGGGGCGGCTGGAGGGCGAGATCCCTCGCGGCTACTACCTCGTGCGCCGCGAGATCGAGCGGATCGACGGCTTCGACCCCGACCTCGCGCAGGCGATCCTCCACATCATCCTCTCCCACCACGGGCAGCTCGAGCACGGCTCGCCCGTCGTGCCGGCCACCCGCGAGGCGACCCTGGTGCACGCGATCGACAACCTCGGCGGCAAGCTGGGGAGTTTCGACCGCCTCGAGAAGGAGCTCCCGGACGGCGAGACCTGGTCGCGCTTCGACCGAGGCATCGACTCCTCGGCCTTCTTCGGCTCACGCGCGGCCTAGCGGCTAGATCGACTTCAGCTTCTCGCAGGCCTTGGCCTTATCGGGCTTGGAGCCGCCGACACAGGTGTCCTTGCCGCGCTGTCCCTTGAGCCCGTCGCGGCCACCTTCGCCGCGCAGCAGGTCCTTGCCGGGGCCCCCAAGGACTTGGTCGTTGCCGAGCCCGCCGCAGATCACGTCGTTGCCGGCGAGGCCGAGGATCCTGTCCTTGCCGCCGAGGCCGAGCATGATGTCGGGGCCGGGGGTGCCGGTGAGCACGTCCGGTCCGGCGGTCCCCACGTTGGCGGCCAGGAAGTCGTCCATCGGGCCGTTGCCGCTGGGAAGGGACAACGCGGTCGGGTTGTCGTAGGTCGAGGCCCCGGCCGCAGCCGCGGTGAGCACGGCGGCAACGGCGGCGAGAAGCCAGCTTCCGCAAATGCGTTTCATCGGGCATTGACCCTAACCCCCAGCCCACCCTCGCAAATTGCGCAAATGCATTCCTGATCCGTAATAGGTGCGGATTGGGCGGCACGGGGCCGGGTCTATCCTGCCTCGCGGATGGCCAAGGACACCGAGAAGCTGATCCGCCAGCTCTCGCTGATCTCCTATCTCATGGCCCAGGGCAGGCCAACCTCGGCGCTCGAGATCAAGCGCGAGGTGGAGGGGTACAGCGACATGAACGACGACGCCTTCGCGCGTCGCTTCTACGCCGACCGAGCGGAGCTCGACGCGCTCGGGATCACCCTCCAGGTCGAGAAGCCCGGCGAGAGCCTGCAGGGGTATGAGTCCGAGCTCTACTCGCTGCCGCCCGAGAACTACTACCTGCCCGAGATCCGCTTCGGTGATGACGAGCTTGCTGCGCTGCAAACCGCCCTTCAGCTGCTGGACGGCGAGTTCGCCTACGCGGAGCCGCTGCGGCTGGCGCTGCAGCAGGTCTCGTGGGGGCGTCCCAGCCCACTGACCGCCCCGGAGCAATCCTCAGTCGAGGTGCGGATGACGGCCAAGGCCGATGGCGCCGAGGTCTCCCAGCGCCTCTCGAAGATCGAGACAGCGATCTCCCGGCGCAAGACGATCGAGTTCACCTACTACACGATCGAGCGAGACTCCGAGGAGAAGCGCAAGGTGGACCCCTACCACCTGGTCTACCGGGGCGGTCAGTTCTATTTGATCGGCCACTCCCACGAACGGGATGCGGTCCGCGTGTTCCGCCTCTCGCGGATCCGCGGGAAGGTCTCCTACGCGTCGAAGGCCGAGCACGACTTCGGGCCGCCTGAGGACTTCGACCGCCGTGACTACGCCCGCCGGGCGGAGTGGCAGTTGGGAGAGATCCAGGGAGAGGCCAAGATCTTCATCCGCGACCGGGTCGCCTGGCTGGTGGAGCGGGACTTCGGCTCCTACGGAGAGTTCCGCAACCCGGGTCGCGGCGACGGCTCGCCCGGCAAGGGACGGATCTTCGAGACCGAATACGCCTCCAGCCGCCAGATGGTCGCCTGGGTGTTGCACTGGCGACGAAACGCGACCGTGCTCGATCCCCCCAAGCTCGCCGAGGAGGTCGCCGAGCGGCTGGAGCTGCTCTCCGAGCGCCACTCCTCGGACTTCGAGCCGGCCGAGGTGGTGCGGACCGTGCCGCCAGCGCCGCGCTCGGCGCGCTCGAACGGACGCTCCGAGTCCTCGATCCGACCGGAGCGCTTCGCCCGGCTGGTGACGCTCGCCGGAATGTTGATCGAGTCCGCCAAGGGCGAGTCCCGGCTGCCAGTGGCCGACGTAAAAGAGCGGCTGCACGTCACCGAGGAGGAGCTCCAAGAGGACATCGACCTGCTCAACGTCGTCAACTTCGGCGGCGGGACGTACGTGCTCTACGCCGAGCTGCAGGGGGACGAGATCGAGGTCGACGCGGAGCCCTACGGCGACAACTTCGCCCGCCCGGCGCGGCTGTTACCGCTCGAGGCGAAGGCGTTGGTCGCCGCCATCGACCTGTTCGGCGACCATCTGCCGCAGAGCGGCCTGGTCAGCGCCCGCAAGAAGATCGTGACGGCGCTCGGCCACGATCCCTCCGAGGAGGGCCTCGAGATTGCGGCTTCAGGCGGTGATGACTCAGATGTCGCTCGCAAGGTGAACAAGGCGATCGAGGGCGGTCGGGTCCTCTCCATCCACTACTACAAGGAGAACGAGGACGAGTTCACCAAGCGGGAGATCGAACCGTACCGCCTCGCCAACGGGCCGGAGGGCTGGTACGTCGCCTCCTACGACCGGCGCCGCGAGGACGTCCGCCACTTTCGACTCGACCGGATCAAGGAGGCCGAGATCTCGAAGGAGGGCTTCGAGCCGCGGCCCGAGGTCGAGGAGATCGCCGCCATCGAGGGCACCTGGCTCTCGGGCGAGAACGTCCCGGCCGCCGACGTGGCTCGCGTCTGGGTCTCGCCTGAGCGGGCCCGCTGGGCCCGAGAGGAACACACCGTGATCGAGGAGCTAGCCGACGATGCTGTCGTGATCGAGGTTCCCTACGGCAGCACCGACTGGCTGCTGCGCGAGATCCTCAAGGGCGCCGGGGAGCTGGTCGTGCTGGAGCCCGAGGCGGCGCGCGAGGCGATCGCGCACGAGCTCCGGGTCGATGCCGGAGCCACGCTGAAGGCCGCTTAGGGTCGCCAGCGTCCGGGTAGGGTGCCGGGCGGCCATGTGCTTCGACTACGACTCTCGGCCGCCCGAGCTTCCTGCCGATTTCGTCTGCCGACCGATCTCCGGAGGCGCCGCCGCCGAGCAGCTCACCCTCGCCTCGGCCGACGGCACCGAGTTCTCGGCGGCACTCGCGGTGGCACCCGAGGGCGGCGCGCCCGGCGTTGTGATCATCCCCGACGTCCGTGGGCTCTATCCCTTCTACATCGAGCTGGCGGAGCGCTTCGCGCAGGCGGGACATCACGCGATCGCCTTCGACTACTACGGACGGACCGCCGGGCTCGGCCCGCGCGACGACCAGTTCGACTTCATGCCCCACCGGGAGCAGGTGAACCTGCATCACGACCAGGCGCTCGAGGATCTCGCCGCCGCCGCCTTGGCGCTTCGCGAGCGCACCGGGGTTCGAAAGGTGGTGCCCGTCGGGTTCTGCTTCGGCGGGTCGCTTTCATTCGTCGCCGGCGCGAGCCCCGAGCTGGACCTGGCTGGCGTGGCCGGGCTCTACGGAGTGCTCGACCGCTCGCGCTTCGATGGCCGAGGGGTGCTCACCCGGGCGGCAGAGACCCGCCGCTCGGTGCTCGGCCTCTTCGGTGGAGCCGACGAGGCGATCCCCCAGGAGCAGATCGACGAGTTCGAGTCGGCCCTCTCGGGTGCCGGCGTCGAGCATGAGATCCACGTCTATCCCGGCGCCCCCCACTCCTTCTTCGACCGCAAGCAGGAGGAATTCGCCGAGGAGTCCGAGGACGCCTGGCGGCGAATCCTCGGGTTCCTCGGCCGTTTGGGCGATTAGTTGGGCGCGTACCGGTGGTGGATCGCCAGGGAGTTGCCGTCCGGGTCCTGGAAGATCGCCTGCTTGCAGACCCCGCTGTCGATCACGTCGGTGACGAACTCCACCCCGCGTGACTCCAGCTCGGCCATGGCGGCCTCGAAGTCGTCGACGTGGAACTCGAGCGGAGTGGTGTTCGGGCTGAAGTCGATGCTGAAGGCATCGACCTGCATGAGGGCGATCGTCACGGTCCCGGTCTCGAACTCGCCGGCTGGCATCTCGCCCCACTGCTTCCCGAACGGCAGGCCCAGAGTCTCGCCGTAGAACTTCCTGGCGGTCTCCCAGTCCTCGGTCGGGAAGGCGATGAAGTCGACGCCGCTGATCAGTTGTGTCTGTGCGGGCACACGAGCACCTTGTCACATTCGCTCCTGGGACCTACTGACCCGATGCCACGCTGACCGCCTGAGTTCTCAGCCGAGCATCTTGCGCAGATAGACGATGCGAGCCCCTCCGTGCAGGCGCCGGGCGTACTCGACGTAGCCGATGCGGGAGTAGAGCGCCAGGTTCTCGGCCATCCGCTCATGCGTGTAGAGGTAGATCGAGTCGAACCCGGCCTCGCGGGCGGCGACCTCAGCGTGCTCGAGAAGGGCCTTGCCGACTCCGACTCCCTGATGCGCCGGATCGACGGCGACGTTGTCGATGAAGAAGCCCTCGTCGCCGACACCGAGGACCGCCAGCCCGACGACCTCGCCGCCGGCCTCGGCGACCGTCACCTCGTGCCGGCGAACCACCTCGGCGTAGTCGTCGGTCATCGGCCTCGGCGGTCCACCGATGCGCTCGACATAGTGGCTATAGGCGTCGTGGACCAGCTTGGTCAACCTCGGCACGTCGGCCTCCGTCGCCGGGCGAAGCGAGACGCCGCTCAACTTCGTCCTCTACTTCTTCTGGAAGAACGCGAGCTTGTAGCCATCCGGGTCGCGGAGAACGAACTCCCGATTTCCCGAGGGCTGCACCTGTGGCTCGTTCACCGGCTCCATGCCCGCAGACAGCGCGCCCTTGTGGAACTCCTCGACGTCGTCCATCTTGACGTAGAGGAAGACGCCGGATCCCTTGGTCTTGAGCTTGGCCTCCCTCTTCCACTCAGCGTCATCCTCTTGATCCTGGGCGATGAAGGTCACGAAGAACCAGTTCACGTAGAAGGTCGCGCGGCCATCCTCCACCTTCCCCCTACGGAAGCCGATGGTCTCGTAGAACTCGGCTGTCCGGGCGAGGTCCTTCACGTAACAGGTGAGCCCGGAGATGCTGTTCACCTTCATGGCGTCCTCCTCATCTCATCCTCCATGCCTTCGATGTCGCCCTCAAGGACGCTTCAGACAGCCAGGATTCATCGGAGAGCCGCCATCGGCGAGCGATTAACGTCCCGATTGCCCCTCGGCCTGAAGACGCCGGCCGACTATGGGTAGCCGGCATGCGGTGCTGACGCCTCGACGGCAAGGATCTGACCGGTCCGCGGTCCCGACCCGACCTCCTCCGGACCGTTCCACACCTGCGCCGCGATGAACAGCGTCCTGCCGTCGGTCCCGCCGAGCATGCACGCGAAGCCGCCCCGATCGAGCTCGATCGTCTGCAGCACCTCGCCGCCCTCGGCCACACGGACGCAGCGCCGGTTCGGGACATCGGCGTACCAGACCGCTTCCTCTGCGTCGAGGCAGATCCCGTCCGGCGTCCCCTCGCCGAGATCTGCCCAGACCCGGCGGTTCGAGAGCGAGCCGTCACCGCCGACATCGAACGCGGTCAGTTCTCTGCCGTAGGAATCGGCGACGATCAGCGTCGAGCCGTCGGCGGTGATGGCCATCCCGTTGGGGAATGCGACGTCTTCGGCGACCTGGCGGGCCTCGTTGTCCCGCGTGACCACGGCGACCATCCCCGGCTTCGGCTCCTCCCCGGCCATCATGTCGAAGCCGGGGCCGTTGACGTAGGCATAGCCACGGCCGTCGACGACGATCTCGTTCAAGCCGTGCTGGGTCAGCTCGCTGAGATCCGCGTGAGCGGCCAGCGTTCCGTCCGGGTCCATCCGCAGGAGCTCACGGCCGGCGGTGATGAGCGTCGGGCCGCCCGGCAGCCAGTCGATCGAGATCGGGAAGGCGTCCACCTCAACGATCACCTCGCTCGCACCATTCTCGTCGAGCGCAATGACCTGGTGTGCCATCCAGTCCGAGAACCAGAGCCGGCCGTCGTGCCAGCGCGGAGACTCGGGAAAGGCGATCCCCTCCAGCAGCACGCGGGTCGCATCCTCGGTCGTCATCAGGATCCGCCTCCCGGGGCCTGCCCCG
>DATFOK010000079.1:0-2534 GCA_035265665.1 Solirubrobacterales bacterium | reverse complement strand
TCGTGTCGTCTCCGAGCACCGGCTCGTCCGGGTCCACCAGGGGACCGCGTGCGTGCAGGGCCGCCTTCAGGCCATGCTCGGGATCCCAGAGCGCAAAGGGTTGGTCGCCGTCGAATTCCATGATCGCGGTCGGCCTCGCAGACGGATGAGTCAGGCGGAAATAGGCCACGGACTGGCGGGAGACGCTCAGCGGCACGTCGATTCCGGCTCCGGCGAGGAGCCGGCCGCCCCACGGACCCGCTGCGACGACCGCCGTTGAGCACCGCCACTCGCCGCGGTTGGTCTCGACCTTCAACCACTCGTCCTGCTCGGCGATCGCGGTGACCTCCTCGGTGTGGAGCTCACCCCCGGCCTCGCGAGTCAGGCGCATCAGAGCGGCAAGCGCGCCGTCGGCGCGAATCACGCCGGCGTCGGGCTGGTAGAGGAGCGGGCGATCGTCCGGGATTCGGATGCCGAATCGCTCGTCGACCTGAGCGGGAGAAAGCAGCTCGGCCTCCACCGCGGCCTCTCGGAGCGACGGCAGCTCGTCCAGGGCGAATTTCCCGACGGTGAGCGACCCGGTCGGGCACAGCAGCTGCTCGCCGCTCTGCACCTCGATCGCGCGCCAGCGCTCCATCGCCCGCAGCCCCATTTCCAGGTAGCTCTCGCTCGGGTATGCCGCGGGGCAATAGATGCGCGCAGCACCCTTGCTGGACCCGGTTGCGACAGCAGCGGTGGATCGTTCGAGCAGAACGACTCGACCGCCTCGCCGGGCAACCGCCAGCGCGGCGGCGGCGCCCGCCACACCCCCGCCGATCACCGCGACATCGACTGGACCACCTACCTCATTGCGTGTCACCGCCATATTCTGTACGATCGTACAGTACGAATGTACAGCTCGACAGCGATTCCGGCCGGAGCAACCCCGCTCGACACCGCCCCCAGCGGAATCGACGCCGCGGTCCCCGGCCGGCGCATCCAGGGCCGCGCTCGACGCCTACACCTGCTTCAGACGACGCTGCGCTTGATCGCCGATCAGGGCATCGATGCCGTTTCCCACCGATCGGTGGCCGATGCTGCCGGCGTTCCCCTGGGCTCGACCACGTACTGGTTCAGCTCGCGCCAGGACATGCTGCGCCAGGCGCTCGAGCACTTCGCCCGAATCGAGATCGAGACGCTGCGCGAGCACCTCGCGGGCGTACTGGGCAAGCGCCTCTCCCGCCAACGCCTGGTCAACGAGTTCGCCGACCTGCTGGTTCCGCAGCTCGGCGAGGAGCGGTGGCGGACCGTGGCGCAGTACGCGCTCATGCAGGAGGCGGCCCGCCAGCCGGAGCTCGAGGACGTGTGCCGCGAGTGGAGCCAGGCGTGGCAGGAGGCATTGGCTGAGATGTTCACGTCGCTCGGCGCCCGTTCACCGATGCTCGAGGCGCGAATGTTCCTGGCGATGCTCGATGGGCTTCTGCTCGAGCAGCTGGCCGCGCCCGACGAGGACGTCGAGAACACCGTGATCCGCCCGGCCTTGAAGGCCTATTTCGACCGAGTTCCGGTGGGCCCGTAATGAGGCGCCTTCACCTGATCGTTGCCCCGCTCGTCCTCGCCGCCGCGGTCGGGCTTGCCGCCTGCGGGGACGGCGGCGTCGAGGACTCGAATGGCGGAAGCACCGTCTCGGTCGCGAAGGCAGAGGGAAAGCCGAGCGGAAACCTGACGATCTCCAACTGGGCCCTCTACATCGACAAGGCCACCATCCCCGAGTTCGAGAAGCAGACCGGGATCCACGTCGACTACATCGAGGACATCAACAGCTACGACGAATTCTTCGGCAAGATGCAGCCGCTTCTCGCCGAGGGCGAGTCGGGTGGGCGCTCGCTGATGGTGGCGACCGACTGGCTGGCGAAGAAGATGTACGACCTCGGCTATATCCAGCGGCTCGACAAGGAGGCGCTCGCGCCGGCCTTCAATCACTTGAGCCCGGCAGCGAAACCGCCGAGCTCCGATCCGAACTGGGACTTCTCGATCCCCTGGCAGGGTGGCATGACGGGGCTGATCGTGAACGAGAAGCTAGCGCCCGGGATCAAGTCGGTCAACGACCTCTTCGACCCCAAGTACAAAGGCAAGGTCGAGATCATCACCGAGCTGCGCGAGGTCGTGCCCCTGGTGATGAAGGCTGACGGCATCGATCCCGAGGACGCCAGCACGCAGGACTGGCTCGACGCCATCGACAAGCTCAAGCAGGCCGGCGCGTCCGGGCAGATCCGCCGCTTCACAGGCGGCGACTACGCGAGGGACCTTGCCAGCGGAGACGTAGTTGCCGTGATCGGCTGGGCCGCGGACGCGATCCAGCTCCAAGCCGACAATCCCGACCTCCGCTGGGTCATGCCGAAGGAAGGTTGCATGGTCTGGTGGGACGACTGGGTGATTCCCGTTGGCGCGCCGAATCCGACCGCGGCATACGAGTGGATCAACTACACCTACGAGCCAAAGCACCAGGCGCAGATTTCGGCGTGGACGAGCTCGGTGACCCCGGTGGAGGGCGTGAAGGAGATCCTCGCGAAGAC
>DATFOK010000078.1:0-35435 GCA_035265665.1 Solirubrobacterales bacterium | reverse complement strand
TCCGAGCCCTTGCCCCCGAATTCACCGTCCTCGATCAGCTTCTTCGCGTTGTCCCACGCTCCGCCACCCGCGGTCATGGAGATCGCGGAGAAGATGCCGACCACGATCACGCCGATCAACAGCCCGCCCAGCGCCTGGTAGGAGATCACGCCGACGATCAGCGGGACCAGGATCGGGATCAGCGACGGCAGGATCATCTCCTTCTGGGCGGCGGCGGTCACGATCCGCACCGCGTGCCCGTACTCGGGCTTCTCAGTGCCCTGCATGATCCCGGGGTGTTCGCGGAACTGACGGCGGACCTCCTCGACAACTCCAGCGCCGGCGCGGCCGACCGCCTCGATCGCAAGCGCCGAGAACAGGTAGACCATGACCCCGCCGATGAGGAGCCCGATCAGCACGGGCGGATCGAAGATCTGGAAGCTGAGCACCTTGTCGCCGGCCTCATCCTGCAGCTCGTGCGTGAAGGCGTTGAACAGCACCAGGGCCGCGAGCGCGGCGGAGCCGATCGCGTATCCCTTGGTCACCGCCTTGGTCGTGTTGCCCACCGCGTCGAGCGGGTCCGTGACGTTACGGACGTCCTCCGGCAGGTCGGCCATCTCGGCGATGCCTCCCGCGTTGTCCGTGATCGGCCCGAAGGCGTCGAGCGCCACGATCAGTCCCGTCAGGGACAGCTGCGCCATGACGGCCACGCCGATCCCGTAGATCCCCTCGGTCCCGCCCCCGGCAAGCTTCCACGACCCGAGAATCGCGAGCGCGATGACCAGCACGGGCAGAGCCGTCGACTGGAACCCCTGGGCGAGACCCTGGATGATGTTCGTCGCGTGCCCCGTCTGGGAGGCGCGGGAGATCGTCCTCACGGGACGGAAGCGTGTCGACGTGTAGTAGTCGGTGAGCACGAAGAGCAGCGCAGTGACGCCGACGCCGATCAGCCCGCAGAGCCAGAGGTCGGTGACGCTGGTGTTGCCGAGAGCTCCACTGCCGAGCGGGTCGTCCATCAGCCACTCGGTGATCGGATAGAACGCGGCGGCGGAGAGCACCGCCGAGACGACCAGGCCTCGGTACAGGGCGGCCTCGACATTCCCTGTGCGGGTGCGAACCGAAAGAGCCCCGATGATCGAGGCGATGATCGCCACGGCGCCGATCGCGAGCGGGTAGATCGCTACCTCGCGGGTGAAGTCGGGGAATTCGATCACGCCGAGCAGCATCACGGCGACGGCCGTGACCGCATAGGTCTCGAACAGGTCGGCGGCCATGCCGGCGCAGTCGCCGACGTTGTCCCCGACGTTGTCCGCGATCACCGCCGGGTTCCGCGGGTCGTCCTCGGGAATCCCGGCCTCGATCTTCCCCACCAGGTCAGCGCCGACGTCGGCGGCCTTGGTGAAGATGCCGCCGCCCAGGCGGGCGAAGACCGAGATCAGCGACCCTCCGAAGCCAAGCCCGACCAGCGCGTCGACCGCGTCCTTGTCGGAGACGTCGGTGAAGATCAGCAGCGCTCCGAAGTAGCCCGCCACACCCAGCAGCGCGAGTCCGACGACGAGCAGTCCGGTGACCGAGCCCCCCTTGAAGGCGATGTCCAGCGCGGGCGGTATGCCACCCCGCGCCGCCTCGGCAACCCGAGCGTTGGCCCTCACCGAGAGGTTCATGCCGATGAATCCGGCGGCGCCCGAGAACACGCCGCCGATCAGGAATCCGATTGCGGCCTCGACGTTCTGCAGCGGAATCAGCAGGATCGCGACGACCACGCCGACTCCGGCGATGATCATGTACTGGCGCTTCAGGTAGGCGCTGGCTCCCTCCTGGACCGCGCCCGAGATCTCCTGCATCAGCTCGTTTCCGGGCGACCTGGCGAGCAGCCGCTGGGTGACCAGCAGTCCGTAGACAACCGCCGCGGCCGCGCAACCGAGCGCGACGACGACTCCGTAGTCGGTCCAAAAGTCAGTCAAGTGATGGCTCCCGGGTCAGTAGGTGAAAGCGGCGCGGCAGTCTATCCGTCACCGCTCCCGCCGGGCGTCCACAACCCGGAATCGCCCTTCGGCTTCTCGGGACTTGCCTGCTCAGGGGCGCTTTCCTCTCCGGCATGCTTCGCGTAGAGCATCTGCAGCTCGGAGATCGCCTGGCGCAGCTGCGGCTGGGCGTCGGGCTTCACCAGCTCGACCAGGGAGCGCGCAGCGTCGATCCCGACCTTGGCCTGTTCGAGGTCGCGCTCCTCGTCGATCGCGATCCGTCGCGCTGACAGGTTGAGGATGCTGACCGCGCTCTGCAGGACCACGTCCTCGACCCGCACCTTGCGGATCTCCTCCTCGAGCTGCGCCCGGAGCTCCTCCTCGCTCGGCTGCCCCTCTGGGCTCGGTTGTTGCTGTTCCTCATCGGCCACTGACCGCTCCCTCCGGTGCGTAGGTCCTGCGGGTCTCCTCCACCGAGCGGCGGTAGATCTCCTCGATCGGCGCGCCCTCGGCGAAACGAGCATATGCGCGCTGGGCCCCATTTCGCTCGGGCAGCTCCACGTCCACGCCGAGCGTCTGCCTCGCGGGCCCCGTCCACTCCACCAGCTCCTCCAGCACCTGGCGGGTGGCGATGACCCGTCGGTCGCGGAAATCGATCATCTCGCCGTCCATCCCGTACCGGATCGCACGCCAGAGGTTCTCCTCGATCTCGCGCTGGCGCGTGCCCAGCCGGCCAGGAAAACCGCCGCCGGACGAAGGGGAGCGGCCCTCGTCGAGGTCGATCGCCACCTGGACGACACAGGCGGCGATCAGCGTCGCCAGGTTGAGCGACTCGTCGCCGCTCGACTGGGCGTCACAGATGCGGACCTCGACGGTGCCGAAGGCGTGATGCGGCCGCACACTCCACCAGAGCTGCGTGGCCTCGGCGACCGAGTCGGTGTCCTCCAGCAGCTGCACGAAGTCCGCGTAGGTGCGCCAGTCGCCGAACGGCTCGTGGACGCCGCAGCGCGGAAACGTGCGGGTGAAGATCTCCGTTCGCACCGTGTGCAGTCCGGTGTCGCGATGGTCCAGGAAGGGTGAGTTGGCGGAGAGGGCAAGTAGCGGCGGCAGCAGCTCCCGCATCCGGTCCGAAACCGCGACGGCCCGATCCGGTCCCCGAACTCCGACGTGGACGTGCAGGCTCCAGGTGTTGTTTCGCTGGGCGACCCAGCGGAGGTCCTGCTCGAGCCGGCGGTAGTGCTCCGTATCGATGATGCGCTGATCGAGGTAGTTGGCCCAGGGATGGGTGCCCATCGCGGCCAGGGCCAGGCCCATCTCGTCGGCGATGGCAAACAGCCGCGCCCGTCTCGCTCGCTGCCGATCGGCAGCGTCGGCGAAGGTCTCACCCCGACCGGAGCGGATCTCGATCTCGGTGTCGATCAGCTCGCCCTTGACGGACGGGGCGAGCTCGGGATCGCGCAGGCACGCCGCCTTCATCTCCTCGAAGCGGTGTTCGAGGTCGAGGATCGCCGGATCCACGATCGCGAACTCCTCCTCGATCCCGACGGTGAAGTCCGCCGAGGCCTCGAAGATCTCGCGCACTGCCTCGAGGTCCAGCGCGTCGTGCTGTGGCTCGGGATCGGTTGACACCCGCGGCTCGTTCTCAGGTCAAGTAGAAGTAGAGCGCGTAGAGGAGGTCCACGGCCGGGCTGGAGGTGTGGACCGTCACGTGCGGTGGCACCTGCAGCAGCCGCTCGGAGTAGTTGAAGATGATCTTGACGTCGGCCCTGACGAGGCGGTCGGCAACCTCCTGAGCAGCGTCCGCGGGGACGGCGAGGACGCCGACGACGACCTGCTCGCCCTTGACGACCGCATCGATCTGATCGAACGGACGGACCTCGAGACCGCCGATGTGGTTGCCGATCACGGAAGGATCGACATCGAACATCGCAACGATCCGAAAGCCGTGGTCGGCGAAGATGTCGGAGCTGGCTATCGCCTGCCCGAGGTGCCCGGCGCCGAAGAGGGCGATGTTGTGCTGGCCGGCGGTGCGGAGGATCTTGCGGATCTCACTGACCAGCGACTCGACGTTGTAGCCGACGCCGCGCTTGCCGAACTTGCCGAATCCGGAGAGATCCCGCCGGATCTGGGTCGAGTTGATGTGCGTGTAGTCGGACAGCTCCTGCGAGGAGATCGTGTCCTTGCCCATCTTGCGGGCCTGGGTGAGCACCTGGAGATAGCGGGAGAGCCGCGCCGCGACCCCGAGCGAGAGGCGGTCGCCGTCCGACAGGTCCGAGGTCCCCTGCTGCTCGGCGGTCTCCGCCGCCACGTCCTCGATCATGCGGACAAGGTATCGAGCCTCGTGCGCAGCCCGTCAACGTCGAGCCAGAGCTCGGAGACGATCTCGCCCTCGACCTCTACCACCGGGATGCGCTCAAGGAAGCGGGCGTGCAGCTCGTCCTCGGTCTCGATGTCGACCTCGTCGATCTCGAAGTCGAGGCCGTCCGCGCGGAGTCGTTCCAGCCCGGCCCGCGCCTCGTCGCAGAGGTGGCAGTCAGGCCGCGCGTACAGCGTCACCCGTGGCGAAGGCATCAAACCTCAGGTAGTCGGGATACGCGATCGGCTCGGTGAAGCGGGCGGCTGAGGCGATCATCGCCGCGTTGTCGGTGCAGAGCGAGATCGGGACGAGCTTGAGGCGGAGGCCGAGCTCGTCGCAGAGCGCCTGCGTGCGGCCGCGGAGCTCCGCGTTGGCGGCGACCCCGCCGCCGAGGGCGATCGCAGGCCACTCCCGCGTCTGGGCCGCGCGCCGAAGCTTCGCGACCAGCTGGTGCGTGATCGCCCGCTGGAACGAGGCCGCAAGGTCCGCCCGGCGCAGCTCGACCTCTTCAGGGTGGAGGTCGCGGACCTTGTAGACGAGCGCCGTCTTCAGGCCGCTGAAGCTGAAGTCGAGGCCGCGCTCGCTCATCGCCACGGGGAACTCGAACGCCTCGGGGTCACCTCCCTCCGCCGCCGCCTGGATGGCCGGCCCACCGGGATAGCCAAGGCCGAGCAACCGGGCACCCTTGTCGAAGGCCTCGCCGGCCGCGTCGTCCAGGGTCTGCCCGAGGACATCAAACGGCGGCTGCTCCGACATCGAACGGGTTGCTCCTCGGCTCCGTCTGCGGAGCACCCTCGCATTCACGCGGCCGCCTCGGGGTCGCCGGTAGTCGCGGACCCCGGCGAGCAGCGTGTGGCCGCCGCTCGCGATCAGGCAGAGGAAGGGCGGCTCGAGCGGGTCGGGCACGAGGAAGTTCGCCGCCACGTGACCGTGGAGGTGGTCGACCGGCACGAGCGGCTTGCGATGCGCAGCGGCCAGGGCCTTGGCGCTGCTCAGTCCGACCAGCAGAGCGCCGATCAGCCCGGGGCCCTGGGTGACCGCCACCCGATCGACCTCTGCCAGGCCGGTTTCCGCCTGATCCAGCGCGGCAGCCACCACCGCGTTGACCAGCTCGAGGTGATGCCTCGAGGCCACCTCGGGGACGACGCCGCCGTAGCGCTCGTGGAAGGCGGCCTGGGAGGAGACGACGTTGGAGAGGATCCGCGCCTCGTCGATGACGGCGGCGCAGGTGTCATCGCAGCTGGTCTCCAGCCCGAGGATCAAGCGAGGGACGCCGGCTCGGCGGCCTCGAGCCACATGATCAGCGCGTCCTCACCGTTGTCGTGGTAATAGCGGCGGCGACGGCCCGCCGAGCGAAACCCGAAGCGCCGGTACATCTCGATCGCGGGGGAGTTGGAGACCCGCACCTCGAGCGTGAACCGGGAGCCCGGGCCAGCCTCCTCGAAGAGCCTCTCGATCAGCTCGGTTGCGATCCCGCGGCGCCGGCGCTCGGGATGGACCGCGACGTTCATCAAGTGCCAGACCTCGTCGTAGCGCGCGCAGACCAGATATCCGACCAGGCCCTCCGAGTCCTCCGCGGCCAGACAGATCCCGGAAGGCTTGGAGAGTTCGAGGACGAACATCGCCAGCGACCAGGGTGTGGGGAAGGAGCGCCGCTCGATCGAGATGACCGAGGGCAGGTCGCCGTAGCCCAGACGCCGCAGCCGAAGCTCCACCGGGTCACCCCCGGGGGACTCCACGATCTCGCTCACGCCATCTCTTTGCATCGGGCGGTCTCAGATAGAGGGGTTGGACCTGGTCCGTGGGCGCCTCGGCTGCCGCCTCCCCCGCCGCGCACACGTGCCGTGCGGCGACTCGGTGCATCGGATTCTCGGGCGGGGCTACCGTGGCGCCGGCGGCCTCCAGCTCTGCGGCGAATCGTAGCGCCCCGTCTCCGGCCGCCAGAGGAGCGCGATCGAGCTGCCGGACGCGCTCGGCCAGCTCGTCCGGCGGCGCGACGAACGGGGCCCAAACCTCCGCCTCGCCGCCCTGGAACAGTGCGGCGAAGGCCTCGCTGCGGCGGGCATCGAACACCGGTAGGGCGGGCCCATCACGGGCTCCGGTCTCTGAAATCCCGCGCGCGAGCGCGGCGAGGGATCCGACCGGCGCGAGCGGAAGGCCGTGGCCCTGAGCAAGGGCCCGGACGGTGGCGATACCGATGCGCAGCCCGGTGAACGAGCCCGGCCCGATGCCGATTGCGATCCGGTCGATGCGCGGCCAGCCTCCGGCCGCCTCCACCGAGCGCTCGATCTCACCCAGCAGGACCTCGGAGTGACGCGGGCGTCCATTGGGGCCGGGGCCGATCGAGACCTGACGAACGACGTCGTCCTCGGCGGTCACGCCGACGACGGCGTAGTCCGTCGCGGTGTCGACACCCAAAACGAACATCAGTAGGGTCCGGGCAGGCGCCGCACATCCACCGACCCCGGGAGAAGGAGAGCGTCCATGGAAGAGCAGTCCAGCAGGTTGACGAAGCTCGCCGCGGTGGGTGCGGTGGCTGGCGCCTTAGCGATCGCGGCGATTGCCGCAACGGGCTGCGGCAGCGACGACAACGGCAGCGACATCAACAACGCGATCGACAGCGTCCAGTCGCAGGCGAGCAGCGTCCAAAGCCAGGTCTCCAGCGCCGCGACCAGCGTCCAGGAGCAGGCCCAGAGCGTTCAGAGCCAGGTCCAGAGCCAGGCGGAGAGCGTCCAGAGCCAGATCCAGACGCAGACCGAGTCGAACGGCGGCTCGAGCCCCGGCTATTAGGGGCGAACCTAGAACTCGATCTCGCGCTCGTCTCCCCCGGCGTGACGGAGCTGCACCCTGCGGGTGATCCGCTCGAGCCACGGCTCCGCGGCACGCGGCCACTCGATGAAGGAGACGGACTCCGGGGTCACGTAGTCGTCGAGCAGCGCCGGGTCCTCCTGGTCCAGCTCAGCGAGTCGGTAGAGATCGAGATGGGAGACGGGCACGCGCCCGCTGTACGTCTGTCCGATCGTGAAGGTCGGCGAGGTGACCGGCTCGCTGACGCCGAGCCCCCGGGCCGCGCCGCGGATCAGCGTGGTCTTCCCGGCGCCCAGGTCACCGCTCACCAGCACGACGTCACCAGGGCCGAGCTCCGCCGCCAGCCGCTCTCCGAGCGCCTCGGTCTCGGCTGGGCTGCGTGTCCGTGCGGTCACGGCCGCAAGTCGTCCTCCAGCCCCGCCGCAATGAGCGCATCGGACTCATCCATGAACCATCGCCACTGGACCACCTTGCCGTCGCGGTATGCCGCCGCCGCATGCATATCCATGCTGATTTCACCGCCCGTTTGATGCTTTGCCCACTGCCGTGTCGAGATCACGACCCAGTCCCCCCTGTCGAGGATCCGCGCAAGCTCGACCCTGTAGTCATCCCACGGCTCGAGCCAGTCCGCCACGAACTCCATCACTGCATCGACTCCGCGGATCGGCTCGGGGCGCGGATTATCGGCAAGCGGGTACCAGACGATCTCGTCGTGAAGGCCGCGCGCCCATTCGTCCATGTCGCCGCGATTCCAGGCCTCGATCATCCGACGCGCCACTTGGATGTTCTCCTCCGACATCCGCGGCTCAGCCGCCGAACAGGCCCATCTGATCCCGCTCGAGTTCGCGCTCGGGGATCAGGGGCTCCGGCTCGGGAAGCGGCTGCTGCAGCAGGTCCGGGATCCGCCGGAAGTCCTCGCGCAGCTGCTCGGCCACGCGTGGCGTGCGCAGGCCGGCCGCGGGATGAAAGAGCGGCAGCATGAACACCCAGCGGCCACCGATCAGGTGCTCCTGCGGCATGCCGCGGACCTTGGTGATGCCAGTCGGGTTGGCCGTGAGCAGCTTGGTGGCGAAGTTGCCGAGCGTGGCGATCACCCGGGGCTGGATCAACCCGACCTGCTTCTCCAGATAGGGCCGGCAGGAATCGATCTCCTCGGGTTGCGGGTCGCGGTTGCCGGGAGGCCGGCACTTCAGAACGTTCGCGATGAAAACGTCCTCTCGCTGCAGTCCGATGCCCTCGAGCAGCTCGGTGAGGAAGGCGCCCGCGCGCCCGACGAACGGCAGGCCCTGGCGGTCCTCCTCGGCACCCGGCGCCTCCCCGACGAACATCAAGTCGGCATCGGCGTTGCCCGCGCCGAACACGACCCGATTCCGGGTCTCCGAAAGCGGGCAGCGCTCGCAGATCGAGGCCTGGTTGTAGACCTCGACCAGGGCCTTGCGCCGGGACTCGGCGTCGCTCATGAACTCCCCTTACGTCGGGCGGCCGCTCGCTCGGCGGCGCGCTGTTTCCGGAACCGCTCGTTGGCGCCGCCTCGGTCGATTCCGCGCTTGCCCTCGAGGCGGCGCTTCTGATTCGCCGTCAGCTGGCGCTGAACCGGCGCGTGGGAGCTCGACACCTGGCGCTCCACGTTCGCTGAGCCGCACTCCGGGCAGGCGACATCCTCGGCTCGCAGGCCGACGTGGGATCCCACCAGCTCCTCGAAGCGGTGACCGCACGACTCGCAGACGAACTCGTAGATCGGCACCGCGTTGATGGTAGTTCGGGCTCGGGACCCTCAGGACCTCATTCCACCCCGCAAATTGCGCCGAACGTCCCGGGGTCTCCGCTATGAGGCGGCTGCGGGACGTTCGGCGGGATCCGACTGGCTGGATAGCCAGGACCGCTCCCTATACTTCACCGCGGGCCGCGACCGCAAGCGGCGCGGACCCGTCAAAGCACCGAAACCTCTCCACTCGTCCTAAGACAACAGAACCGTCTGGTATCTCCGATGCGGGAACTGGAACGGGATGACCTCCCCTCCCCCCTGAATACGCCGCCGGTCGTGGTCGGCCGCGGACGCGTGGGCCAGTCGCTGGCAGCGGCCGCCGGCCAGGCGGGAATCGACGCCGCGCTGATCTCGCACGAGGACGTCGATTCCATCCCGCAGGGGGCGACCGTCCTGCTCTGCATACCCGACGATCGGATCGCCGCCACCGCCGAGCGGCTCGCCCTCACAGCGCCCTCCCTCATCGGCCACACGAGTGGAGCGACCACGCTCGACACACTTGCTCCGGCGGCCGGGCGCGGTGCCGGCACCTTCTCTCTCCATCCCCTTCAGACCTTTGCCGACGGCGAGACCGCCGTCGAGGGGACGCCCGCCGCGATCGCAGGCTCCACCGACGAGGCGCTGGCATACGCTCGCGCCCTCGCCGAGGCGCTTGGGATGCGGCCGTTCGAGGTTCCCGAGGACATGCGCGCCGCCTACCACGCCGCCGCGGCGATGGCCTCCAACCTCCTGGTCGCCCTCGAGGAGTCGGCAGCCGAGGTACTGACCCGGATCGGGATCGACGACGCGAGGGACCTGCTCGCGCCGCTGGTCCTGCGCACGGCGGCGAACTGGACAGAGCGCGGGCCGGCCGCGCTCACCGGGCCGATCGCCCGCGGCGACCGCGCCACGGTGCAGCGCCACCGCGTCGCGCTCGCCGATACCGCTCCAGAGCTGGTCCGCCTCTACGACGTGCTGGCGATGCGTGCGGAGGCCATCGCGTGGGAATCCGTGCATGGGGTGTCCTCATGAAGATCGTCCGCACAAGGGCCGAGCTGCGCGAGGCGCTCGATGCACCGCGGCGCCGGGGCGGGCGGATCGGGCTGGTCCCGACGATGGGCTATTTCCACGAGGGCCATTTCTCGCTGATGCGCCGGGCCCGTCAGGCCTGCGAGATCGTGGTCGTCAGCCTGTTCGTGAACCCGGCCCAGTTCGGGCCGGGCGAGGACCTGGAGGCCTATCCACGGGACGAGGAGCGCGACGCCGAGCTCGCCGCCCGTGAGGGGGTCGACATCCT
Source organism: Solirubrobacterales bacterium (assembly GCA_035265665.1). Classification (GTDB taxonomy): domain Bacteria; phylum Actinomycetota; class Thermoleophilia; order Solirubrobacterales; family 70-9; genus DASUPK01. The sequence continues at coordinate 25,287 of DATFOK010000078.1, read as the reverse complement.
CTGGATCCCCGACGCGGAGCAGATGTACCCGGAGGGATTCGCGACCGCGGTCGAGGTCGGTGGCGCCCTGACCGGTGTCCTCGAGGGCGACCCGGAGCAGCGCGGCCCCTCCCACTTCAGCGGGGTCACAACCGTCGTCGCCAAGCTCTTCAACTCAGTCCAGCCCGACGTCGCCTACTTCGGGCGCAAAGACGCACAGCAGGCCGTGGTGATCCAGCGGATGGTCCGCGACCTCGACTTCCCGGTGCGGGTCGAGGTCCTGCCGACCATCCGGGAGGAGGACGGCCTCGCGCTCAGCTCCCGGAACGCCTACCTGGGTCCCGAGGATCGCGAGCGCGCCGCCGCGATCTCCCGCGCGCTGCGGGCCGCTGAGCGGGCGGCCGCACAGGGCGAGAACTCGACCGCCGCCCTGGTGGAGGTCGCGCGCGCGGAGCTTCGTAACGCCGGCATCGAGCCGGAGTACGTGGAGGCGCGCTCGGCCGAGGACCTCTCGCCGATCGCCGAGCTCAACGGGCGGCCCGTGCTGATGGCGGTCGCCGCGCGGGTCGGCAGGGCTCGCCTGATCGACAACGTCGTAATCGCTCCCCCAACCACAACGGAGGCCTGATGCAGCGTCAGATGCTCAAGTCGAAGGTCCATCGCGCGACGATCACGGACTGTGACGTCGATTACGTCGGCAGCATCACCCTGGATCCCGAGCTGATGCGACGGGCCGACCTGCTGGTCAACGAGCAGGTCCATGTCTGGGACATCGACAACGGCGCCCGCTTCGTCACCTACGCGATCGAGGGCGAGGAGGGCTCGGGGACCGTTCAGGTGAACGGCGCCGCCGCCCGGCTCGTCCGCAAGGGAGACAAGCTGATCATCGCCAGCTTCGGCGCCTTCGACGAGAAGGACCTCGAGCGCTACTCGCCAGTCGTGGTCCACGTCGACGACCGCAACCAGGTGGTCGCGATCGACAGCGACCCGACCGTGCTGCTCGGAGGAGTTAGCCCTGAACAGGAGGCATTGCTGTGAGCACACAGCCAATCGACAAGCCCGCGCCCGACGAGCGCAGGCCGATGACCCTGCCGCGACTCGCGGAGATGAAGCGCGCTGGAGAGCCGATCGTGATGGTCACCGCCTACGACTACCCATCGGCGCAGATCGTCGACGAGGCGGGAGTCGATGTCGTGCTGGTCGGAGACACGGCGGCGATGGTGGTGCTCGGCTACGACGCGACCACCCCGGTCGGCATGGAGGAGATGCTGATCATGGCGAGCGCGGTTCGCCGAGGCCTCGAGCATCCGCTGCTGATCGGAGACATGCCCTTCGGCTCTTACGAGGGCTCGAACGAGCAGGCGATCGAGAATGCCCAGCGCTTCGTCAAGGAGGCGGGCTGCGCGGCGGTCAAGCTGGAGCGCGGGGGCCCGTCCGTCGATCGGGCGCGGGCGATCGTCCGCTCGGGGATCCCGGTGATGGGCCACGTCGGGCTGACGCCGCAGACCGCCACCGCGCTCGGCGGCTTCAAGGCACAGGGCCGCACGGCGGAGGCAGCCGCGAAGCTGACCGAGGAGGCACTGGCGCTGCAGTCGGTGGGCTGCTTCGCGATCGTCTTCGAGGCGATCCCCGCGGCGGTGACCGAGGCGCTCGTGCCGAAGCTCGAGATCCCGGTGATCGGGATCGGCGCCGGGCCGGCCACTGACGGGCAGGTCCTGGTCCTCCACGACCTGCTCGGCGTCTACGCCGGCCACAAGCCGAAGTTCGTCAAGCGCTTCGCCAACCTCCGCGAGGAGTCTCTGAAGGGTGTGCGGACCTACACCGAGGAGGTCCGAGCCCGCCGGTTCCCCGACGATCAGGAACACACCTACTCGATCCCGCAGGAGGAGCTCGAGGAGTTCGCCCGCTACCTCGAAGAGGAGGCGCTCGTCGGCACCGACACGCCCTGGGACTGGTAGCGGCGATTCACCGCGGTAACCACCGTCCGCCGTGGGTGTAAGTTAGTTGCAATTAGCACTATCTACGCCCGCACAGGAGGTGAGCGATGGAGATGCTGAGAAGGTTCGAGCCGCTGGTTCTCTTCCTGATGATCCTCGGCGCCCTCAACTGGGGCATCGTCGGTCTGACGGACGGCGACACCAACGTGCTCTCCGAGATCTTCGGAACCGGCACCCTGACGAACGTCGTCTACGTGGTCATCGGTGTCGCGGGTCTGTTCGCGATTCCGAGGCTGCTCGACGCGCTGCATATTGGCGCCGGGCCACATCCGCGCGGAACCTGACGCTCAAACGGAGGAGTCGTGAAGTCCGAGCCGGGCCACGGGCCCGGCTCGGCTATCTGGGGGCCGGATATATGCCGTCCGGTCGAGGGATGCACCCACCAGCTCACCGAGCGCCACTCCGGCCAGTGCGCCCGCGATGACATCGAGCGGGTAGTGCACGCCGGTGTGGACGCGGGAGTAGCCGACCAATCCCGCGAGCGCATACAGTGGGGGCCTGGTCCAGGCGAGCTCCCGGCCGGCGCCCGTCGCAAAGGCGAACGCAGCCGCTGTATGGCCCGAGGGAAACGAGCGGGTCGTCGGCATCCTGATGCGCGGTCGTCCGGCCATGAACAGCCCCTTGCGGTCGGGTCGCCGCCGTCGCATGAGCGGCTTGAAGGCGAGGTTGGCGACCGCCGAGGTGACGCCGACGGAGGCCATGCCCCGCAGGGCCGCCCGGGTGCCATTCCGGCCTCCGGCTAGTGCGAGCACCAGCGCGAGCCCGATCGAGATCCGTGAGTAGTTCGCGGCCTGGGAGAGCCGGGCGAGTGCCATGTCGAGCGCAGGCGTGCGGGTGTCCGCCACCGCGCGGTAGAGCGCCAAGTCGAGGCGCTCGACCTCCGCCAGGGCGCGCCTCGTCTGTCCCGATCTCACCAGGTCAGCTCGATCTCCAGCTCGCGCTCCTCGGTCTCCAACTCGAGCTCGACCTTGACGTGAATCTCGTCCGGAACGTGGACCTTGAACTGCATCCCTCCCCGCTCGAACTCGAGGTCGTTGTTGCGGGCCAGCTTGTCAGCGAACTCCCGCAGTCGGGCCGCGGCTTCCTCCCGCGACATGGTCTCCTTCTTCTCGATCTCCAGGATCTCCATCACGTCTCCTTTGTCTGTTGTGTTTGTCCGGCAGCGATGCCGACCAGGGCTCGAACGGCATCCCACGCCCTTTCCGGGATGGCTGCGGAGGGAGAAGCCCCTGGGTGGTTCTTCGCGATTCGCACGCGCAGGACGCCGGTCTTGATCCGGAAGCGAAGCGGTGGATCGAGCGTCACCGCTTCGCCGTCGATGCCCGCCATCACGGGGTGGTCGGAGCGAACCTCGAACTCGGGCGCAGACCACTCGCGCCAGGGTCGCTGGGCGAACCGACCCGGCCTCCCTATGGGTGCCGCGGCGACCGTGATGCCCAGCCGGCCGTCGTCGATCCGCGGGCGCGTCCCCGATCCCACCGCCGTGCCGAGTCGGTAGCGATTGTTCGAGACCAGGACCGCTGCCCCGGATCGGTGCTCGTGACCTCCGGGCCCACGCCAGGCGAGATCGAGCTGGTCACCCGATCCGACCACGTCCGGCACCGTGTCCAGCAGGGTCCGCAGCTTGGCCTCGCGATAGCCGGGCCTCTGGACGGCCTCCGCGTAGAGCCCGAGCGAGACGTTGTTGACGAAGACGTGGCCGTTCACCTCTGCCAGGTCGACCCGGCGCTCCCCGCCGTCAACGAATGCGTCCAGGGAACCGACGACGTCATCACGGTCAACTCCGAGATCGAGCGCAAAGTGGTTTCGCGTCCCCACGGGCACACACGCGTAGGGGAGATTCAATTCCGCGGCTTTGGCCGCCACCACCGCCTGTGAGCCGTCCCCGCCAGCCATCGCCAGCGCGTCCGCGCCATCGGCGACTGACTTCTCGACCAACTCGGTCAGATCAGCGCCTCGAGTCAGCTCGATCGGCTCGATGCCACGGGCCCGAGCTTGATCGGCGAGCGCGAATCGCTCCGCCTTACCCCCGCCAGACTTCGGGTTGTAGAAGAGCACTGGCCGATCCGGCCTGGGGGCGGCTGGCAGTGACACCCTTCTCCTGAACGCCGCACGCGCCAACGCCAGACTCGCCGTCAAGCCAACGCCGATCAATATGGCCTCCGCGAGGTGGTCCCCGTCTGTCAGCAGGAGCACGACCGGTACGGCGAGCGCGACCAGCGCAACTCCGAGCGACACCAGGCGCAGGACCCCGCGCCGCAGCAGCCCGTACCAGCCTGCCGCCAGCGCAGCCGCCACGCAGGCGAGCACGATCAGCCCGCGAGGGAACTGCTGGATCACGACGTAGAGGGCCAGGAGCAGCGTCGCGACCCCGAGCAAGAGCGCGAGTCCGGCGGCAGCTCTCCGTCGACTCCCGAGCGCCATCTCGCACCGCTAGATGCCGAGCAGCTGCTTCTTCTTCGCCTCGAAGTCCGCTGTGCTGATCACGCCCTCGTCGCGCAGCTTGGCGAGCTTTTCGAGCTCGGCGGTGTAGTCGGCCTCGGCCGGCGCCGCCTGCGGCGCCGGCGGGGCCTCCTGCGCGTAGGCGGACTGATCCTGAGCGGCCCATTTCTGCTCCTGACGGTGCCGCACTCTCCCCGCGACTCCGGCGGCCACGCCGACTCGCGCCGCACCGCGGATCAATCCAGGTCCTTGTCGTACCAACGGCATCTTCATTCCTCCTTAGTAGTCAGGCGTTCGCCAGGGCCCACTCCCGGGCCGCGACGACAACCTCATGCGGGATGCGGTCATAGTCGTAGAGCTCGCCGCCGGCGTTTCGAATCGCTTCCGCCACGGGCTTCGCCCAGACGTTCTCCCAGACCAGCAGCGCGGCGGAGGAGTTCGGGTCGAGCTCCTCCCCGGCGGCCATCAGGTCCTCCTCGTTGAACAGTCCGCCCGAGGTCGCTCCGAGATTCTCGAGCCCCTCGCGCACCTCCGGATCGAGGTCGCTGAGCTCGAAAGCGGCGACGTCGCCGTTCTCATCCTTGCCCACGAACGCGATGTCGATGATCCGGATCGTGCCGGCCTCGGCCAGATCGGCGAGCGCGGGCGCGATCTCGCCGCGGAACCGGTTCCCCGGAAAGGCGACGATCAGGTACTCGACCGGGCCGATCTCTTCAGCTGCTGTCATCTCTCACCTCCGAAGCGGGAGCGAAGCGAGGAGCTCCACCGCTCCGACGCGGTCTCCCAGGTCTCGTTTGGAAAGTCCTTGATCGCCCGGTTGCGCAGGAACTCCAGGCCGACGATCGAGAGCGCGATCAGCAGCAGCGCCGTCGGCAGCCGCTGGAAGCCGGGAGTCGGCGACCACCAGAAGAGCAGGAGGAGGATGATCGCCAAGGCGAAGTAGGCGATCGCTCGCCGCTCCAGGATCGGCGCTATCGCGCGGCGGGCAGAGCGGGCAAACCCTCTCGGGCCGGCGAGCCAGGCGCCGATCACGATGAAGAGGCCGTAGAAGATCATCGCGCCGCCCTGGTCGTTGAGCAGGGAGGTGCCGATTGACCAGGCGTTGTCGGCGGCGGGCTTGACCGCCTCGGTCGACGCGACGGCGTTCACGACCGTGCTTCCGGCGAGGCTGCGGGCGACCAGGACGGCGATCCCGACCCCGATGAAGGCGAAGCCGATCGTCCGGAGTGCCTCCCGTCGCCAGCCATCGGCGAGGTAGATCGCCAGGGCGAAGAGCGCCAGAGCGATGACTGTAAGGACCCAAGCCAATGTCCGAAGGAGGTCGAGGGCCTTGTTGACCTTGACGACGTTCTCGTTCGACGCGATCTCGATCTCGGCGACGCCGGGTGGGAGCTTGGCCGCCGCGTCCTCCACTCCCAGCTGCTGGCCGAGCTGAGCGACGATCGTCCCGATGTCCAGTGTCACCGGCTCGTCGCCGCCCTCCTCGACCACCTCGAGAAGCGTCTCCTGGGCATTGCGGTTGGCGTCCTCCCAGAGCTCCTGGACGCGAGGCCGCTGCAGCGCCTCGTCGGCGAGCCTCTGCGCGAGCTGGCGGATAGCGCCCGAGAGCGGGCCCGCGAGCCGCTGCAGCCGCGGCGGCAGTCCCTGCTCGAGCTCGGCCTGGACGTCGACGTTGGCGTATAGCGCGTCGACCATGAAGAACGACACCTGGGTGCGGATCTCCTCGTCCTCGAGCAGCTTCGAGCTCGTGTCGGTCCAGGTGTCGGTCTCGAGCAGCTGCCGGTTGGCCCAGATCGCGAACACCGCGAGGAAGCCGATCAGCGAGGCGATCGCGATCAGGGTGAAGACGACGCCCCGCCGCTGTCGTGGCGCGATGGCCCGGCGCTGCGGACCTGCGGACGCTTCCAACCCTCTCCCCTCGGTGGGTGGGGTCGCTCATCCGTCAGCGACCCTGGTTTACGTCCGCCTTTCTATCAGGTGGGATGAGTCGTCCGCTAGCGTGCGGCGCCGTGGCCGTTCACAGCGAGGAGCTGGAGTTCTCGACGCAGGGTGACGCGGACGTCATCGATATAACCACCGACGTCGAGCGCCTGGTCGCCGGGGGACCCATCGACGATGGCCTGGTCACCGCCTTCGTCCGTGGCTCGACCGCGGCGATCACCACCATGGAGTTCGAGCCGGGCGGAGTCGCCGACCTCCGCGCCCTGCTCGACCGGCTCGTCCCGGTCGAGGGCGACTACGAGCACAACCGCCTCAACCACGACACCAACTCGCACGCCCACCAACGCGCCTCAGTGATCGGCGCCTCCGACCAGGTCCCCTTGATCGGTGGCAGGCTCGCCCTCGGGACCTGGCAGCAACTCGTCCTTATCGACTTCGACGACCGTCCGCGAGCGCGCACGGTGGTCGTGCAGGTCGTCTCCTAGGGATCAGCCGGTGGCGCTCGGCGCCGGCCGGCGCCGCGAAGCGGCCAGTCGTCGTTGGAACGCCAGGGTCGCCGCGCCGGAGAGGAGCAGCAGCGTGACGTTCGCGCCCAGCACTCCGGCGGCGCCCCAGGAGACGCTCACCTCGCCTAGGCCGAGCGACACGCCGAAGAGGGCCGACGCGGGAATCGTCGTCACCGAGATGGCAACCCCCACCGCGGCGGCCGCTCGGGTCTCGAAGGAGAGCATCGCGGCGACCCCCGCGGCGAGGGCGACGAGGATGGTCGAGTAGTCGACGCTCTGGAGTCCACGCAACCCCTCCTCCCTGACCTGGAAGCTCGAGCTCAGGATGTCCACCGCCTGCAGGCTCCAGGCCAGCCCGGCCGCGACCGCCCAGGTCAGCAAGATGCCGAGCAACAGGGTCCCGACGGCGCGGCCGGCGAGCGGGAGCCGACCGCCGACGATGCCGACGCAGGCGGCGCAGATCGGAAGCAGGTCGGGACTAACTGCCATCGCGCCCACGATCAGGATCGGGTTGTCGGTGATGACGCCGATCGCTCCGAGCACTGCGGCGACGGCCATCAGCGCCAGGTAGCGGCCGAGCGGCCTGGCATGCGTCCTCGCCTCCCCCATCACCTCGATCCAAGCGAACTCCTGCGGGTCGGCAAACTTGGCATGGACGTGCGGGATCGGCGCGACCACGTCCTGGCGGGTGAGCAGGTAGTCGGCCTCGTCGACCTCCCAGTCACTGATCAGGCCGATGACGCGATCCGCGACCGAGGGCAGCACGTCGGCGGCCAGGACCACACCGGTGCCCGGGCGTTCCGGATTGAGCGCGACGATCCGATGCACTCCCCCGGTCCGCTCGAGAGCCTCGGTGACCGCGTCGGCTCGGGGCTCGGGTACCGCGAGGCGGAGTCTCAGCACGGGGCGAGTCTAGGAAGCGTCCGGGACGCCTAAGGACGCTTGAACTCGATCTCCCTGATCACTTTGGTCGGCGCGCCGGCCGCGATCACGCCGCTCGGGAGGTCCTGCGTGATCACCGAGTTCGCCCCGATCACGCACCGCTCCCCGATCTCGACGCCGCCGGTGACGACGCAGTTGACCCCGAACCAGCAGTTCGAGCCGATGCGCACCGGCCCCTGGGGCTCGAAGCCCTGCCAGGTCACGGGCTTGGTCGGGTCGTCGTAGCGGTGGTCGGCGTCGCCGACGAAGCAGTTGTTGGCGAACATCACGTGGTCGCCGATCTCGATCAGCTCGAGAGCGGCGAGCATGGTGCCGCGGTTGAGGAAGCAGCCCTCGCCGACCCTGATGCGCGCCTCGCCCGAGAGGGTCAGCCAGCAGCCGGGCTCGAGGAGGGTTCCCTCCCCGATCTCCAGGTGCCCGGAATCGAGCGCTTCGAGTACCTCGCCCTCGACCGGATGTCGGATGAAGAAGCCGCCCCCCGCGGCGTGCCGGTTGATCCGGAGCCGCCGCCGCCAGCGGCGGTTGCGCTCGTACCAGCGCCGCTTCACCCACCAGCTGCGCCATTGCGCGAGCGACGCCACGGCAAGAGCTTCGCAAACGCCGTGGTCAGGTCTATCGTGCGCGCCGTGAGTCCCCGCTCCGAGCAGGCTCCGCGCGGCGGCATCGACCTCGGCGGCACCAAGATCCAGACCGTCGTCGTCGACTCAGAGCACAAGGTGCTCGGCGAATCACGGCACCCGACGCCGACCTCCGGGGGACCTGAGGACGTCGCGAAGGAGATCGCCGCCACGATGCGGGAGGCCGCGGAGAAGGCCGGCGTCGAGACAACGGACCTGGCCGGCGTAGGAATCGGATCCCCTGGCGACGCCGATGAGAAGACCGGCGTCGTGTCCGACGCCCGCAACCTTCCCGACTGGATCGGCCCATTCCCGCTCGGCGAGCGCCTCTCAGCCGACTTCGGGGTGCCGGTGCGCGTTGGAAACGACGTCCAGGTCGCGGTCCAGGGAGAGTTCGAGCTGGGCGCCGCCAAGGAGTTCGACACCATCCTTGGCGTCTGGTGGGGTACCGGCGTCGGCGGCGGGCTGATCCTGGATGGCAAGCCGTGGCTCGGACGCGGAGCCGCCGCCGAGATCGGGCATGTGGTTGTGAAGATGGGCGGCGCCCGGTGCACCTGCGGGCGGAAGGGCTGCATGGAGGCCTACGCGGGCCGCATGGCCATGGAGATCAAGGCCCGCAAGGAGGTCAAAGCGGGAGCGAAGACGGACCTCTTCAAGATCATGGAGGAGCGCGGCCGCGACCGGCTCACAAGCGGGGTCTGGGAGCGGGCGCTGAAGCAGGGCGACGACCTCGCCACGAGGCTGATCGACCGCGCGGTGAAGGCTCTCGGCGCGGGGGTGGCCTCATGCGTGAACGTGATCGATCCGGAGGCGGTGATCATCGGCGGTGGGCTCGGTGTCCGCTTTGGCGAGAAGTACGTCAGGCGAATCGCCGCTCGCATGCACCCCCACCTCTTCGTCGATGAGCGCCCACCCCCGATTCGCCTCGCCGCCCTGGGTGACCTGGGCGGCGCGATCGGCGCGGCACTACTCGTCGACACGAAGGTCCCCACCCCCACCGCCGGCTAGCGGCGTGGAGTCCCCCCGATGAGCATGGGGGCGTGGCACGACCGCGACGAGTGGCTGTCGCTGCTCGAGGAGCTCGTCGACCCTCCCACCATCCGCCGCCTCGAGACGGTAGAAGTGGGACCCGGCTGGCAGGCGCTCGAGGTAGGGGCCGGGAGAGGCTCGATCGCCGCCTGGCTCGCCGAGCGCGTTGGGGAGGGTGGCCGGGTCGTGGCCACCGACATCGACACCAGCCTGCTCGCGCAACTCGACGACTCCCGGATCGAGGTGCTTCGCCACGACGTCCTGGTGGACGATTTTCCGGACAACGCCTTCGACCTCGTCCATTGCCGTGCGGTCTTGGTTCATCTCACCGACCCGGCCAGCGCGATCGAGCGGATGGTGAGCTGGCTCAAGCCCGGCGGCGTGCTGGTGGCCGAGGAGCCCTGGACCGACGTCGCCCGGCTCGCTCCGGACCCGGTGGTGGCCGCGGCAGCCGAAGCCGTGGCAGAGACGCTCGACGGCGGCTTCGCGCGCAGGCTCCCCTCGGTCCTGGGCGAGTCCGGCCTCGAACGAGTCGAAGCGAGCGCCGAGCTGCGCTTCTTCCACGGCGGCACGAAGCAGGCCACATTCTTCCGCCGGGTGCTGGAGGGAGCCGGGGCTCGGCTCATCGCCTCCGGCCAGCTCGATCCCGGTGCGGTGCGCAGCCTGCGTACCCGTTTCGACGATCCGACCTTCTGCGACTGCGGCTGGCCGCGGATCGGGGCCGTCGGCTGGAAGCCGGCCGGCTAGCGCTGAGCCCCGGGACGGACGTAGGCTTCGGCCATGGCGACGACCTCCACAGCGGCGATCCACGCGCCGGCCTGGGTCCCGCAGATCCGCGATCCGCGCTCGCAACCGCGCCCGCACGCCCCCCTGATCGGTGCGCTGCGCGGCGAGGGAATCGGCACCGAGGTCGTCGGCGCCGCGCTCGAGGTGCTGCGCCGTCTCGAGGATTCCGGCGGGCGGCCTGTGACGGTCGAGCTCGGTGGCCCAATCGGGAAGCAGGCCGAGCGGGAAACGGGCGCCGTTCTGCCCGAGGACGTGCTCCGCTTCTGCGAGGACGTGCTCAGGCGCGGCGGCGCCATCCTCACCGGGCCCGGTGGCGGTCGCTACGTCTACGAGCTGCGCCGACGCCTGGGGCTGTTCATGAAGGTCAGCCCGATCGACAGCAATCTCGGGCTGGCGGCTGCCTCGCCGCTCCGTCCCGAGTCCCTACTGGGCGTCAACATGCTGATGGTCCGGGAGAACCTCGGCGGGATCTACCAGGGGAGCTCGACGGCCGCCCCCGCGGGCGACGGGGGATCGCTGGTGGAGCATCGCTTCTCGTACCGCGAGTCCGATGTGCGTCGCTTCCTGAGCGCCGCCGCACGTCTGGCGGCTTCGCGGCGAGGCGAGCTCGTGGTCGTGGTGAAGCAGGCCGGGCTCCCGGGCTTCGCGGACCTCTGGCGAGGCGTCGCACAGGAAGTCTGCGGCGAGCCGGGCGTCGAGACATCGTTCGTGGACATCGACCTGATGGCTTACCGGGTGGTGGAGCGACCGCACACATTCGACGTCGTCGCCGCGTCCAACCTGTTCGGTGACATCCTCGGCGACCTTGCGGCGGTACTACTCGGCTCGCGGGCCCTCTCCTTCGGCGCCAGCTACGACGAGCGGGGCGCGGGCGTCTATCAGACCAACCACGGCGGCGCCCACGACATCGCGGGCGCCGGCCGCGCCAACCCGGCCGGCCAGATCCTGTCGCTGGCCGCCTTGCTCCGCGAGAGCCTGGGGCTGGGGCGAGAAGCGTGGGCGCTCGAGGAGGGCGTCCGGATCGTCCTACGGGAAGGTGGCACGACCGACGATCTGGGTGGCGGCCTCGGGACCGAGGAGATGGCCGGCCGCGTCGGATCGGCGGCGGCGCAGGCGCTCCGCGCCGCGCCGGCATGACACCGCTGCTGCTGCTGGTCGACCTCCAGCGGGACTATCTCGACGGGCCGGGTCTCCAGCCTGCGGCGGGCCCCGTCGTGGAGCGGGCCGCCGCGCTGCTCCGGTCGTTCCGCAAGGCGGACGCGCCCGTGGCTCACGCCTGGACGACGGTCTCGCGCAGCGAAGACCGGCGCATGCCCCACTGGCAGCGTGAGGGCCGCTGGCTCTGCGAGGAGGGGACGCCCGGGCATGAGCCTCCTCCGGATCTCCTTCCGCAACCGGGGGAGCACGTGGTTCACAAGACAGGGTTCAGCGCCTTCGAGAACGGCCGGCTCGACGAGGTGCTCGGGGAGACGGGGGCGGAGCTCCTCATCGTCGCCGGGGTTCACCTCCACGGCTGCGTGCGCCAGGCGGTGCTCGACGCGTATCAGCGCCACCGAATCGAGATCTGGGTGGCGGCGGACGCGACGGCGAGCAACGATCCCCTGCACGCGGCGACGACCAGGCGCTACCTGGAGCAGCGGGCGGCGAGATTCCTGAGCGTGGAGGAGGTCGAGGCGGCCCTCGCGAGCGAAGCCCTGCCGTCCCACGACGGGGACGGCGCCGGCGAGGCGGCGAGGCGTTGCCGCGACTCGCTGGCTGCCTGGCAGGAGGACACGACCGCCGATCGAGCCGCTGCTCTCGAGGAGCTGGCCGACCGGCTCGAGCCCCGGGCCGCGGAGCTCGCCGACGCGATGGCCGAGAGCATCGGCAAGCCCGTTCGCTACGGGAGGCTCGAGGCCGTGCGGGCCGCTGAGATGCTTCGCGCCGTCGCGGCGCGGGCGCGCGACGCTGACGACGCCGATAAGGCCGGGACGGCCGAGGTGCATCGCCGCCCGCTCGGGGTGGTGGCGCTGGTCACGCCCTGGAACAACCCGATCTACATACCGCTCGGGAAGGCCGCACCGGCTCTCGCGTACGGGAATGGGGTCGTCTGGAAGCCCGCTCCCGCCGCGACTGCGATCTCCCGGCGGCTCGAGGGCCTGCTAGGAGACCTTCCGGTCGCGCTGGTCGAGGGTGGCCGGGAGGCGGCGCTCGCGGTGATGGCGCAGTCCGAAGTCGACGCGGTGACGATCACCGGGTCCTCGCAGGCCGGATTTTCCGCGCAGGAAATCTGCGGTCGGCGGCGGCTCCCTCTCCAGGCCGAGCTTGGCGGCAATAACGCGGCGATCGTCTGGCCCGACGCCGACCTCGACAACGCGGCGCGGGAGATCGCCAGCGGCGCCTTCACCCAGGCGGGACAGCGCTGCACCGCCAACCGCCGTGTGGTCGTGCACCGCGATTGCCGCGGGGAGCTGCTCGAGCTCCTGAGGCGCGAGACGGCGGCGCTGCGGTGGGGAGACCCCCGGCGCGAGGACACCACGATCGGGCCGCTGGTGAGTGCCGAGGCGCGCGATCGGGTCGCGCGCCTCATCGAGCGGGCTGGACCCGAGATCAAGCTCATCGTGCCGCACCGGTCGGAGGCACCCGAGGTCGAGGGATTCGAGGGCGCCTGGTACCCGCCGACGATCGCCTGCTGTGACGACGCAGACCACGAGCTCGTTCAGGAGGAGAGCTTCGGCCCCCTACTGGTCGTCCAGACTACGGAGGATTGGGACCGGGCGATCGAGCTGCTCAACGGCGTACCGCAGGGCCTCGCCGCGGCGCTCTTCACGTCCTCGGCCGAGCTCACCGAGCGATTCCTCGAAGAGGCCCGGGCCGGCGTCCTCAAGCTGGGGCGCTCCACCGCCGACGCCGAGGTCGATGTGCCCTTCGGCGGCTGGAAGGGCTCGGGGATCGGGCCGCCGGAGCACGGCGAATTCGATCGAGACTTCTACACCCGGCCGCAGGCGGTGTACCGGTGAACGTCGAGAGCTCGATTCCTGAGTGCTTCTCCGAACAGGCCTCTCGCCGGCCGAACGAAAGAGCGATCTCCGGGACGAGATGGCAGCCGAGCTTCGCCGAGCTCGACGCCGCCTCGAGCGAGCTGGCCACATCGATCACCAAGCGCAGCGGAGGCCCTGCGGGGCGCGTGGCGGTCCTGCTCGGCCATGACGCTCCCCTGGTCGCCGCCATGCTGGCGGCCCTCAAGTCCGGCGGAACTCCGGTGGTGCTGGACTCACGCTGGCCGGCGGCCCGCCTCGAGCGGATCGGTGCGGAGCTGGGAGCACATGTCGCCCTCACGGACACGGCCCGCCGCGAGCTCGCCTTGGCAGCGGGCTTCCCCGGCTCAGGGCTCGTCATGGTGCCGGAACGACCCGAGCCTGCGTCGAGTGCGCCGCCCGCGATCGCACCGGCGCCCGACGACCTCGCCTTCCTGATCCAGACCTCCGGGTCGACCGGGACGCCGAAGGCGGTGATGCAGACCCATCGCAACGTTCTCCACAACGCCCTGGTCCGCCTGGCCGGTGGTCTCGAGATCGGCCCCGAGGACCGTGTCGTTCTGCTCGCCTCGCCGAGCGGGGGTCAAGGCCTCTCCACCGTCTGGACCACCCTCCTCACCGGGGGAACCCTCTGCCCGTTCCCCGTTGCGGAGCGAGGCGTCACGGGGCTCCCGGAGTTCCTGGCCGAGCAGGGCGTCACGGTGCTGGTCGCCTCGGCGTCGCTGTTTAGGCACTTCGTCCGGACCCTCGACGGCCGGCGGCTTCCCGGGATCCGCCTCGTGCGCGTCGGTTCGGAGCAGGTCTTCGCGTCGGATTTCGAGGCATTCCAACGGCACTTCGACGAGCGCTGCCGGTTCGTGAACAGCTTCTCCTCCTCCGAGACAGGCAACGTCACCCAGCACGTCCTCCGGGCCGACGACCGGCCCCGGCCGGGCCCACTCCCGGCCGGAAGACCCGCAGCGGGGATGGAGCTGCTGTTGCTGGAGGACGGCGAGATCGCCGTGCGCAGCGACTATCTCTCACCCGGCTACTGGGGAGACCAGCCACTTACAGACAAGCGCTTCCGCGACGGTGTCTTCCGGACCGGCGATCTCGGCCGGATCTCCGAAGACGGAGCTTTCACGGTTCTTGGACGGAAGGACGCCCAGGTGAAGGTCCGAGGAAGTCGCGTCGACCTGCTCGAGGTCGAGGGCGCGTTGGTCGCGCGCCCGGAGGTCGCCGCGACCGCGGTCAGCCCGAGTCCCAGCCAGCGCGGCGAGACGGCCCTGACCGCGTACGTCGCGCTGCAACCCGGGGCAGCCAGGGACGCGCGCGAGCTCCGAGAGGGGCTCCGGGCGACCCTTCCCACCCACGCGGTGCCCACCAGCTTCACCTTCGTCGACGCCATCCCGCTCAACGCCCACGGCAAGGTCGACCGCGAGGCCCTCGTGAAGATCGGGCCGCAGGCGGACCGGTCCGCGGATTCCGCCTCGGCGATCACCGAGACCGAGGAGCTGCTCGCCACGATCTGGGCCGACGCGCTCGAGCGCGAGGCGGTCACCCCGGAGGACGACTTCTTCGAGCTCGCGGGCGACTCCCTGACCGCTGCCGAGATCGCCGCCGCGGTGCACGAGAGCTTCGGCGTCGAGATCGAGCTCGGTGCTTTCGCCGAGAACCCAACGGTGGCCGCGATGGCCGAGCTGATCGAGCGCCAGAGCGTCGGCGACCACAGGGAGGCCGAGAGGCGCCTTCCCAAGGTCTCGCGCGACGAGCCCATCCCCTGCTCGCTCGCCCAGGAGCGAACCTGGCGTGAGTCCCAGACGGCGGAGGGGTCGATCGCGTACAACATTGCCCGCGGTGTGCGGTTCACTGGATCGCTCGACGTCGAGGCGCTCCGACGCTGCATCGAGCGGCTCATCGCCCGCCACGAAGCGCTCCGCACGACCTTCGCGGAGCGGGACGGGATCCCGGTGCAGATCGTGCAGGCGCCCCCGTCGGTCGAGCTTCCGGTGGTGGAGATCGAGGGTCCCCTGGCCGGCGAGGAGCTGCTACTCCGTGAATCGCTCGTCCCCTACGACCTGGAGCGTGGGCCGCTCGTTCGCTTCCTCCTGCTTCGGCTCTCTGAAAGCGAGCACTGGCTGCTTCGGTTGAACCATCACATCAACTCAGATGGTCGCTCCTGGGAAATCTTCTTTGAGGAACTCGCCACGCTCTACGAGGCCGATCTACGCCGTCAGCCGCCGGCGCTCACCGACGAGGCCCGCACGCAGTACGCCGACTTCGCCGCATGGGAGCGCCGAACCGTGGGGCCAGGGACCGAGCGCTGGCGGTCGGACATCGAGTGGTGGCGAGCCAACCTCGAGGGCGCGCCGCTGCGATCGCCGCTGCCCTTCGCGCGTCGGGAACCCGATGAGCGGGCCGTGCCCTCGGACGGGATCCTTTCCGTGCCGCTTCCCCCGCGTCTTGCGACCGCACTGGACTCACTTCGACGCGGGGAGGGCGCCACCCATTTCATGCTGCGGCTCGCGGCGTTCTCGGCGCTGCTCGCGTTCATGACCGGCCAGGCCGACACGGTGGTCGGGGTGTACAGCACGACGCGCCGCCTGGTCGAGACGCGGGACATGTTCGGCTTCTTCGCAAATCCGGTCGCGGTCCGATTGCGGTTCCCGGGGAACTCGAGCTTCCGCGACTGGCTGAGAGAGGTCCGGAATGCCGTGATCCAGGTGAGCGCGCACGCACAGACGCCCTACGACGCCGTCTGCGAGGAACTGCGCGCCACAGGGACCAGCCCTCCGGAGCTCCAGGGGATCCTCGGCTTCAGGGACGTCCCGCCGACTATGCGGTTTGGAGGTCTCGAGATGACTCACATCGACCGGGTCTTCCCGGCAATGCCATGGCGCTTCACGCTCCAGTCCAGGCGGAGCGGCGCAGGGGAACGCTGTTTCGCGGCATTCGATGCACGTCTCCATGACCCCAGGGCGGTGCGCCTCTTCCTGAGGCGCTACCAAGGCCTGCTGGCCAAAGCCTGCACCGATCCGGACCGGCCGATCGGCGACCTGATCCCGAGACGCCGGCGCCGCTTCGGCCCGTTCTTGCGGCGGCAACTGGTCGCGCCTATAGAGTCGCCGTAGGGGACCCAACGAGAGGAGAAGAGATGGCGATGGTGGAGGGAACCGGGACGGTCAGCACCGACTCGGGCAAGTGGTGGGTGGTCGCCCTGCTGGGCGCGATCTCGATCGCGGCGGGCGTGCTGGCGATCGCCTACCCCGACATCACGCTGCTGGTTCTCGGCCTGGTCGTCGGGATCAACCTCGTCCTGATCGGCGCAGTCTGGGTGGCGCTGGCCACGACGGAGCAGCACACCGAGGCTGGCCGCGTGCTCCGCTTCATCGTCGGATTCCTGGCCACGCTGGCGGGGCTGGTCTGCCTGGTTCGGCCGGGCGCCGGTGTGCTGGCGCTGCTGATCGCGCTCTCCTTCTGGTTCATCATCACCGGGATGGCGGACCTGGCTCGCGCGCTGGATGAGCGCGAGCACCGGGCGATCGCGGCGATCCTCGGGGTGATCGGGATCGCCGCCGGGGTGATCATCGTCGCCAACCCCGACATCGGGTTGACCACCCTGGCGCTGCTCGCCGGGATCGGCTTCATCGTCCGCGGCACGGTCGAGCTGATGGCCGGGTTCTACATGCGCCGGCTGGCCGGATAGCGGCGGAGTCGGGAGCCCGGCCGAGGCCGGGCTCCCGATCCGGAGATTCAGCGTGCCGCGGTCCTCTCGTCCTCGCCGAAGACGACGATGCCATGAACGACGTAGACGCAGAGCGCAAACACCGCAAGCGACCACCACGGGTTTCCTTGGCCGATCGACAAAAGGGCGCCAATCGCGCCGAGGCTCCCCCCGACGATCCCGACCACCCGGCCGTAGGCGTTGCCCGCCATCAGCGAGAACCCTCCGGTCAACTGGATCACCCCGAGGATGATCAGCACCCAGCCCAGGGTGTTCAGGTTGTCGAGCACGAACCTGGTGTCGTTAGCGAAATAGTTCGCATCATCAAGCGCGCCGATGCCGTAGATGATGTTGATCGTTCCCAACATCAGCAGCAGGATTGCCGCGAACACCACGCGACCAGCACCTCTCACGTGGATCTCCTCTCTGTAACCGGCCGCGCCCAAGGCGGCCGTATGTGCCGGTCACTCCTGACCGGCAGACGCGGATGCTAGTCCGGGGCCCAGCCGGAACTTCTGCCCAGCTCGTTAACTGACGAACTTCGCCTTGGCCCGCTCGAACTCCTCATCCGAGAGCTTCTTCTCGTCGTGCAGCTTGGCGAGCTTCGTGAGCTCATCCGCCGCGGACGCTCCTCCTGAGCCCGCCGTCTGGCGGATGTATGCATCCATCTCCTTCTGCGCGTGCTGCCGCTCCGCAAGGGCCCGCTCGCGCATCCCCTCACCGCGCGCGATCAGGTGACCACCCCTGCGAGCAGCAGGACTACGCCGACCAGCAGCCATGCGCTGAACCCGGCGTCTCGAAGCCAGCCCGGGGCGCTGAACAGGCCCGAGAGCTCACCCGGATCGATCTCGATGTACTGGTCCTCAGCCCGACCCTCGGCGCCGCGAAGGCGGCGAAGGCGGCCGCGAATCATCGACCGGGCCCCATCATGATGCGCCCACCTAAGCCAACGCCATGGACAGCCTCCGATACATCGGCCACGCCACCACCCTGCTGCGACTCGACGGGACCGCGATCCTGACGGACCCGATGCTGCGGAGCTGGCTCGGGCCGCTCCGAAGGCAGGGGCCGACGCCGGGGCCAGATCTGCCTGAGATCGCCGACCTGATACTGATCTCGCACCTGCACCGCGACCATCTCGACCTCCCTTCGCTGCGGCGGCTGCCGGCGAGCACCCCACTGGTGGTACCTCGCGGTGCCGCGCGCTGGGCCGCGAAGGGAGGCGCCGAGGAGATCCACGAGATCCAGCTCGGAGAGTCGATCGCCTTCGGTGACACCGAGGTGAGCGCCGTTCCCGCTCTCCATAACGGATATCGCGACCGCCACCGTGGACCGGAACTCGTGCCGCTCGGATACGTCATCCGGAGGAGCAGCCGAACCGTCTACTTCGCCGGCGACACCGATCTGTTCCCGGCGATGTCCAAGCTGGGTCCGCTAGACCTCGCCCTGCTGCCGGTCTGGGGCTGGGGTCCGTCGGTTGGAGGTGGGCACCTCAACCCCGAGCGTGCTGCGATCGCGCTCGAGATGCTCCGGCCCCGCCTCGCGGTGCCGATCCACTGGGGAACGTTTTATCCACTCGGGCTCCGGAGGCTGCGGCCGGAGCCGCTCACCCAGCCCCCACTCGAGTTTGCCCGCAGGGCCGAGCGGCTGACGCCGGAGGTCGAGGTTCGGGTGCTCAAACCCGGATCTGAGACGAACCTGGACGATTGATGGTCGCGGCCCGCGGCATACGCGCAGCCATCGGCGCCGCGCTGCGCGGCCTCCTCCTCTGGCTGTTGGTGACGCTGATCTTCTGGGCCCTCGCCGCCGTCCTGCCGGGGATCGAAGTCCCGAGCTTCGGCGCGGTTCTGCTCACCACAGCGTTGATCGCCTTGCTGAACGCAGTGCTCTGGCCGGTCCTGATCCGGGTGCTCCTGCCGCTGACCGTGCTCACCTTCGGTCTCGGCTCACTGGCGCTGAACGCCGCGATCATCTCGCTCTCGATCAATCTCGTCGACGGCTCCGCGCCCGACTTCCTAATCGCGGTACTGATCGCCTTCCTCCTCTCGGTGACCCTGCTGTTGTTGGCGCCCGCCCTCAGCATCGACGACGACGCCCGCCAGCTACGGCTGGTGCGCCGCCGTGCTCGCCGCGCCGGGGACGCCAGCCGCACTGATGTCCCAGGGGTGATCCTGTTCGAGATCGACGGCCTCGCCGAGCCCGTCCTGGGGCGGGCCCTCAGCGAGGGACACGCGCCCACGATGGCGCGGTGGCTCGATCAGGGCACCCACCGGATCGTGCCGTGGGAGTGCGATCTGTCCTCCCAGACGGGCGCGAGCCAGGCGGGGCTGCTGCTGGGGAGCAACGAGGACATGCCCGCCTTCCGCTGGTACGAGAAGGAGACCGGGAAGACGATGGTCTCCAATCACGGCAAGGACGCTGTCGAGCTCGAGCGGCGCCGTTCCGACGGCGGCGGACTTCTGGCCCTGGGCGGGGCCAGCCGGGGAAACATGTTCTCCGGCGATGCTCCGCACTGCTCGGCGACGATGAGCGTCCTGCGGGATCGGCAGCGGTCGAGCGCGCGCGAGTACTTCGCCTACTTCGCCGACCCCTACGGCTTCACGCGAACGATCGCGCTCTATCTCTGGGACGTGCTGCTCGAGCTGCGGGCGGCGCGCCGGCAGCGAAGGCGCGGCGAGGAGCACATCGACCGCGGCGGCCTCTATCCGTTCATGCGGGGCGCGATCACCGTGGTCATGCGGGACCTCAACGTCGCCACCCTGCTCGGCGACATCGTTGAGGGGGTCCCGGTCGTCTATTCGACGTTCGTCGGCTATGACGAGGTCGCACATCACTCGGGCATCGAGCAGCCCGACGCCTTCGCCGTGCTCAGGCAGCACGATGCCCAGCTCGCCCGACTCGAGCGGGCGGTGGCGCACGCCCCGCGGCCCTACCACCTGGTGGCTCTCTCGGACCACGGGCAAAGCCAGGGCCGGCCGTTCCGGCAGCGCTACGGCGTTGAGCTCGAGCAGCTCGTGCGAGATGCCCTCGCCGAGGGCGACGTCTACGCTCTCCCGGCTCCCGACGAGGGGCTGAGCTCGGTGGGCGGCGCGCTCACGGACGCCCGCGACGAGGAGACGGCGGGCGGCCGGATGCTCGCTCGCGCGACGCGCGGCCGGATCGTCGAAGGGGAGGTCGTTCTGGGGCCGAACCGTGAGGCCGTGCAGGAGACGAAGCGGGATGCCTCCGAACACGCTGCGGTGGTGCTGGCCTCGGGTGGTCTCGGGCTGATCTCACTTCCAGAGCCGGCGCACCGCCTTTCCCTCAGCGAGATCGAGTCGATGCACCCGCGCCTGATCAGCACCCTCGTCGGTCACCCCGGTATCGGTTTCGTGATGGTCCGGGCCGATGACGGCCCGGTCGTCCTCGGCGCCAACGGAAGCAGGCGCCTCAGCGACGAGGCGGTGACCGGCGAGGATCCCCTGCGCGACTTCGGGCCGAATGCCCCGGACCACCTGAGGCGCACCGACGGGTTCCCGCATTGCCCCGACATCCTCGTCAACTGCATGTACGACCCAGACGCAAACGAGGTCGCACCCTTCGAGGAGTTCATGGGCTCGCATGGGGGCCTCGGCGGCTGGCAGAGCCGGCCCTTCACCCTGGTCCCGTCTGCCTGGAGCGAGCCGGATGAGCCGATCATCGGGGTACGGGCGATGCACGACACGATCAGGGGATGGCTCACCGAGACCGGGCTCGAACTCAGACCGCATGCCTGAGCTTGACTAGGGCTCAGCTCTCCGGTGGCTTCGAGCCCCCGCCCGGGCGCGGGCTGGGCAGCGACGGCGCCCCGCCGATCAGATCCTGGAAGCGTCGGACGCGGCGGTCGTGACGCGCCTTCCTGGCGATCGCCTTTGCGAGCTTGCCGCTGCCCGGCTCGTAGCGCCGCTTGGCCCACCAGGAACCGGGGCGGGCGAGTCTGATCGCCCCCATCCAAGCGACAGGTGGGATGAACATGCCGATCACGGCGGTGCTCACCTTGCCCTTGAGCGCGACGATCGCGCAGACCCCAAGCGTGATCGCAACCGAAACGACGATCGCCAGGATGGAGCCGCCGCTCGCGTCGAGGGGGACGAAGCCGACGATGATGCCCCCGCCGATGATCGCCGCAAAGACGACGGCGTCCACGGAGCTGCGGCCCTCCTCCGACCAATAGACGTCATCCAGGTAGAGCCAGAGGGCGAACTCGTCGAGGGTCAGGCCCATTCCGATCCCGAAGGCTCCCGCGAGGATCTCGAACCACGGGCTGTACGGCTGAATCACGAAGTTGAGAAAGCCGGCGAGCATCATCAGGACGATCCCGAAGACGAGGTGATGGATATGAACGCCACCGGGGGTGACGTTCCCCGGCCACCACGAGACCTCAGCCCTGATCATCCGGGTGCTGAAGCGGATGAAGCCGAAGGAGAGCAGCATCGAGCCGAGCAGGATCATGCCCGCGCGCTGATCGGCCTGATCGAACGCCGCGCTGCTGTTGATGTCGAAGGTGAGTTCCCCTAGCAAGCCCTCTCCCTTATGAGGTCAGTATCCCCTGAATTAAACGGGTTGCGCTGTCGCGCACCCTCGCACCATCTAGGCGGCAACAGCAGTCTTGCGCTTGCCGGTGCGGCGGACCTTCATCTCCGGCTCGACCAGCTCGGCGAGGAACTCGCCCGTATATGAACCGGGTGTGGCCGCGACTTCCTCGGGAGTCCCGGTGGCGAGAACGCTGCCGCCCTCCTCCCCGCCCTCGGGGCCGAGGTCGATGATCCGGTCGGCCGTCTTGATCACGTCGAGGTTGTGCTCGATCACGATCACCGTGTTGCCCTGCCCGACCAGACGGTCGAGCACGTCGAGCAGGCGCTGCACATCCGCGAAGTGGAGGCCGGTGGTGGGCTCGTCGAGGATGTAGAGCGTGTCGCCGGTGGCCACCTTGGAGAGCTCGGTCGCGAGCTTCACCCGCTGCGCCTCCCCGCCGGAGAGCTGGGTGGCGGGCTGTCCGAGGCGGATGTAGTCGAGCCCGACGTCCTGCAGCGTGTTCAGGCGCCGTGAGATCTTCGGGATGTCCTTGAAGAACACGCACGCGTCGGCCACGGACATCTCGAGGACGTCGGCGATCGACTTGCCCTTGAAGCGCACCTCCAGCGTCTCGCGGTTGTAGCGCTTGCCGTGGCACTGCTCGCAGGGCACGTAGACGTCCGGCAGGAAGTGCATCTCGATCTTGATCTGCCCGTCGCCGCGGCAGACCTCGCAGCGGCCGCCCTTGACGTTGAAGCTGAACCGTCCCGGCTTGTATCCACGCGCCCGCGCCTCGCGCGTCTGCGCGTACAGCTGGCGAATGTGGTCGAAGACGCCCGTGTAGGTCGCCGGATTTGACCGCGGCGTCCGCCCGATCGGGGACTGGTCGATATTGATGATCTTGTCGACCTGCTCGATGCCGTCGATCCGGTTGTGGGCGCCCGGCCGCAGCTTCGCTTGATGGAGCCGATTGGCCACCGCCGGGTAGAGCGTCTCGTTGATCAGTGTGGACTTGCCGGACCCCGAGACGCCGGTGACGCAGCAGAAGACGCCGAGTGGGATCGGGACGTCGATCCGCTTCAGGTTGTGCTGGCGCGCGCCCTTCACGACCAGCTCGTCGCGCGGCTTGCGGCGCTTCTCCGGAACCGCGATCTGGCGCTGGCCGGCGAGGTACTGGCCGGTGAGCGACGCCGGGTCCGCCTCCACGTCCTTCGGCGTCCCCTCCGCGATCACGTGCCCACCATGCTCGCCGGCGCCTGGGCCGAGGTCGACGAGGTGGTCGGCCGAGCGCATCGTGCCCTCGTCGTGCTCGACCACGATCACCGTGTTGCCGAGATCCCGAAGACGCTCGAGCGTCTGGATCAGCTTCGCGTTGTCGCGCTGGTGCAGGCCGATCGAGGGCTCGTCCAGGATGTAGAGCACGCCGACCAGGCTCGAGCCGATCTGCGTCGCCAGCCTGATTCGTTGCGCCTCCCCGCCGGATAGCGTGCGGGCCGCGCGAGCCAGGTTCAGATAGCCGACGCCGACGTTGTCGAGGAAGGCGAGCCGCTCGGTGATCTCGCGGACGAGCAACCGCGCGATCGCTCGCTCCGTGTCGGTCATCGCGAGCTCCTCGATCCACTTCAGGGCCGCCCGGGCCGACATCTCCGTGTACTCGTGAATCGAGATGCCGCCGACCTTTACGGCGAGGCTCTCCGGCCGAAGCCGAGCCCCCTTGCAGGTCGGGCAGGGCTGCTCCGCCATGTAGCCCTCGACCCGCTCGCGGACCGAGTCGGAGTCGGTGTCGTCGTAGCGGCGCTCGAGGTTGTTGACGATCCCCTCGAAGCGGACGCTGTAGGAGCGACGCCGGCCGAAGCGGTTCGTGTAGGTCACCTTGTGGCGCTCGCCGCCGGTGCCGTAGAGAAAGATCTCGCGGTCCTCGTCGGAGAGGTCCTGCCAGGGCGTGTCGATGTCGACCCCGTAGTCCTCGGCGACCGCCTCGATCAGCCGCTTCCAGTACCGGGAGTGGCCCGTTCGCCACGGCTGGAGGGCTCCCTCGGAAAGCGACAGCGTCGGATCGGGTACCACCAGCTCCGGGTCCACCACCCGTTGGAAGCCGAGCCCGTGGCAGCGCTCGCAGGCGCCGTGCGGCGAGTTGAAGGAGAAGATCCGGGGCTCGAGCTCCGGAATCGAGGTCCCGCAGTTGAGGCAGGCGAAGCGCTCGGAGAAGGTGAGGCGGTCGCTGACGTCCGGAGGCAGCTCCCCGGCCCCCTTGGCGCCCTTCACACCGCCCTGGCGCTCAGATTCGGACCTCTCTGCTGCCTCATCTCCACTCGCCACGATTTCGATCTCGACGACGCCGCCCGCCAGCGCCGCGGCCGCCTCCACCGACTCCGAGAGCCGGCGTCGCAGGTCGCCCTTCATCACGAGGCGGTCAACGACCACCGAGATGTCGTGGTTGTACTTCTTGTCGAGCTTGATCTCCTCGTCGAGGCGGCGGAGCTCGCCATCCACGCGGACGCGTGTGTAGCCCTCCAGCCGGAACTGCTCGAAGAGCTTCTCGAACTCGCCCTTGCGGCCGCGGACGACGGGCGCCATCACCATGAAGCGCGTCCCCTCGTCGAGCGTCATGACGCGGTCGGTGATCTGCTCGACCGACTGCCCCTCGATCGGCTCGCCGCACTCGGGACAGTGGGGCTTCCCGATCCGGGCCCAGAGCAGGCGCAGGTAGTCGTAGATCTCGGTCACGGTTCCCACCGTCGACCGTGGGTTTCGCGAAGTGGTCTTCTGGTCGATCGAGATCGCCGGCGAGAGACCGTCGATCGAGTCGACGTCCGGCTTCTCCATCAGGCCGAGGAACTGGCGCGCGTAGGCGGAGAGCGACTCGACGTAGCGCCGCTGACCCTCGGCGTAGATCGTGTCGAAGGCAAGGCTCGACTTGCCGGACCCGGAGAGGCCGGTGATCACGATCAGCGAGTTGCGAGGCAGCTCGAGGTCGACGTCCTTGAGGTTGTGCTCCCTCGCCCCGCGGATGACTATGCGCTCGGACGGCGCCACGTAATCGAGTGTACGCGGGCGAACAGTCGTTCCCCGACCGTTCGCCCGCGCCTCGGCGCCCTAGGGGATCACGAAGGTGAACGCCGTGTCTACGTTCGAGGCGGGATCCCCCGCCGGATCAAACGTCTTGAATTCGTACTGCCCGGCCGTGCAGACACCGCTGTCGAGGCCGTTAACCAAAACAGCATTCGAGGCATTCCCGGGGAAGCTCTGGGCTTGGTCGACGCTCGCGATTGCCGGCGCCGTCGTCGGGCTTAGCCCGGGCACGATCGCGCAGTACACGCCGGCAGACACGGCCGTCACGCTGGAGACACCCTTGGCCGGATCGAGCGGAGCGCAGTCATCCGGATATCCCGGGTCGGGGCAGTTGAAGCGGTCCACATAGGCGTAGGCACGCGCGGTGCCATCGGCTCCGTTCGTGCCGTTTGTGCCATTGGCGCCGTTCGCACCGGCGGGGCCCTGAGGGCCGGTCTTGCCGGCGAGCTGCTTCTTGACCTCTTTCTTGACCAGGCTCTTCAACGAAGGCCCGCCGAGTGCCGGCGATGAAACCGCGAGTACCGCAAGCGCGGCGAGTCCTGCGAGAACGTACCGTCGCTTCATGGAATCCCTCCTTGGATCGAGTGCGAGACGAGCTCAGCGACCGTAACCGGTGGTACCGGGCCGCGCAAGGTGCGGCGCTACCGAGCGGGCTCCGCCTCCGGCACGAGCTCGCGGCCTGCGGAGCGCAAGCTGTGACGGCCGAGCCACGCCGCGCCCAGC
>DATFOK010000077.1:0-7086 GCA_035265665.1 Solirubrobacterales bacterium | reverse complement strand
GCGGATTGGCACCTGACTAGGCAGGTGCCGGCGGAGGCGGCCTCCTGGCGAGGCCGAAGGCAAGTGGGGCGGAGAGCAGGCTGAGTACGCGAGCGGGAAAGGCCCTGCCGCGCACGGCGGGCGGGCGCGAGCGAACACGCTCGCCGTGGACGATTGCGATCGCGCGCTCGACCCGTTCCAGCGCGGTGGCGAGCAACACCGAGAGAGCGCCCGTCCCGACCGCGAGCGGCAGCGCGATCCAGCCCCCGGCCGCGAGCATCACGGGGCTCGCCGGGTGACCGGCGGCCAGGATCGCGACGAGGGATTCCTGGCCAACGTAGATCGCGAGCAACGCGGCCGCGAAGACGGCGATTCGCCGGCCGAGTGGCGGGCGCGCCGGCAGCGCCCCCTCGGTGCCGCGGATCAAGGTGGCGACGCCCCCAGCCAGGACCAACACTGCGACCGCCGGCAGGAGGTCCGTCATGTAGCGGTGTCCCGCCTCCGCCAGCTCGGCCGACGACCCAAGGGTGAGGAGGTACCGCAGCTGGTGCAGCGCGAAGGCGCCGACGGCGAGAATCGCTGCGAGCCGGACGTTGTGCGCGATGCGCATCGCCGATCTCATCGCCAAGGACCCTACTGAGGGGGCTTCGCCTGCGATTCGCCGGGATTCTTTGTCGGCTGAGTCACCGTCTGGGTCGTCCCGCCCGAGACGGACGGCTCATCGATCGTGTCGCGCGAGCCCAGGAAGAGGAACAGCAGGATCACGGCCACACCCAGCACGATGCCGAGCGCGATCCCGATCGCGCGGTCGCCCGCCCTCGGGAAGCGTCCGCGCATCCTCTCGGCGGCTCAGCCGACGCCGTCGAGCAGGCGCCAGTTGGCGCGAAAGGCCGACTCGGCCGCCGCGACCAGGGCGTCCTCGTCCTCCGGGCTCAACGCCTCCTCGATCAGCCGGCGCGACTCCTCGGCGTGAGCGTGATCGGCCTCCTCGTGGACCCGGAAGTACTCGCCACCGGCGCCGCCGTCGATCCCGTAGAAGCGGGCGAGTCCCTCTCGCTTGACGCGCGCGATCTCGGGCTGGCCGCTCTCGATCGCGTACATCCGCGCGAGCCGGCCGAGATATCCGTCGGAAAAGGTCCATTCCGAGACGCACTCCGCGGTCTCGGGCGTGGGCTCGGCCCCGATCTCGCCGCCCGCGGCCTCGACGAAACCGTCCCAGAGCCTGACGTGCGCTTCCTCCTCGGCTGCGTGGACTGCGATCTCGTCCCGGTGGCGATCGGGAGCTACCTCAACGGTCTCACGGCAAAGGCGGGCCAGCGCCTCGGTCGCGTGGCGGTACTGCCCGGCGTACCGCGCGAGCTCCTCGCGCGAGAGCTCGCCGGCTGACCACCGCACGTAGAAGGGATGCTCGAGCACGTTGTGTCGAGCCCGACTCTCCTCGATGCGCTCCCAAACCGATCGACTCACTTGGCCTCTCCTTTCGACGGATTGCTCCACGGCTTCGCCGTAAAACGGGTTGCTCCCTCCCCATCAAGCGGGTTGCGCCTGGCGGCGCACCCTCGCATAAACGGAGCACCCTCGCACAATACCCTCCGGCGTCTGCGACCTCCGCGCCCCGACATCGCGATCCCGCCACTCCCCCACGGGGCCGAGTGGATCGGCGAGCCGATCGACTCGATCGACCGGCTGGTCGCGAGCAGGCCGGTGCTCGTGCACTTCTTCGACTTCGCACAGCTCAACTCGGTCAGGACGGTGCCCTACCTGACGGCGTGGCACGACCGCTATTCGGATGAGGGCCTGGCGATGGTCGGAGTCCATTCGCCTCGCTTTCCCTTCACGCAGGACCACGACGTCGTGGTCGAGGCCGCGGAGCGGCTCGAGATCGGGTGGCCGGTGATCGTCGACCGCGAGTTCAGCCTCTGGCGCCTGTATGAGCCGCATGGGTGGCCAGCGCTCTTTCTCTGGGGACGCGGCGGCGCGCTGCGCTGGTACCACCTCGGCGAGGGCGACTACGCGGGAACCGAGGAGGCGATCCGGGAGGCCCTGGCCGAGTCGAACGGCGGCCATGAGTGGCCCGACCTGCTCGAGCCGCTGCGGCCCTCGGACGCGGCCGATGCCAAGGTGATCCCGCCCACGCCGGAGGTGTTTCCGGGCGGATCGACGGAGGAGGCCTGGCACAGGGCCGATGCCGATCGCATCCTCGAGGCCTCCTACCAGGCGGGGGGCGCCTACGCGGCGACCGATGGCGAGGGCGAGATCGCAATTCAATTGGACGGGGAGATCCGCGATCCCGTCCAGGTCAGCTATCCGGGCCTGCAGGAGCTGACGACCCACGAACGCACCGAGCGCCACCTGCTTCGACTGGAGCCCTCGCCGGGCCTCCTCATCTACTCGCTCCAGTTCGCGCCCGGCATCCCCTGAGATCTCCGACCCTCGCAGTTGGAATTCGGGTAGCCTAACGCGCTCGCATTAGGGCGCCCTAAGCGGAAGGGCGCGGGCCGATTGAAAGGAGAACGATTGAGCAGCCCAGCAGGCAATGGGTGGCGCGGGGGGCGCCCCCGCATCCAGGTTGCCCTCACCGCCGGTTTGGTCGGCGCCGCCCTGTCCCTCGCCGCATGCGGCGACGATGAGGGGGGCTCGACCACTCAGGCTTCCGGCTCCGCTGAGCTCTCCGCGATCAAGCAGTACCTCACCGAGCACACCGACAACCTCGCCGCGGAGGCGGCGACGATGCGCCAACTCGGCGAGGAGTACTACGCGGTCGCGGAACAATCCGGATTCGACTACGAGGCGCTGCTCGAGCAGCACCGCCCGGAGGTCGAGCGCATCCTCGATCAATCCAAGGCCGCCTACGCCAAGGCCAACCCGGCATACGAGGAGATGGAGGGGATCGTCGCCGGCGTCCCACGACTCTCCCAGTACGACGTCGACATCGACGCCGGCTCCGACGCCTCGGATCCCGAGAACGCGGTCTCGTACAGCCTCGAGCTGCCCAGCGGGGAGATGCTGAAGCAGCCCGGCAATCTCTTCTTCGTCACCGAGACCGCGCTCTACGGGACCAACCCGGACTTCCTGGCGAAGGGAGTCGAGGGAGACGTGAACGGCGACGGCAAGGTCGACTTCGGCGAGGCGCTGCCCGACGCCAACATCTACGTCTCCGCGGTTCGCGAGTTTGAGGAGCAGGCGAAATCCCTCGACTCGGACGCCGCTGAGTTCTCGGCGACACCTTCGGACGCGTTCACGGCGCTGACGATCATGGTGCCGACGATGAGCGAGTACTTCGAGAGCTGGAAGAACTCGCGCTTCGTCGCCGGCGCCGATTTCACCGAGCAGGCGTTCGTGGCCGCATCGCGGCTGCAGGACATCGCCGACATCCTCGGCGGGCTGGTGGTCACCTACGACCAGGTCAGGCCGATGATCGCGGCGGAGAGCCTCCAGCAGGCCGAGCAGACGGGCAAGGCGCTCAATGACCTGGTCGTCTACGTCGAGGACCTGCGTGACCAGGAGGCCGAAGGGAAGAAGTTCACCGCCGAGCAGGCCGACACCCTCGGTGCCGAGGCCCAGCGCCAGGCCGAGGCGATTGCCGGCCAGGTCACTCAGGCCGCCCAGCGACTCGGGATCGAGCTCCAGGAAGCGTGAGACGAGCAGCGCTGATCGCGGTGGCGGCGGGCGCCCTCCTGGTGGCGCCCGCCGCTCGCGCCGACGCTCCCTGGCAGGCGGCCGAGAAGCTGCGCGCCGGCCTGTTCGAGGCGCAGACGGCGCTGCTCCTCGACCGCGGCCGCGGGGCCGAGGCCGGGGTTTCCCGCGCCTCCGCAGCGGCTGAGGGCCGCCTTGCGGCTCAGCTGCGGCGCGAGGCCCCGACCGCTCTCGCCCGCCTGCGGCGCGCGCTGGCCCAGGCCGGTCGCGCCGCCGCGGAGGGCGCCGAGGTCTCCCTCGCCACCGCGCGGGGCCAGGCGATCGCGGCGGTGCGGGCCGGAGCCTTCGCGCTCACGGTGGCGGCAACCGAGCGAGGTGACCTGCCGGAGGCGCGGCAGTGGCTCCTGATTCGCGAGTTCCGTCAGGCGACCCGCTTCACCCGACCGGGAGCCGACGCGACCGAGGCACTCGAGCGCCTCGAGGACGGGGGGATCCAGCCCGGCGAGGCGGTCACCGCGATCCGCAAGGACCTGCTGGACGCCTATCAGGCACGGCTCGTCACCTATCTGGACGAGGCCGCAGAGGCGAGAAAACGCGGCTTCGCCGCCGCCTTCGCCGAGAACGCGGCGACCGCAGCCGGCTACTGGCAGATCCTGGCGCCGGTCTACGAATCGCACAGTGGCGCGGCGGCCCGTGCCGACGCCGACCGGATCTTCGAGCGCCTCGACCGCGCGGCGCGAACCGGCCAGGCTGCGGACTTCTTCCGTGCCCGCAACGAGGCGATCGCGATCCTCGACGGGTTCACCGCCGCGCCGTTCACGACCGAGGAGCAGGCGCGGCGGGCGAACCAGCTCACCCGCTTCCTCGAGCTCGTCCCGGTCGAGTACGACCACGGCACCGAGGGCGAGCGGGTGACGATCCCGTTCGAGATCCAGGAGGCGATCGCGTTCGTGGAAGGCGCTCGATCCGCGTTCGGAGACCTTGACTCCGCGCTCTCGGAGCGCAATCCCGCCGCCGTGGCCGAGGTGGACGGGGCGATCGCCGAACTCGACCGGATCACACGGGAGGCGAACGAGGGGGGCGAGGTGGTCCCGCTCGATCGCGTGGAGGAGATCGAGCGGAGCGCGTCGGACACGCTCGACCGCATCCTCCCCGCGGAGTGGAAGGAGTCGGACGCCGAAAGCGACCTCGACCTGGTCGCGATCAGCCTCGACCAGATGGAGGCCGCGGTGAGCGCCGGCGAGCGCGACCGCGCTGAGCAGGCCAGGCTCGCGGCCTACGCCTTCTTCGAGTTCGGGCCCGAGCTTCAGCTGAAGGCGACCGCGCCCAGCCTCGTCAACTCGGTCGAGGGCCTCGTCTGGTACGGCGCCGACGGCCACGACGGGCTCGCCCAGCTGATCGCCTCGGGCGCGTCGGTCCGCGACGTGCGGGTCACCCGGATCGCCCTCGACGAGCGGCTCGAGGAGGCGAGAAGCGCGGTCGGCGAGGGCGCGAGCACCGCGACAGTGATCACGAATTCGGCGCTGATCGTCTTCCGCGAAGGGCTCGAGGCGATCCTGATCATCGCCGCGATCACAGCCAGCATGGTCGGTGCGAACCGGGGGCTGCGGCGCCCGATCTACCGCGGCGCGCTGCTCGCGCTGCCCGCGACGATGGTCCTGTTCCTGATCGCGATCACGATCCTCGACTCGCTCTCGCGCTATGGGGAGAAGCTCGAGGCGGTGGTCGGGCTGATTGCGATCGGCGTGCTCTTGATCGTGCTCAATTGGTTCTTCCACCGCGTCTACTGGACGGAGTGGATCGCGGGTCACCGCAAACGCGGCAAGGCGCTCGCCGCCGGTGCGGGTGCCGCCGGGGCCGCGGTCGGAGCGACGATCTTCGGCCTCTACATGCTCGGCTTCTCGAGCGTCTTCCGCGAGGGGTTCGAGACCGTGCTCTTCCTTCAGGCTCTCCAACTCAGTTCGGGGACGGGTGTGGTCCTCGGCGGGGTCGCTCTGGGGCTCGCCCTGACGGCGGCGGTCGGCGCAGCGACCTTCGCCCTCGAGCGCCGGCTGCCCTACAAGAAGATGCTGATCGTTACCGGGGTCCTGATCGC
The DNA here is from genome assembly GCA_035265665.1 of Solirubrobacterales bacterium. Taxonomy (GTDB): domain Bacteria; phylum Actinomycetota; class Thermoleophilia; order Solirubrobacterales; family 70-9; genus DASUPK01. The sequence goes on along the minus strand of DATFOK010000077.1, from coordinate 1,376 downwards.
CCTGGTGCTGACCGTGATGGTCGGAAACACGGTCCGGGTGATGCAGGGTGTCGGCTGGCTCCCAATCACGCCGCTCGACGTGGAGCTGCCCCTCTGGATGGGCACCTGGCTCGGCATCTTCCCCAGCTGGCAGACGATCGGCGCTCAGCTCGGCGCCCTGGTCTTCGTGATCGGCAGCTATTTCGTCGCCGAGCGGGTGCGCAAGCGGACCGCGCTCAGGACGAAGCCGCGGAGAGCTCCTGCCGGATCTCCTTCGGAAGCATGAAACGGACGTCCTCGTTGACGGTCCGCAGCTCGGAGACGTCGGTCGCGCCGCGCTCCTCGAAGAAGTTGACGAGCTTCTCGACCAGCTCCTCGGGTGCGCTGGCGCCCGAGGTGATCCCAACCGTATCGATGCCCTCGAGCCAGGCCTCGTCAACCTGGAGGTGGTTGTCGATCAGGTAGGAGTCCGCACCGTGCTCGCGGGCCACCTCGACCAGGCGGTTCGAGTTCGATGAGTTGGTCGAGCCGATCACCAGCACCAGCTCGCAGTGCTTGGCGAGCTCCTTGACCGCGTGCTGGCGGTTGGTGGTCGCGTAGCAGATGTCGTCCGTCTTTGGACCTATCGCCTTCGGGAACTTCTCCTTCAGCCGGTCGATGATCGAGGTGGTCTCGTCGACCGAGAGGGTGGTCTGGGTGATGTATGCGATCCGATCCGGGTCCTCGACCTCGAGATCATCGACGTCCGCCTCTGTCTGAACCAGGACGGTCTGGTCAGGCGCCTCGCCGGTCGTCCCCTCGACCTCCTCGTGTCCCTCGTGCCCGATCAGGACGATCGTGTAGCCCTCGGCGGCGAATTTGCGCGCCTCGACGTGGACCTTGGTGACCAGCGGACAGGTCGCGTCGATCGTCCGCAAGCCGCGCTCGGCGGCGTTGGCGTGAACGCTCGGGGCGACGCCGTGGGCGGAGAAGACCACCATCTCGCCCTCCGGCACCTCGGTCTCCTGATCGACGAAGATCGCGCCCCGCTTCTCGAGCTCGTGGACGACGTGCTTGTTGTGCACGATCTCCTTGCGCACGTAGATGGGCTCGCCGTAGAGGTCGAGCGCGTGCTCGACCGCCTCGACGGCGCGATCGACGCCCGCGCAATAGCCGCGCGGGGCGGCGAGCAGGACCCGCGAGGGACTCATGCGAGGGTGCTCCGCAAGCGAAGCTGAGGAGTAACCCGTTTCATGCGGGCTTGTTCGGAGGCGGACGCCAAGGCCGCGCCAAGGGTAGCGGCCGGACCTCCGGGCGGAGGGTTTACGCTTGCCACGATGGCCCAGGGGCACATGGACAGGCTGAGCTCGATCGACGCGTCGTTCCTGACGAACGAGACCTCGAGCGCGCATATGCAC
>DATFOK010000076.1:0-3487 GCA_035265665.1 Solirubrobacterales bacterium | reverse complement strand
GAGTGCGAGACGAGCTCAGCGACCGTAACCGGTGGTACCGGGCCGCGCAAGGTGCGGCGCTACCGAGCGGGCTCCGCCTCCGGCACGAGCTCGCGGCCTGCGGAGCGCAAGCTGTGACGGCCGAGCCACGCCGCGCCCAGCGTGACGAAGCCGCCGATAAGACCGACGACCAGCCCCAAATGCGCGCTGGCCACCGTGACTGCGACACCCGCCGCACCGTTGCCGACAGCAGCCCCGATGATGATCGCCGTAAGCACCCAGCCGGTGGCTTCAACCGCGGTTCCCGGCGGTGCCAGGGAATCGAGCAGCAGGTAGATCACCGCGATCGTCGGTGCCAGCCCGACGCCGCTGAGTGCCATCAGCGGAAATGCAACGCCCACCGACGGGACCCCGACCAGCGGCACGATGGAGATCGCGAAGACGAGCGCCACCGCAGGCAGTCGATCGCCCACGGGTCTCTTCCAATCCCGCGCCCCGAACCAGAGGCCACCCGCCACGCTACCGACAGCCTGGATGGCGACCAGGGTGCCACCGAGTTCGGCGGCCCCGTGATCCGACGCGAAGGCGGTGATTGAGATCTCGATGGCCCCGACCATGATCCCGACCCCAAGCGCCGCGCCCATCAGAACCAGGACCCCTGGCGAGCGCAGAGGACTCGACCCCCGCTCGTGAGCTGGGGTCCCGCGCCACGCGCGCGAAGCGGCCGAACCGGCGAACACCACCGATCCAAGCAAGGTGAGCGAGACGCATCCGGCAAGGGCAGCGGATGGCGACGCTGCCGCGATCACGACCGCGGCCATCGTCGGGCCGAGGATCCAGGCGACGTCTATCGCCACGGCGTCCAGGGTGAAGGCGGCCTGCCGCAAGTCAGGGTCGGGAACGAGGCCCTTCCACAGGCTCCGCATCGCAGAGCCGAGCGGGGGCGTCGACAGGCCCGCGACCGTGCCTGCAAGAGCCATGGCCGCCAGGGGGGCGTCCGCCGAAGCGAGTGGGATCAGTGCCCCAAAGGCGAGCGCGTTGACCACCGTGACCACTGCGATCACCGAGGTCTGCCCGATCCGGTCGATCACCCGGCCCTGCACCGGTAGCGAGCCCGCGGCGGCGAGTGAGTAGCAGGCCAGAACCAGGCCCGCGGCCGCGAAGGAACCCGTCGATCCCCGCACCAGGAGGATCGTCGAAAGCGGCTGCGCGGCGATCGCCAGCCGGTTGATCGTGACGCCGGCGAGCGGGACTGCAACGCCGCGCGACCCAAGAACGCGCTTGTAGGCAGCGGGGATCATCCTCGGACGATTAGAGCAACCCGGGCCAATAAGCTCGGCGCCGTGACCGAGCCGCCTCCCGTCAGCGGCATCTCCGAGCTCGTCCTCGAGGTCTCCGACCTGGACGCCGCCCGCCGCTTCTACCGCGACGTGCTCGGCTTCGAGGAGACCCTCTACGGCGAGGGCGCCGAGGACCGCTACTGGTATCTGGTCGGCGAGACCGCGCGGCTCGGATTGTGGACCGAGCAGGTCGGCCTGGCGGGCGGGCGCGGCGGCGCCCACGTGCACTACGCGTTCAACGTTCCCGAGGAGGAGATCGAACGCCTCAAGGCGCGGATCGAGGGGGCGGGCGCGGAGGTCGAGGGCCCGATCCAGCTCGGGCCCGGTCGCGCGATCTACGTCACCGACCCGGACGGGAACGTCGTCGAGTTCTGGAGCCAGGACATGGCTGCGTACGCCCGAGGTGCACGCGAGGGCGGCGGCCCTGGCACGTTCCGCTCTGGCGAATGACCTAGCGGGGAACCCGCGAGAGGACGTCCGCGACCAGCTCAGTCCGGTTGCGGGCGCCAAACTTCTCGGTCAACTCTGCCTCGATCGCGGTCTGGTCCTTGCCGTCGACCGCCATCTTCATCGCCAGGAGCCGCTCGGCGGCATCATCGCCGTTGCCAACGGCGGAGGCGGCCTGCTCGGGCTCCGGTTCCTCAGCTGGTGGGGACACCGGCGCCTCCGGGGCGCCGGGTGACTCCGCCGGCTCCTGCTCCGTCGCGGGCTCGGGGTCGGGGTGCGGACCGGGCGGCTGCTCTTCCTCGGTCTCGGTCGGCTGCGGCTCGGACTCGGCCTTCGGCAGGGCGGAGGAAGCGGCGGCCACGAGAGTGCCGCCGAGCTCGTCCAGCGCCCGCTTGGCGGCCTCGATCTGACCGCGCGCGTCGGACTCGGCCCGCGTGCGGATCTGCGAGGCCTCGGCCTCCGCCTGCTCGCGAACGCTGGCGGCCTTCGCCTCCGCGTCGCGGATGATCTCGGCGGCGCGCGACTCGGCGTTCGCAATCACCTGCCGCACGGCATCGGCGGCCTGCGCGGCGAGTTGATCGGGGTCCCGTCCGGCGCTCATGGGAGAAAGCGTATTACGGCATAGGATCACCGCGCGCCAGCCGCCGCCCGACGTGGACTCGACTCAACTCCAGATCATCCCGCTCGCCCTGATCATGGTGATGGGGCCGCAGATCCTGACGTCGATCTTCCTCGTGACGAGCACGGAGCCGGTCAAGAACTCGCTGGCAATGCTGGTCGGCGTAGTCACGGCCGCCTGCCTGAGCCTGCTGATCTGGTACGGGATCGTCAAGGCGATCGGAATCGATCCGAAGGAGGGCGGCGGTCCGACCACCGCGGACTGGGTCATCGCGGGACTCCTCGCGCTTGCCGCGATCCACACCTTCCTCGGACGGGGCACAGCCAGCGTCCCGAAATGGATGACCGCCTTGCAGGAGGCAAAGCCGAGACGCGCCTTCAGCCTCGCCTTCCTGCTGATCCTGCTGATGCCGACGGACATCGTCGCGGTGATCTCGACCGCCAACTGGCTGCACGACAACAACCATGACGTCCTGCAAGGCTGGCCGCTCGTGGCGGCGACCACCCTGCTGATGGCGCTGCCGATCATCGCTTACACGCTGCTCGGACATCGGGCGCGGCAGGCGATGCCCGGAATCCGCGAGTGGCTGACCACGCACGCCTGGCTCGTCAACCTGGTCGTGATCGTCTACTTCATCTACCAGTTGCTCTCGTAGCGCCGCGCCTACTCAGGCGGGACCAGGATGTCGGCGATCCCGAAGCCGTTCGGATCGTGCGACGGCAGCGTCGGGGTCCACGCGCGCTGCACAGAGCGGAAGGACTCGGGATCCGCGTCGACGATCCCAACCAGAACCTCGCCGACGATCCGGCCGCCAACCGGGCCGAGGCGGTCTCCGTCGTGGAGCGCGTCGGCCTCACGCAGAACATAAATCCAAAGCGGTGTCTCGCCGCTCCAGGCGAATTCGGCCAGCCCGACCTGCTCGGGGGTCAGCGGCTCGACGCGCAGCGCCCCTGCGACCGCCTCACCCGAGGGCAGGCCGATGGCCTGGCCGCGTTGCAGGTCGCGGTTCGCGAGTGAGGCGTAGGCATCCGTCTCATCGACTCCGCTGATCGCCTGCGGAAGCTCGATCAGCGACTCGGGCAGCCGGCCGTCGATCCGCTTG
>DATFOK010000075.1:0-6476 GCA_035265665.1 Solirubrobacterales bacterium | reverse complement strand
TCGCCCTCGCGGGAGGCCCCCTCGAAGGCATCCTCGATCTCGTCCTCGCTCTGGGCGACGCGAAAGCCCTTGCCGCCTCCACCGCCGGCCGCCTTGCAGGCGATCGGATAGCCGATCTCCCCGGCCTGCCTCTTCGCCTCCTCGACGTCCTTGACCGCCTCGGTGGCGCCCGGGACGATCGGCACGCCCGCCTTCTGCATGATCTGGCGGGCCTCGGTCTTCGAGCCCATCGCCTCGATCGCCTTCGGAGGCGGCCCGATCCAGGTGAGCTTCGCCTTCTCGACCGCCGCCGCGAAGCGGGCGTTCTCGGCGAGGAAGCCGTAGCCGGGGTGAATCGCCTCCGCGCCGGCATCCTGTGCGACCTCGAGGATCCGCTCGACGTTCAGGTAGCTCTCGGCGGGACTCGCGGGGCCGAGCAGAAAGGCCTCGTCGGCCTCGCGAACGTGCGGGGCATCCCGCTCGATCTCCGAGTACACGGCGACCGAGCCGATCCCCATCTCCTTCAGCGTCCGGGCGACCCGGATGGAGATCTCGCCGCGGTTTGCGATCAGGACTTTCTCGAACACGGCGGCGCAGTATTGCGTTTAAGCGGCCACCGGGCCGCGCCACGGAGCGTGGTGCCGCTAGTCCTCGACCCCGGCGTGTGCCGCGCGCCCTTGCCCGTTCGCGCGCGCAGCGAGCTCGGCCTCGACCTGCTCGTGGCGCTCGATCTCATCGCCGTGCGAGGCCACGACCGCCGCTTTGCGCAACCACTCCTGCTCGGCGGGATCCTGCTCGACCTCCCGGCGGAGCAGCAGCTGCACCGCGAAGAGGCCGATGAAGGCAACCGCCGCGAACCCGACCGTGTACGGAACCAGTTCGGTGTTCGCCTTGTTCAAGATCGCCAGGCCGGCCGCGATCAGGACGAGCCCCAGGGCAGTGCGGAGAATGCCCTGCGGCCACTTGACGGACATGTTCGAGCCCAGGATGACCCCTGGAACCGAGCCGACCAGGATGTTCCCCGCCAGGCCGAAGTCCACGTTCCCGCTGAATATGTGGGCGATGCCGGCGGCCCAGAGCAGGAACGGCGTGGAACACGTCCGTGCCGACCACCCTGCGCGGGGTGAGCCGGAACACGGCGATCAGCATGATCGCGATCACCGTGCCGCTGCCGGCCGAGCTCAGGCCGATCACGAAGCCGGTCGTCGCCCCGATCGCGACCGCGGCGACCTTGTGACGGGTGTGCATCTCGAAGCTGTCGCGCTCCTGGAACTTGTCCGCCAGGAAGAGGCTGCGGAGCAGGGTGATCGCGCCGACGACCAGCAGGCAGCCGGCGAGGATCGCGAAGACGGTGCCGTCGAGGTCGTCACCGAGCCGGCCTTCGAGGTAGTCGAGGAACCAGACGCCCGCGATCGCCGAGGGGACGCTCCCGGCGGCCATCCACCAGGTGAGCGGCATGTTCACGGTCTTCAACTTCAGGTGGCGCCAGCCCCCGGCGGTCTTGGTGATCGCCGCGTAGAAGATGTCGGTGCCGATCGCGGTGGTGGGCTTGATCCCGAAGATCAGGATCAGGAGCGGCGTCATCAGCGATCCACCGCCCATGCCGGTAAGTCCGACCAGGAAGCCGACGCCGACGCCGAAGAAGACGATCGATGGATCCATGGGGTTCTGCCGTGGGGCGGGCGGCTAGTGGACGAAGCCTTTCCCACCTTGTTCCCTTTTATGACCGAAACAGTCCTAAAAGGGTCGCGGCACCATAGCGGACACCGCCTTTTCCCCCTAATTGGTCGGTTTTCTCGTGCCGCAGGTTGCTAGCGGGTGACGCGGGCGCCCTCATCGCGGGTGAGCTCGAGCACCTCGTCCGGGATCTTGCCGTCACGCAGGTCGGCGATCGTCACGTGCTCCAGCACTCGCCGCAGAGATGCCCGTACCGCGATCCAGACCTCGCTGAGCTGTTCGGCGTTCCCCGGGTACTTGGTCTGCTCGGGGGCCTGGTCCTGGATGTTCGCCAGCGGGCCCTCGACCGCCCGGATCACGTTCGCCAGGGTGATCTCCTCAGGCGGCTTCGCCAGCCAGTAGCCCCCGCGGGCGCCGCGCCGCGCCCTGACCAGCCGCGCGTGCTTGAGCTCGAGCAGGATGTGCTCCAAGAACTGGAGGGGAATGCCCTGTGCCTCGGCCATCGCCTCGCCCTTGACGGGCTCGTCCCCGGCCGCGGCCATCTCGACCGCCGCGCGGACCGCGTAGTCGGCTTTTGCCGAGATCCTCATATCCTCCGCCGCCCTTGATCGACCTGCAGAGCCATTCCACATTCTCCGACGGGGAGCTGCCGCCCGCGCAGGTGGTGGCGACCGCGGTGGATCAGGGCGTCACGACGCTCGCGCTCACAGACCACGATGGCATCGACGGCGTCGCGGAGGCCGCGCAGGCGGCGGCCGACGCCGGGATCGCCCTCGTTCCGGCGACGGAGATCTCGTGCGTGCACGGAAGCCTCGATGACATGCACATGCTCGGCTACTGGGTGGACACGACCGCGGTCGCTCCGGCCATGGAGCGCGCGCAGCGGGAGCGGGTCACCCGCGCCGAGGAGATCGTCTCCCGGCTCAACGAGCAAGGGGTTCCGGTCCGATTCGAGGAAGCGATCGCCGAGGCCGGCGACGCCTCGTCGGTGGGCCGACCCCACATCGCGAAGGCCGCCGGCGTGAAGCCCGACGAGATGAGCGCCTTCTTCGAGGAGTGGCTCATTCCGGGCGCCAAGGCCTTCGTCTCGCGCCGCTGGCCCCACGCCGCCGAGGCGGTGGAGATCATCCACGGGGCCGGCGGCGTCGCCGTCCTCGCGCATCCGTTCTGGGACATGAAGGACCCCGACCAGGTGGCGGCGATCGTCGCCGACCTCGACGTCGAGGGGGTCGAGTGCTTCTACCCGGCCCACGACCGCGCCCAGACCAGATTCCTCGTCGATCTCTGCCGCGAGAGGGGCCTGGCGACGACCGCCTCCTCGGACTTTCACGGCCCCTCCCACAAGATGTTCAACTCCTTCGGCGCCTACTCGACCTACGACCTCGGCCAGCCGGAGCTGCCCAGGGCCTAGGCGGGTTGGGCGGCGGGGATCAGCTGACGCTGCTCGAGCAGCGTGAGGACCTTCGCCGCGTCCTCCTCCGCCGAATCCTGCTCGGTGTCCAGGGTGAGCTCCGCGTTGAGCGGAGGCTCGTAAGGGTCCGACACGCCCGTGAACTCCTTGATCTCGCCCTTGAAGGCCTTCTCGTACAGGCCCTTGACGTCGCGCTCCGCGCAGACCTCAACCGACGCCTTGACGAACACCTCGATGAAGCGGTCGCCCATCAGCTCGCGGGCCTCATCGCGGATCTCGCGGTAGGGCGAGATCGCTGCCGTGATCACGGGGACGCCGTTGCGGGAGAGCAGGTCCGCCACGAAGGCGATCCGCCGGATGTTCGTGTCCCGGTCCTCCTTCGAGAAGCCGAGGCCCTTCGAGAGGTTCTCGCGGACCACGTCGCCGTCGAGCACCTCTACCCGCGAGCCGCGGTCGCGGAGCTCCCGCTCGACGATCTTGGAGATGGTCGTCTTGCCGGCGCCTGAGAGTCCGGTGAACCAGAGCGTGAAACCCTTTTCGTCAGCCATTGCCTTCCTCTTTGTAGGAGTCGATCAAGATCTGAGCCACCTCGGGGCGGCTGAATTCCTCGGGCGGCAGCTCGCCGTTGCCGAGAATCTCCCGCACCTTGGTGCCGCTCAGGAAGACGTGGTCCTCTGAGCCGTGCGGGCAGGTCTTGCCCGACGCCATGCCCTCGCACTTGTTGCACCAGAAGGAGTGCTCGAAGAAGAGCGGCTGGATGCCGAGCTTGTCGATGTCGATTTCGTCGAAGATCTGCTGGGCGTCATAGGTCCCGTAGTAGTCCCCGACGCCGGCGTGGTCCCGTCCGACGATGAAGTGGGTGCAGCCGTAGTTGCGGCGCGCGATCGCGTGCAGGATGGCCTCGCGCGGTCCCGCGTAGTGCATCTTCGAAGGGAAGACACCGAGGATGACCCGGTCGTTCGGGTAGTAGTCCTCCATCAGGATCTCGTAGCAGCGCATCCGCACATCGGCGGGGATGTCGCCGGCCTTGGTCTTGCCGATCAGCGGGTGGATGAAGAGCCCGTCCGTGATCTCGAGGGCGCACTTGGTGAGGTACTCGTGGGCGCGGTGGATCGGGTTGCGGGTCTGAAACGCGACGACCCGCTTCCAGCCCCGCTCCTCGAAGGCCTTGCGCGACTCCTCCGCGGTGAAGTAGCGGCGCATGAAGGCGTCCTCGTGATCGGGCAGCGCGTCGACCTCGTAGGTCCCGGCGATGCAGCGGGCGCCCTCCTCGAAGATCGCGGCGACCCCGGGATGCTCCTTGTCGGCGGTGCGGTAGACGTTCTCGGCCTCGGCCTCGAGGTCCCGCTCGAAGATCTCGGTGACGTTGAGGCGGCCGAGCGGCTTGCCCTCGTCGCTTGACACCTCGACGGTGTCGCCCTCGGAGATGTCAAGGTCCGTGGCGAGCGTGATCGGGATCGGCCAGTACTGGCCGTCCGCAAGGGTCATGTTCTCGACGACGGACTTCCAGTCCTCGTAGCCCTGAGGGCCCTGGAGGGGAGAGAAACCGCCGTTCCCGATCATTTCGAAGTCGGCGGTCTGGCGGTCGGACAGCTGCAGCTTCAGTGCGGTCTCGGTCATGGGTTCAGGGAGAGGGGAAAGTGGAGCGGATCGGTCAGGAAGCGGGGCAGGTTAGCGAAGTCCGCTAGCCGTGGAGCCCGCACTCCGTCTTCTCGAGCCCCGCCCAGCGACCGGCCCGGGCGTCCTCGCCGGCGCCCGGCTTGCGGGTGCAGTGGGTGCAGCCGATCGACGGGTAGCCCTGGTCGTGCAGGGGGTTGTAAGGGATGTCGTGCTCCCGGAGGTAGGCCCAGACCTGCTCCTCGGACCAGTCCGCGAGCGGGTTGAGCTTCCAGAGGCCGAAGCGCTTGTCCCAGCCGAACTTCGGGGCGCGCGCCCGGGTCTGGGAGTCCGAGCGGCGAATGCCCGAGACCCAGAGATCCACGGCCGCAAGAGCCGAGCGCATCGGCTCGACCTTGCGGATCCCGCAGCAGGCATCGGGATCCCGGCTCCAGAGCTGATCCCCGTAGAGGCCCGACTGCTGCTCGAGGGTGATCGAGCTGTAGCGGTGGAAGGTGATCCCGTAGCGCTCCTCGAGCCGGGTCTTCGTCTCGTAGGTCTCGGGGAAGAGGACGTCGGTGTCGAGATAGAAGAAGCGGGCATCTGGGTCGATGCTGTGCGCCATGTGGACGGTCACCGAGCTCGTCTTCTGGAACGAGCAGGCGATGTACATCTCAGGGCTGAAGGTCTTCAGCGCCCAGCCGAGAGCCTCCTCGGCGCTTGCGTCCTCGAGCTCCGCGGCCTTCGCCTCCGGGTCGAAGCCGAGGCCATCGAGCTGAGCTGCGGGCACCGCGACGTGCTCGGTCGCAGAGGCCTCGTGCAGGATCCCCTTGCGGCCATTGCCGTTCGCAGCCGCCCCGTTGGCGGCGGGGGCGCCGCCGGGAATTTGCTCTGTAGTCGTGGGCTCCACTAGACGGCGCACTCGCCCTCGCCGCGCTCGACCTTGTAGGGCTCTGAGCGGTTCCAATCGATGAAGTGGAGCAGATTCTCGGCGTTGAACTCGACCGGAAGTTTCAGATCCGAGATCAGCTCCTCGAACGGATCGGTGCCGACACGGTCGACGAACTGCTTGAAGGTCTCGCCGTCGGCGCGCTCGGACTCGTAGTGGCGGATCCAGCGCTCCACCGCATCAGGGACGCGCTTGGCCGGCAAACGAGCCTTGAGCCGATGGCCGTAGACGACGTCACCGCCCTCCCAGTTGCCACCGACGTGAGGGATGTAGGCGGGGATCGTGTGGTCGCCGACCTTGATGGAGGCGCCGTAGAACCCGATCGTGCCGATGTGGTGCTGGCCACAGCCGTTCGGGCAGCCGCTCATCTTGATCTGGATCTGCTTTGAGAGCGGGTCGGTGATCTCCATCTCCTCGATCCGCCTGTCGATCGCCCGGTTCAGCCCCATCGAGCTGGTGATGCCGAGCTTGCAGCTGTCGGTGCCCGGGCAGCTGACGACGTCCTTGATGGTGAAGGCACCCGCCTCGCCGAGGCCAAGCTCCTTGAGGCGGAGCCAGACGTCGTAGACGGACTCCTCGCGCACCCAGCGCAGCACGAGATTCTGCTGCACGGTGGTGCGGGCGTAGCCGCCCGAGAACTCCCGCATGATGGCGGCGAGGCCGCGGAACTGCTCGGGAGTGAGGTCGCCGCGGGTGACCTTGACGGCCACGGTGACGAAGTCCTGCTGCCGCTGGGGCTTCACGTTCTCGGCGAGGAAGGCGTCGAACTCGGACCGGTCCCCGTTCGGGGTGCCGTAGGACTCCGGGACCGCCGGGGCGTTGCCCTCCTCGTCGTGGACGTAGAGGAGGTGGTCGATCGTGAAG
>DATFOK010000074.1:0-21957 GCA_035265665.1 Solirubrobacterales bacterium | reverse complement strand
GTCTTGTAGTCGATCAGCTCATAGCCGCCGCTGGGCAGCTCGTCGACCCGGTCGACGCGGCCGCGCAGGTGGTGGGGGCCGATCCGGAAGTCGAACTTGCGCTCGACCCAACGCGGCTGGGAGCCACTGGCAACCTCGCGGGCGTGGTAGCGGCGCAGCGACTCGATTGCCTTCTCTCGGAACTGAAGCTCGTCGTCGGACTCGCCGAAGCCGGCGCGCCGCCAGGCCACGGCGAAGAGCCCCATCAGCCGCTCCAGGCTCCCCGCGTTCTCGTCGCCGGAGGCCTGCTGGCCGTGAAATCGCTCCAGCACCTGGTGGATGACGATGCCGAAGCGCTGGTTGATCGTCGTCTCCTGGGGGATGCCGAAGACCCGCGCGAACTTGTACTTCAGGGGGCAGGTCCGGTAGAGCTCGATGTCCGTTGCGGAGAGCGCCAGCCCCGCGCCGCGGCGCGGCAGGAATGCCTCGAGCGAGGGCTCGTCGCGCTTCGCGATCAGCTCTCGCCGTCGCTTGGCCGCGCCCTCCTCGTCGAGCAGGTAGGCGTCGAGCCCGGAATCGCCTAGCGCCGCACGTTGCTCAGGTGAGATCGCCTGCTCGAGCAGGTCGTTGACCACCGCGAGTGAGTCCGAGACCGGCTCCTCGCTCGAACCCTGGATCAACCCGGCGAGCTTGACCAGCTCGAGAAAGCGCGCCACCGCGCGGTTGACGTCGACATAGGTATCGAGCCTGGGCTCCCGGAGCTTGCCGCCGGCGCGCCACGCCTCCTCCAGCACCTCGTCCTGGATCATCCGGTAGGTGGCCTGCAGGCCCTCGGCGGGGCCGAAGAGTTCCTCTCCGTGTTCCTGCTCGGGCGCACCGAGCACGGCGCGGGCGTCCTCGTAGAACGGCGAGGGGCGGGCATCGCCCGCGTCGGTCGCGGCGGGTCTCGCCAGGACCAGGTCCTCGGTCGCGCGCGTCATTGCGACGTAGAGCAGGCGCCGCGACTCCTCCTCGTGCGACGGCGTGGCGCCGCCGACGCCCGTGGGGACGGCCGGAGGGCCCGCGGGCACGGCACCCGGCACGGCTCCGGCGTGCAGGCCTACGACGTAGACGCGGGCGAACTCGAGCCCCTTGGTGCGCTCGAAGGGCATCACCCGCACCGCGTCGGCGATCGGTTCGTTCTGCTCCTCGACGGGCGCGACGCCGGCCTCGGAAACGGCCACCAGGTAGCGGACGAAGTCGCGGTTCGAGCCGCCGGGTTCCCGCCGGGTCCAGGCCTCCGCGAGCTCGCCGAGGCGGGACAGGTTGCGAAGTCGCTCCGCGGCCTCCGGATGGGCCGCGAACAGCCGATGGCGGCGGAAGCCGATCCTCTCGATCAGGCGGCGCACGAAGACGTCGGCGCGCATCTCGCCCATCGCCCGGGCCGCGGCCCGATGGAGCTGGAGGAACTCCCTGATCCGGTCGCGGGCCTCGGGCGGGATCTGCGGGCTCTCGAGCGAGGCCTCGAGGGCCGAGACCATGTCGAGCTTGCGGCGCCGGGCGATCGTCGTGCAGCGGGCGAGGTCCACCGAGCGCAGCTCGACCGGCGGGCGGCTGAGGGCGCGGACGGCCGCGGCCGCATCGGTGGGATCCGCGAGCAGGCGAAGCCAGGCGATCACGTCGCGGACCTCCGGGCGCTGGAAGAAGGCGCCGGGGCCGCTCAGCCGGTAGGGAACGCGCCGCTCCTCCAGCGCCGCGGCGATCGCGCGGGCGGGGGCGCCGCCCCGCGGCACCGCGATGCAGATCTCCCCAATCTTCACCTCGCCCGCGGCGAGAGCCGCCTCGATGTCGCGAGCAACCGCCTGCGCCTCCGCGCGCTCGTTGGTGCCGCACCAGAAGCGAACCCGGGTTCCGGGCCCGGCCGCCCGCCGCGGGATCTCGGCGTTGCCGGAAGTGGGCGCCACCACCGCGTGCGCGGCGTCGAGCAGGTCCCCGCCGTAGCGCCAGGTCGGCTCCATGGTCACCTCCCGCGGGCCGAGCGCGTGCCGCACCCAGGCCGCCGCGGCGTCGCACGGACCGCGACCCTGCTCGTCGTCGCAGGAGAGCACCGCGGAGGCGGAGCCTCGCGCCAGCGCCTCGATCAGCGAGCGCTCCGCGGGGCAGGCGTCCTCGAGCTCGTCTACCAGCAGGTGCGGAAAGCGCGTCGAGATCGCCTCTGCCAGGGCCGGTCGCTGCTCGAGCCTTATGGTCAGCTCGAGAACCCCGTCGATGTCGTCCATCGCGCCCGCCGAGCGCAGCATCGCGTCATGCAACTCGTAGATCTCCGCGAACTCCCGCTCGCGCGCCGCGGCATCCCGCTCGGAGCGGGAGGCTCCCGCCTGCTCGTCCGTCCACCGTGCGAAGTCAGCCGCCGTCACGCCGGCGGACTTGAGCGCGTCGATCCGGTCGACGATCCGGGCGAGCAGTCCCGCCGCATTGCCGCGGATCTCGTGCCGGCGCAGCGGTAGCTCGTCGATCCGCTCGAGCAGCATCGCGAGCCGCTCGGCCGGGCTCAGCGACTCGAAGAAGGGGTCGATCCCGGCCTCGGTCGCGTGCTCGCGAAGCAGCCGCGCGGCGGCCACGGGATGGGTGTGGACGACGAGCTCCTCGTATGCGCCCTCGATCGTCGCCTCCGCGCGTGTCCTGATCCGCCTTGCCGCCGCGACCGATCGCGTCAGCACGAGCGCGCGCTCTCCCTCGCCCACCAACCCGGCGAGCCGGCGCGCGAGCGCCTCGGTACGTCCGCTCCCCGCCATGCCCAGGACGAGCAGCGGGCCATCGGTGTGCGTCACGACGGCCTCCTGCTGCTCGGTCGGCCCCGGGGCACCGTGCTCATGCTCGTCTCCCATTGGAATTCAGGCTAGTGCAAGCCAAAGTCGCCACCGTTCGGCCACGAACCTGTCGCTAATCTCGCCTCATGAGCGAGGCAGGAGCTCGCGGCGACGCCGCGCAGGCGTCTCCGGGCGCCGGTCCAAGCGACGATCAGTGGCTGGAGGCTTGCCGCCGCGCGGTCGAGCTGCAGCGGCGGATCTTCGAGGAGCACCGCACCATCGCCCAGCGCACGCAGTTCGAGGAGGTCGGCGCGGGAGGCGACCGGACGCTGGCGATCGACCGGCTCTGCGAGGACGCCGTCTTCGCCGAGCTCGAGGCGCTTCACCGCGAGGGGCACAGTTTCACCGCGGTCTCCGAGGAACGGGGTTCGGTCACTTTCGGCGACGGCGACTCTCCGCTCCGGGTGGTCATCGACCCGATCGACGGCTCGCTCAACGCCCGCCGCACGATTCCCCTGCACAGCCTCAGCGTCGCCGTCGCGGATGGCGACTCCATGGATGACGTCACCTTCGGCTACGTCTACGAGTTCGGCGCGGGGGAGGAGTTCGTGGCGAGCATCGACGGTGACGCTTTACTCGACGGGCGCCCGCTGGAGGTCGTCACGGGCGAGGGGCTCGAGGTGATCGCGCTCGAGGCGACCAAGCCCGAGCGCGTTCTGAAGGCCGCGGAATTGCTCCAGGGCCGCGCCTACCGGATCCGTGTTCCCGGCTCGATCGCCGTGGCCCTCTGCTACGTGGCCGCGGGCCGCTATGACGGCATGATCACCACGCGCAACGCCCGCTCGGTCGACGCCGCCGCCGGCCAGCTGATCGCGAGGTGCGCGGGTGCGGCGCTCGAGTTCGCGGGCGGTGGCCTGGCCGACGCCCCACTCGACCTGGCCGCCCGCTATGACGTTGCTGCGGCTCGAACGGCGGCCGATCTGCGCGTGCTGCGTGAGGCCCAGGACGCCGTTCATGCCTGACCGACTCGTCGATTGGAGCCTCGCCGAGCGGCTTGCGATCGCCCTTGCGGGTTCCGGGCCCCAGTGGGGCGGGAGCGCGCAGGAGCTGCGCTCGGAGTCAGACCGCGCCGCGCACCTGGTCCGTCGCTACACGAGGCTGAGACCGAAGGGCCGACTGCCCGAGGCCGAGCTGGTCGACAGGGCGGAGTGGGCCCGGGTCAATCTCGAGTCGTTCCGGCACCTCTCCGCGCGGGTCGAGGAGCACCTTGATGACCGGATCTCGGGCTCGAACAACGGCCGCGCCGCGGGCATTCAGCGAACGATCGTCCGCGCTGCGACCGGGGCGGAGGCAGGCCTCGCCATCGGCTACCTCTCGCAGCGGGTGATTGGCCAGTATGACGTCGCCCTGATCGGCCCCGCTCGTGCGCCCAGGCTGCTCTTCGTCGGGCCGAACCTCTCCGCCGCGCGCGCCCGTCTCGAGGTGGACCGGGACCTCTTCCTGCGCTGGATCGCGCTCCACGAGACGACCCACGCCGTCCACTTCGCCTCGGTGCCCTGGCTGCGCGAGCACCTCGGCCGGATCGCCGAGGAGCTCTTCGAGAACGCCGCCGTCGAGGTGAAGCCCACGGAGATCCTCGGCAAGCTCGCCCGGCTCAACCCGCGCGAGCTCGTCCAGTCCGTGAAGGGCGGTGAGCTCGCCACGCTGCTCCTCCCCGAGGACCAGCGCCGGCTGATCGATCGCCTGACCGCGATCATGACGATGGTCGAGGGCTACGCCGAGCACGTCATGGACGCAGTCGGCGACCAGCTCGACCCCGGCTATACCGATCTGCGGCGTGCCCTGGACCGGGACCGCGAGCGCCGGGGCCTGCTCGACTCGATCGTCTCCAAGGTCCTGGGACTCGAGATGAAGCTCGCCCAGTACCGGCGCGGCAAGGCCTTCGCCGACGAGGTCGTCCGCTCCCACGGGATCAGGACGCTCAACCGGGCCTGGAGCAAACCGGGGGCGCTGCCCGCCCCGGAGGAGCTCGACAGCCCGGAGGAGTGGGTCGAGCGGGTCGGGCCGGCGCGGGGCCGCCGCCTGCTCGCGCTCTTCAAGTAGTTGCAGAAGTCACATCCTGACTGCTCGTGTAACCGCGGCAGCTGCCAGGGTAGGAACATGTGTTCGCGAAACATGTGTTCGGTGCTAGCCTGCCGAACTCGCGGAGAGCGACGAGTCCGACGTAACCAAGCTGAAGGGATCAAGAGCCGAGATGGCCACTAAGACCACCAAGACCGAGACCAAGACCGAGACGACCACCGAGGTCCGCAAGCCCTCCGAGCAGGCGCTGCAGGCCGTGGACGTTGCCATTGGGGCCGGGCCGACGGTCGCGGAGAACGTCCGTACCACCGCCGAGACCTGGACCAATTCCGAGGCGCGCTCGCAGGAGATCGATGCGCTGCAGAAGCGGGTCCAGACCCTGCGTGACGCCAAGGGGCGCAAGAGCGAGATCGAGTCGCTGCGCAAGCGGCTCGCCGCCGAGCTGGAGAAGGCCGAGACGAAGGGCGGCGACGTCCGCCGTCAGGTCACCGACCAGCTCATCGGGCAGGCGCGCAAGGCCCGCGACCGGGTCGAGCCCGTCTACCGGGACCGGGTCGAGCCAGTCGTCAAGGAGCGCTTCGAGCCGATCGTGAAGGAGCGAATCGAGCCGGTCTATCGCCAGCGCGTGGAGCCGGCCGTGCAGAAGGTGCGCGAGCGCGTCTGATCGCTTAGCCCGGGCCGTTTCGAGGGGTGGCGCGCCCGGAGAAGTTCCGCTCCCCATCAGGACGGGCGGAAAGCAGCAACCTCTCCTCCCAAAGAAAAGGGCCGCCCGAGGGCGGCCCTTTTCGCATGTCGCTTGCTGGTGCTACTTCGTCACCTCGGCGTTGCCTCCAGGCTCTAGCCCTTCGGCACGCTCTGCAGCCCGATGTTCAGGCTGACCGGGCCGAGAGTGAACGACTTGTCGTCCATCTCGTTGAACACGTTGACGTGCCAGGTCCCCCTTGCTGCCACGCCCGTGAAGAACGCCAAGTCGACATCGCCCATAGTGCCCGCGTAGGGCGGTCCCAGCGTGGCATTCGGGAAGCTGCACGGCGGCGGAGGCGGCGTCAAGCTCGGCTCGCAGGGCTGTACCGACGAGTCGGGCGAGATCGTCACCGGCCCGATCGCTCCGATGTTGTGGTCATCGGGGTAATCGACGAACACCTGACGACCGCTCGGGGACTGCACTGCGATCCCGAGGTGGCCCGTGTCGCCTGAATCCGGTGCCCCGGTGAATCCCGGCTCGGTGACCGAGAAGGTGACCTTCACGGAATTGCCGCTCACCACCTTGCCCTTCGCCTTCTTGCCGACGACCAGCGGCACCGAGGTGAGTGAGTTCTGGGTGGCCGAGGCCGGTGGGATGTCGGTGGGCGCGGTCTTCGAGACCGTGACCTGCTTCGCCCCCTTCTTCTTCTTGCCCTTCTTCTTCGCGTCCGCGGCGCCGGCCATCAGACCCACCGTGACGCAGAGCGCGAGCGCCAGCACGCCAAGCAGCGCGAAGCGCGATCTCTTTGGCTTAATCAAACCCCGAATCTCCCTTCGTGAACGTTGGTTTGTCCCGTTTACTTCCAGGCGAGGCGTCCCCCGCCAGGCCCGCGAGCGTAGTCGGGGTGGATCAGGGGTGTCAAGGAACGTTCGTTGACGTACCGTCATCCTCTCGACCGAGGCGCCGTTTTGCGACACTAGGAGCATGCCCCAGCCGACCAAGGAGCAGATAACCGAGAAGCTCGCGCATGTGATCGATCCCGAGCTGCGCCGCTCGATCGTCGAGCTCGGGATGGTTCGCTCGATCGAGATGCGCGACGACGGCCGCGTCGAAGTGGTCGTCTCGTTGACCACGCCCGGCTGCCCGATCCGCTCGCACTTCCAGCAGGCGGTGGTCAAGAACGTCAGCGAGCTCGAGGGGGTCAACGCTGTCGAGGTCGGCTTCGACGTCCTCTCAGATGGCGAGAAGTCGGACCTCCAGCAGAAGCTCGGCCGCCCGAAGCTTCCGGAGGGGGCTTTGGCGCAGGTCAAGAACGTGATCTGCATCGCCTCCGGCAAGGGCGGCGTCGGCAAGTCCACGATGACGGCCAACCTCGCCGCCGCCCTCCACGCCGAGGGCCACAAGGCCGGCGCGCTCGACTGCGACGTCTACGGCTACTCGATCCCCAGGATGCTCGGGATCAATCGCAAGCCGGATGTCTCGCCTGAGCGCAAGATCATCCCGCCGGTTTCGCCGGCAGGGCCGAGCGTGATGTCGATCGGCTTCTTCGTCGAGGAGAACGCGGCGGTCGTCTGGCGGGGGCCCATGCTCCACAAGGCGATCCAGCAGTTCCTCGAGGACGTCGCGTGGGAGGAGCTCGACTACCTGCTGCTCGACCTGCCGCCGGGCACTGGCGACGTCTCGATGACGCTCGCCCAATTGCTGCCACAGGCGAAGATCCTGATCGTGACCACGCCGCAGCCGGCCGCGCAGAGCGTCGCCCGGCGCGCCGCGGAGATGGCCTCCAAGGTCGATCTCGAGATGCTCGGCGTGATCGAGAACATGTCGGCATTCACGGGGCCCGACGGTGAGCGCGTAGCGATCTTCGGTGAGGGCGGCGGCCAGCTGCTTGCCGACGAACTCGACGTGCCGCTGCTCGCCAAGGTGCCGCTCTCCGGCGAGCTTCGCGAGCACGCCGACGAGGGCACGCCGCTGGTGATCGAGCACCCGGACGCCCCCGCCTCCCAGATGATCCGCGAGGCTGCCCGCGGCATCGTCGCCTCCACGCCGGTCGAGCTTCCCGTCATGCAGGCCGTGCCCGCCGCGGCGCAGTCGAACGGCGGCGGGGTAAGCGGTACCGAGCTGCCGATGGTGCAGTAGGGCCGTGCCGCTCCGCTGGCGGGCGACCGCCGCGGTCCTCGTCTGCGCTCTCCATCTGGCCCTCTTCGCCCCCACGGTCGGGGACTGGTCGTCGATCCTGGTCAACGACTTCGCGCCCCAGGCGAAGGCGATCAAGGAGGGGGACCTCCCCTACCGGGACCAGGAGATCGAGTACCCCCCGCTCTCGATCCCCGTTCTGATTGCGCCCGCCTACTTCGACGACAGCACGCAGGGATTCATCGACGGCTTCATGTGGGAGATGCTCGCCTTCGACTTCGCGATCATCGTCCTAATCGCGTTGGCGCTGCCCGGGGATGTGAGGCGGGTGCTCTCGGCCCTCGGGGTCTACACAGTCGGGCTGATGACCCTGTCCGGCATCGTGCTCGATCGCTCGCTGATCGACTACGGCCCGCTGGCCCTGGATCGCTTCGATCTCGTACCGACCCTGTTCGTGCTGGGGGCCGTACTGGTCCGCGACCGCGGTCGATCGGCCACCTGGTCGGGGCTCCTCTCGGTCGGGGTGGCGATCAAGGCGTTTCCGCTCTTTCTCTATCCGGCGCTGTTGCGTGGCGAGCGAAACCTGCGGCGGGTGATCGTCGCCGGCGCGATTCCGCTCCTGCTGTGCGCGGCTGTGGTGATCGTGATGGGCGACGAGTTCGGCTCGGCGATCACGTACCACACTGAACGAACCCTCCAGGTGGAGAGCCTCGGCGCGAGCGCCTTCGAGCTGGCCCATGTCCTCGGTGCCTCGGGCATCGCGACAGGGGTCGGGCACGGCGGGTTCGAGATCTCAGCCTCGGGGGCGACGGCCGCACGCTGGATGTCGGTTGTGCTCGGCGTGGCCGGCTATCTCTGGCTCGCCTGGGCCGGCTGGCGCTCGAGGGCGACCAATTGGGAGCTGGTCTGTGCCCTGCTCGCCGTGCTGGTCGTCTTCGCGCCCGTCCTCTCGCCCCAGTTCCTGCTCTGGCTGCTGCCGGTCTCGGCTTGCGCCTACGGGCTCCGCAAGGAGAATCTCGTCCTCCTCCTGGCGATCCTGTTCACGCAGATCGAGCTGCAGCATTACGACGGGGTGGACGCGCTGGCCGGCAACTTCGTCTGGCCGCTGGTGGTGAGGAACGCCCTGCTGCTCGTCTACCTGGCGCTGGTGGCGGCGCCGATCGTGCGGGCGGATCGGTTGACGGCTTCGCCTTCAGATCGCGGCGGCAAGCGGCCGCATCCCACAACCGCTCCGGGCTTCGCCCTTCGCTCATGATTGGGCGGCCTGGCCGCCGCTAGCGGCCTGGTGGCCGCTACGCCTTCGACTTGTAGTACTCCAGATTGATCTCGGTGTACTTCTGCCACTCCTCGGGCAGCTGGTCCTCGGCGAAGCAGGCGTCCACCGGGCAGGCCTCGACGCAGGCGTCGCAATCGATGCACTCGTCCGGATCGATGAAGAGCTGCTCGACGTTGTCGTAGTCGGGCTCGTCCGGGGTCGGGTGGATGCAGTCGACGGGGCAGACCTCTACGCAGGAGTTGTCCTTCTCGCCGATGCAGGGCTCCGCGATGACGTATGCCACAGGCGCGTATTCCTTTCCCGGGTGGTGGTTGCGATTGCGGCGCCCATGGGGCGCCGCGGGACGCGACATTTTAGGCCAGTGGGGCCCTCGGTGGGTCGCAGTGGCGGGTGGCTATGGTCCGCCCGGTGATCCTGCTCACGGGAGCGACGGGCGTCGTCGGCGGAGAGCTGCTGCCCGCCCTGCTCGCCGAGGGCCATGACGTGCGGACCCTGGTCCGTGACCCGCGAAAGCTCGGGGAGCACCGTGTCGACGTCCAGATCTCGTTGGGGGACATCGGGGACCCGTTCTCGCTGCGTCACGCGATGCGTGGCGTGGACACGGTCATCCACCTGGCGGCGACCATCCGCGATCAGCCGGGCGGCACGATCGAGGAGCTCAACGGTCTCGCCACGGGGCGCCTGCTGCGCTCCGCGGAGCGGGCAGGGGTCGGGCGCTTCATCTTCTTCTCCGCGATGGGCGCGACAGCCTTCCAGCGCACCCGCTTCTTCCGCTCCAAGGCGCTGGCGGAGCGGGCTGTCCGCGAGTCGCCGCTCGAGACCACGATCTTCGCCCCGTCGATCATCTACCGGCCCGGCGACCCATGGATCACGCTGCTCCAGCGGTTCAGCCTGCTGCCCGCCGTGCCGGTCTCCGGCTCGGGTCACGCCCTCTACCAGCCGATCTGGGCGCGCGATGTGGCTCGCTGCGTGGTCGGCTCCCTCGATGGCGGGGGTTCGAACCCGGGCCCGAACGGCCGGTATGAGCTGGCGGGGCCTGAGCAGCTTTCGTATGACGCGATCGTCGAGCTGGTGACGGAGGCGAGCGGCCGCGAGCGCCCGCTGGTGCATGTCCCTCTGCCACTCGTGCGCGCCGGGCTGCGGGCACTCGAGCTGCTCGTCGGCCCCTCGGTCTTCGCCACCTGGGAGGAGGCCGAGCTGATGGAGGTGCCGATGACCAGCGAACGCGGCACGGCCGATGCGGAGCGGCTCGGCGTCGAGCCGCGGCCGATGGGGGCGGTGCTTGGCACTCAGTCGGGCTGACGGCCGGTTACTGCGGGATGCCCAGCGCGGCGCGCAGAGCCGCGATGTCCTCCGACCCGAAGACGATGCGATTGCGGGTGGCGACATAGATGAGATCGAGGTTGACCCCGGCCCGGGCGATCTTGCGAGTCAGGTCCGCAAGGACGCCGGGACGGTCCTCGACATCCACGACCACGACTTCGCGCTCGTCCGTGACCGCAACGTGGGAGATCGCCAGCGCGTGCTTCACGGCCTCGCCATGCGGCACGAGGATGTGGAGCTCGGCCCGGTCGCCCGGTCCGACGCAGGTGGCGGCCGCGATGTTGACGCCGGCGTCGCTGATCGCGTCCGCAACGCCCGCGAGTGCGCCCGGGGTGTTCTCGACGTCGATGACCAGGTCGATCGCCATGTCTCTGGTCGTCTCAGCCTACGACGCAGAGAGGCCCGGCGGGTGGCCGGGCCTCTCTGGAAGTCGCCCGCGAAGTTGCGGGCACTCGCCTGTTATTGGCGAGAGTAGCGCGGCAAGAACCGCTTACATCATCCCGCCCATATCGGGCATGCCGCCCCCACCGGGCATGCCGGCCGGCTCCTTCTCGGGCGGCTCGGCCACGACGGCCTCGGTGGTGAGGATGTTCTTGGCGATCGAGGCCGCGTTCTGCAGCGCCGAGCGGGTGACCATGGTTGGGTCGATGACGCCGTCGGCGACCAGGTCGCCGTACTCGCCGGTGGCCGCGTTCAGGCCCTCGCCGTCCTTCAGGCCGCGGACCTTCTCGACCACGACCGAGGCCTCGAAGCCCGAGTTGTCCGCGATCTGCCGGATCGGGGCCTCGAGCGAGCGCTGGATGATGCTCGCGCCCGTGCGCTCGTCGTCATCGTCGTACGAGTCGAGCTTGATCGCGTCCTGGGAGTTGAGCAGCGCGACGCCGCCACCCGGGACGATCCCCTCCTCGAGCGCCGCACGGGTCGCCTGCAGGGCGTCCTCGACGCGGTGCTTCTTCTCCTTCATCTCGGTCTCGGTCGCCGCTCCGACCTTGACGACCGCGACGCCGCCGGCCAGCTTGGCCAGCCGCTCCTGCAGCTTCTCGCGGTCGAAGTCGGAGTCGGTCGTCTCGATCTCCTGCTTGATCTGCTTGATGCGGCCCTTGATCAGCTCGGAGTCGCCGGCGCCGTCGATGATCGTGGTCGTGTCCTTGGAGACGACCACGCGACGCGCCTTGCCGAGCTGATCGAGCTGGGTGTTCTCCAGCTTCAGCCCCATCTCCTCGGTGATCACCTCGCCGCCGGTGAGGATGCCGATGTCCTCGAGCATCCGCTTGCGGCGGTCACCGAAGCCCGGCGCCTTGACCGCCACGCCGGTGAAGGTGCCGCGGAGCTTGTTCACCACCAGGGTGGCGAGGGTCTCGCCCTCGACGTCCTCGGCGATGATCAGCAGGGACTTGCCACCCTGCATCACCTGTTCCAGCACCGGCAGAATGTCGCGCACCGAGCCGATCTTCTGGTTGGCGATCAGGATGAACGGCTCCTCGATGACGGCCTCCATGCGGTCCTGGTCGGTGACCATGTAGGGCGAGATGTAGCCCTTGTCGAACTGCATGCCCTCGGTGAACTCGAGCTCCATCCCGAAGGTCTGGCCCTCCTCGACGTTCACCACGCCGTCCTTGCCCACCTTGTCGATCGAGTCGGCGATGATGTTGCCGATCTCATCGTCTGCCGCCGAGATTGCGGCGACTCGGGCAATCTGCTCCTTGCCCGCGATCTCCTTTGACTGCTTCTCGCGCAGGTCCTCGACCACCTGGTCGACGGCCTTCTCGATGCCGCGGCGCAGCCCGAGCGGGTTGGCGCCCGCGGCCACGTTCTTGAGGCCGTGGCGGACGATGGTCTGGGCGAGCAGCGTCGCCGTGGTTGTTCCGTCGCCGGCCACGTCGTTGGTCGCAGTCGCCACCTCACGGACCAGCTGTGCGCCCTGATTCTCGAAGACGTCCTCGACCTCGATCTCTCGAGCGATGGTGACGCCGTCGTTGGTGATCGTGGGCGCTCCGAACTTCTTGTCGAGGACGACGTAGCGACCCTTCGGACCGAGCGTCACCTTGACCGCGTTGGCCACGGCGTCGACACCGTCTTGCAGGGCGCCTCGCGCGTCCTCGTCGTACTTCAGCTCCTTGTGAGCCATATGTGTGCTTCCTCCTTCCTAAGTTCCTTGGCTAATCGACCTTCGCGAGCACGTCCGACTCGCGCAGGACAAGTAGCTCGTCTCCGTCTACGGTGATCTCGGTGCCTCCATACTTCGAGTAGAGGACCTCGTCGCCCTCGCCCACATCGAGCGGGCGGCGACTGCCGTCCTCCTGAATTGCTCCGTCGCCGACAGCGAGCACCTTGCCCTTCTGCGGCTTCTCCTTCGCGGTGTCGGGGAGGACGATCCCGCTTGCGGTCGTCTCCTCCTCCTCGACCGCCTGCACGATCAGGCGGTCGCCAAGCGGCTTCAGCTTCATCGGCATTCCTCCTGGGTCAAATAGGCGATTGGGAAGTTTCTCGTGTACTTTGGCACTCTCGGTAGGAGAGTGCCAGGCGTGCTGATTGTAGCCAGAGAGCGGCTTCGGCCCCAGGCCCGGTGGCGCTCCGGCTAGTCGAGCGCCAGCAGCTTGACCCCGAGTAGCTCTGCCAGGCCCTCACCACCGTTCCGCATCACGTAGTCGTGGTTCGAATGGAATGCCGAGCGGGCGATGGGCGCGAGCACGTTCATCCACGCCCTGGTTGTGTGGACGTTCCACTCGTAGATCACCGCGGTCAGCCCGTCGTGCTCGAAGAGATGCCAGCGCCCGACGCCGGCCAGCTCGCCGGTGGCGTCCCCCTCCAGGAGGCGGGGCCGCTCGACGCGCGTGGTCCGGATCCGAAACTCGACGCGGTAGGGCAGCCTCGCTTTCCAGACGTAGCGGCCGTACTGGCCGACGCCGTTCTCATCTCCCTCCTCCAGCTTCTCCGCTTCGACGACTCCCCTCCACCATTCCGGCCACCTCTCCGACTCGTAGATGGCTTCCCACACCCGCTCGCGCTCGGCCTCGAGCAGCCAGGTCGTGATGAAGCGGTACTCGGCCACTCAGTTGCGGGACGGCGCCTCCCCGTTGCCGAACTGGGTACTGGGGCGTTCGACGATCCGGGAGAAGCGAATCACGGTGACGGTGTCCTCGTCGGAGATCGGCCGCGTGTAGATCTTGGCGAGGAAGTCGACCGCCTCCTCGCGGCGGCGGAACTCGGGGTTGTCGTGCTCGATGTCGCGCGGGGAGAGCTCCTCGACCTTCTTCACCTCGACGTCGTCGATCACGGCGGCGAAGATCTTCTCCCGCGGCTGGTGGCGGTAGCCGACCGTGATCCAGACGACCTGGCCGCGCTTGTACTTGCGGGATTTGTCCCCGAGGCGGATCGTTGCCGTCTTCCGGCCGCTGCGCAGCTGATCGACGAAGACCGGCGAATAGAAGTTGAGCACGTAGAGGGCTGAATTCACGGCGCGAGACTACTTCAGTCGCTTTCGGGCGGCTGGAATCCCTCGGCGCCGATCAGGGGCACGAACCGGCAGGGCCCGATCGTCTCCTGGCGGAGGTCGCCGTTCTCCCTGATGAACGCGGTGAGTAGGTCGGAGGAGCCGGTCGCGATCGGGACCACCAGCCGGCCCTCGGACGCCAGCTGGGAGAGCAGGCTGTGCGGGGCCTCCGGCGACGCCGCGTGAACGGCGATCGCGTCATACGGAGCGCCCTCCGGATGGCCGCGGCTGCCGTCGCCGACGATCACCTCGACGTTCTCGATCCCCAGCTCTGCGAGGCGGTCGCGCGCCCACTCTCCCAGCGGGGGGACGCGCTCGATGCTGACCACGTGGTCCGCCGACTGCGACAAGACCGCGGCCGAGTAGCCGGATCCCGTCCCGATTTCGAGCACGTTCTCGTCGCCGCCCAGGCGCAGGGCCTGGCAGATCGCGGCGACCACCCAGGGCTGGGAGATCGTCTGCTCGTGGCCGATCGGCAACGCCGAGTCGTTGTAGGCGCTGCGGCGCACTCCCTCGGGAACGAAGTGCTCCCGCGGCACCGTCGCCATCGCCTCGAGGATGCGCTCGTCCGAGATCCCGCGCCGGCGGAGCTGACGCTCCACCATCCAGGACCTTTGCTCCGCGAAGTCGGGGTCGCGGCGGAGAGCGGACACTCAGAAAATGTAGGCGTCCAGCCGCTCGGGCTCGATCACGGTTACGCGGCCGCGGCCGACTTGGACCACGCCCGCCCGCTCGAGGGTGGCGAGGAAGCGGCTGACGCTCTCCCGGGAGGTACCCGCCATCTGAGCGAGGTCCGACTGGCGCAGCCGAATGGTGACCCCGTCCTTGACGATTGGCGTGAGGGCCTCCTCGGCGAGCAGCTGATTGAGGACCCCGGCGACCCGGCTGGGGACGGTCTGGAATGACTGGCGGGCGATGCGCTCGTTCGCCTCGCGCAGGCGGCGGGTCAGCGCCACGACGAGCTTCTCGGCCATCTCCGGATGCGAGCGGATCAGGCTGCGCATGTCGGTCGCCGGCAGGGCGAGCAGTTCGGTGTTCTCCGCCGCCTCGACGCTGGCCGAGCGGCGTTCGCCGTCGAGCATCGCGAGCTCGCCGAAGATCGCACCGGGGCCGAGGGTCGCAAGTGTGATCGTGCGGCCGTCGGAGTGCTGGCGCGTGACCCGGCAGCTGCCGCGGCTGACGATGTAGCAGGCGTCGCCGGGGTCGCCTTCGTGGAAGACGCGGGTTTCACGCGGGTAGCTGCGCGGGATCGCCACCTGGGCGACTCGGTCGAGCTCATCGGACGAGAGCTCCGAGAACAACGGCACGGTCCCGAGCAGCTCGACGATCTCAGCTCTCGCTCCGCTCTCCATTCCCAGCCCTGATTATCGCGGGTTCAGCCCGTCTGGCAGCCCGGGCACCAGTAGGTCGTCCGTGCGCCGTCGCCCTGCGCACGGGACTTGATTCGCTCGCCGCAGCGTGGGCAGGGTTCTCCCGCCCGCCGGTAAATCCGTTTCGGCTGGCCCCCGGACTCGACCGCCGCGAGCATGAGGTCGCGAGTCGCCTGCAGCACCTCCTCGAGCTCCTCGTCCCCGAGTGCGTCGAGGCGACGGTTCGGGTCGACGCGGGCGGCCCAGCACCCCTCCGACTTGAAGATGTTCCCGATTCCGGCGACCAGCCTCTGCCCCAGGAGAGCCGCTCCGAGTTCGATCTGCGGATTCGTCCCGCGCATCCTGGCGATCGCGACCGCCGGCTCGAAGTCCTCGGCGAGGATGTCGGGCCCGAGCCGTACCAGCCGCGGATCCCGAAGGAGGCGCCGCCGCCGGCCGATCCGGATGAACGACCCCCCGAAGTTGACCGCCTCGGCGTCGGCAGAGGCGAGAGCGATCCAGGCCTGTGAGGCGGGGCGGCGCCAGCGTTCTCCCCGCCGATAGACATGCCAGCCGCCGCGCATCCCGAGATGGCTGTGCAGCATCAGATCGTCCTCGAAGTACAGGAGGAGGTGCTTGCCGCGGCTCTCCACCCGCTCGAGAACGAGACCGTCGATGGCAGACGTCGCGAGGCCCTCGGGCCTGCGGGCTCCCGGCGTTCGCACCGTCACCGGCTTCCCGAGCAGGGCGTCCTCCATCCGCCGCGCCATGCGGAGGATCGAATCGCCCTCCGCCATGACTACGCGACCAGGCGGCGCGGCTGGCGGCGGAAGCCGGCCTCGATCAGCGCCGCCTCCATGCCGGAGCCGATCACCGCCTCTCCGTCGACGCGCTCGATCGCGAGCTTGTCGATCTGGCCGGCCTGGGCTGCCTCGGCTAGGGCCCCGAGACACTCGATGAACTCGCCGTCGCCGAGCTTCTGCAGCCGCAGGATCCCCTTGCCGCCGCGCTCCACGTAGAGCAGCGGCTCGCCGTCGCGCAGCAACGCGTACGCCCCGGCCGTCCGGGCCGGTCTGCGCTGGCCCTCGAGCTTGGGCCAGGAGAGGGTCGCTCCGTACGGGTTGGCCGGGTCGGTCGCCGCCAGGACCTGCAGTGAGCCCTCGGCCCGCGGCAGGCTGCGCAGGCGCT
Source organism: Solirubrobacterales bacterium (assembly GCA_035265665.1). GTDB lineage: Bacteria > Actinomycetota > Thermoleophilia > Solirubrobacterales > 70-9 > DASUPK01. The sequence goes on along the minus strand of DATFOK010000074.1, from coordinate 5,657 downwards.
CCACGGCGCCCGGCAGGGCGAATTGGGCGCCGCCCAGGCCCTCGACGAAGTAGCCGCGCCTCGCCGTCCCGAGCAGCTCGAGGTTCTGGAGCTCGCCGTAGATCGAGGCGAAGCCGCCCGGGATGCCCTCGGCGATCGCCGTCTCCCGGGTGACGATGCCGTGGCGCTCGAGCATCAGCTCGGCGAGGGCCCGCATCCGGGGCCCAGCCGACGGTGCCTCGGCGAAGAGCGGAGCGGTGAGGGACCAGCGACCGAGCACCGTCCCGGCAGCCGCGGCGCGACGGCGGGCGAAGCGCCGTCCGCCGCGCTCGGTCCGCTGGGCTGCCCGAAGGCGGGGAGCTCGCAGGGGTGCGAAGGCGTCGTTGGTCACCTCACCTGACCAGGCCAGGTCCCAGAGCGCCTCATGGATCTCTTCGGCGGAGCCGTCGAGCTCCAGCAGGTCGAGCCAGAAGCACGGCCCCTGCCCCAGCCGCTCGCGAATCGCGTCGTGGATCTCGCCCTCCGGTCGATCGAGCTTCGCGTTCCCCGGGGGCGGACCGGCGAGCCTGACGTCCTCGCGGAAGTAGAGGGAGACCTTGCCGTCATTGCGACCGAGCGCCCCGGCGCCGACCCAGACGAGCTCGCCACTTGTGCAGAGCTCGTCCAGCCAGGTCGGGCTGTATTCGCCCAGGCGGCGCGGCAGGACGTCGCGCTCCCAGGTCTTGGGAGTCAGGGCGACGCCCTGCAGGGAGACAAGGGCCTCGCGCATCCGGTCCGGACCGGCACCGGCCCGCCCGTGGGCATCGACGTTCTGCCAGCTCGGCAGGAAGCGGGCCAGCTCGCGCTGGTCGGTCGCCTCGACCTCGTGGCGCAGGCGGGCGAGGCTGGCGCGGCGCAGCCGCCGCAGGACGTCGGCCTCGCACCACTCGCGCGAGCTACCTCCGGGCAACAGCTCGCCGCGCACGACATCGCCCGAGCGCTCGAGCTCCTTCAGCGCCGAGCTCGGGTCGACGCCGTAGCGGTCGGCGAGCTGGCGGGTGGGGAAGGGCACGTGCGTGGCGGCGTAGCGCCTGGCCAGTGAGACGAGCGCGTCCTCGACCGGCTCCAGGAAGCTCTCCGGCAGACCGGCCGGCGGCGGAACACCGAGCGCATCGCGATAGAGCCCGGCGTCCTCGGCGGCGATGTAGCGCTCCTCGCCCGCGACCCTGACGACCGCGGCGCGGCGCTCCTTGACCAGCTTCTCGAGCATCGACTTGGCGGAGTAACCCTGCTCCGTCCGTGCTTCGCACTCCTCCTCTGTCAGGTCGCCGAGGCGGCGGAGGATCTGCTGGAGGCCGTCGCGGTCCTTGGCGCGGCCCGCTTCGGTCATGTGCTGGAGCTGCTCGGCGACCTCCTCCAGGGCCTCCGGGTCGATCAGCTCGCGCAGCTCCTCCTGGCCGAGCAGCTCGGCGAGCAGGTCGCGGTCCAGCGCGAGGGCGGCGGCGCGCCGCTCCGCGTTCGGCGTGTCGCCCTCGTACATATAGGTGGCGACGTAGTCGAAGAGCAGGGAGGAGGCGAAGGGCGATGCGGTCGGCGTCTCGACTTCGACCATCGTGATCCGGCGGGAGTGGAGGTCGCGGAGCAGGTCCTTGAGGGCGGGGAGGTCGAGGACATCCCGCATCACCTCGCGATAGGTCTCGAGAATCACCGGGAAGCGCGGGAAATCGCGGGCGACCTCGAGCAGGCTTTGCGACTTGAGTCGCTGCTGCCAGAGCGGAGTGCGCTTGCCGGGCCAGGCTCGCGGGATGAGCAGGGAGCGGGCGGCATTCTCGCGGAAGCGGGCTCCGAACAGAGCCGAGCCGGAGAGCTCGCGGATCACCAGGTCCTCGATCTCGTCGGGCTCGATCATCACCAGATCGGCAGGCGGCGGCTCGTCCGCGTCGGGCAGATGGATGACGATGCCGTCGTCGGACCAGATCGCGTCGGCCTCGAGATCCTGCTCGTCACGGATCTTGGCCGAGAGGGCGAGGCCCCAGGCGGCGTGAACCCGGCCGCCCCAGGGGGAGAGGACACAGAGCCGCCAGTCCCCGATCTCGTCCCGGAAGCGCTCCACCACGATCGCCTCGTCCGACGGCACGACGCGGGTCGCGGCCTGCTGCTCGGTCAGGTAGTTGACGAGATTCTGGGCTGCGAGTTTGTCGAGATCGTTCTCCTTGGCGAGCTTCTTGGGATCCGCGTTGACCGCCTCGCGGGAGAAGGCCCCGATCGCCTTGCCCAGCTCGGCCGGGCGGCCGATCCCGTCGCCCCGCCAGAAGGGGACGGCGCCGGGCGTGCCCGGGGCGGGGGTGACGATCACCCGGTCGCGGGTGATCTCCTCGATTCGCCAGGTGCTGGCGCCGAGCAGGAAGGTCTGCCCGGGCCTGGCCTCGTAGACCATCTCCTCGTCGAGCTCGCCGACGCGGCGGCCATCCGGCAGGTGGACGCCATAGAGGCCGCGGTCTGGGATCGTTCCCGCGTTGGCGACCGCCAGCTGCCTCGCTCCGGGACGGCCCCGCATCTTGCCCTTGGTCCGGTCCCAGACGATCCGCGGGCGCAGCTCGGCGAACTTCTCCGACGGGTAGCGCCCATCGAGCATGTCGAGCAGGTTCTCGAGCTGCTCCCGGGAGAGCTCGGCGAAGGGCTGCGCCGAGCGGACCAGCTTCTCGACGTCGTCGATCTCCCACTCGTCGAGCGCGGCCATCGAGACGAGGTGCTGGGCCAGCACGTCGAGCGGGTTCTGGGGGATGACGGTCTCCTCGATCTCCCCCGATCGCATGCGGCGGGCGACCACGGCGCACTCGAGCAGGTCCGCCCGGAACTTAGGGAAGATGCGCCCCTTCGAGACCTCGCCCAGGGTGTGGCCGGCGCGGCCGACTCGCTGCACGCCGCGGGTGACCGACTTGGGGGACTCGACCTGGATCACCAGGTCGACGGCGCCCATGTCGATTCCGAGCTCGAGGGAGGAGGTCGCGACCAGGCAGGGAAGCTCGCCCGACTTGAGCAGCTCCTCGACCAGCGCTCGCTCCTCGTGGGAGAGGGAGCCGTGATGGGCGCGGGCGATCTCCGGCGGCGCCTTGTCCCCGTCCTTGGTGTTGCCGGCGTGCTCGGTCGCCGGCAGCTCCTCCTCGAGCTCGTCGTTATGCATCTCGTTGAGGCGCTTGGCGATCCGCTCGGCGGCGCGCCGGTTGTTGACGAAGACGATCGTCGAGTTGTGCTCGCGCACCAGCCGGAGCAGCTCGGGATAGATCGCGGGCCAGATCGAACGGGTGTTGGTGGCGGGGTCGAGGGAGGCCTCGATCGGACCAGGGTCGATGCGCTCGGGGGAATGTTTGGGGTTCTCGGGCGGGGTCTTGCCGGTGTCGGCTCCGTCGCGGCGCTTGTTGTCGAGCGGGCTCGGCTCGACCATGTCCTCGACCGGCACGACGATCTCCAGGTCCAGCTGCTTCGGCTCGGACGCATCGACCACCTCGCATTCGCGACCGCTGCCCACGAGGAAGTCGCCGATGCGCTCCAACGGCCGCTGGGTCGCCGACAGGCCAATTCTCTGGATCGACTGCTCCCCGACGAGGTGCTCGAGGCGCTCCATCGTCAGCGCCAGATGGCTGCCTCGCTTGGACGGGGCGACTGCGTGGATCTCGTCGACGATCACCGCTTCGACGCCGGTGAGGATCTCGCGGGCCTGCGAGCTGATCATCAGGTAGAGGGACTCGGGGGTCGTGATCAGGATGTCCGGCGGCTCGCGGCGCATGGCGCGGCGCTCGGACTGGGGCGTGTCGCCGGTCCGCAGCGCAACCGAGATCGGCGCCCCGATTCCCTGCAGCGGTGCCCGTAGGTTGCGCTCGATGTCGTAGGAGAGCGCCTTCAGGGGCGAGATGTAGACGATTCGCACGCCGGTGCCGAGCCTCTCCGGCTCACGGGCGAGGCGATCGATGCCCCAGAGGAATGCGGCGAGGGTCTTTCCCGACCCGGTCGGAGCGCAGATCAGCGTGTGCGCGCCCGAGGCGATCGCGGGCCAGCCCGCCGCCTGGGCGGGGGTGGGAGCCTCAAATGACGCCTGAAACCACTTCCTGACCGGCTCAGAGAAGGGATCCAGGGATGACTTCTGGGTCGCGGACGTAGTCATGGCCAACCTACTGACCTTACCGATCGGCCCACTCGGCCTCGAACGGAGCGCGAGCTCGAGTTCCTGGCGAAGCTCTAGGGCGGCGCCTGTCGGGTTAGTTCCCGACGTCCGAAACCAAGACGACAAACGGCCGGAAATGGCGACTTTCCGACCCACGCAGGCCGGAAAGTCGCCAACGCCATTGGTTTCGGCCTAGGACCGGCCCTCGGCGCCGGCGGGGGCGACCCGCTCGACGTCGAGGCGGGGGAGCGTGCGCTCCAGCCAGTTCGGGATCCACCAGTTCCACTTGCCGAGCAGCTGCATCACCGCCGGCACGAGGACCATCCGGACGATCGTCGCGTCGAGGAAGACCGCCGCGGCGAGCCCGATTCCGAACAGCTTCAGGAACACCTCCTGCGAGGTGACGAAGGAGAGGAACACGACCACCATGATGGCCGCGGCCGCCGTGATCACCCGGGCCGTCTTCGCGAGACCGTCAGCGACGGCCCGTCGCGTGTTCCCGTCCTTCAGATACTCCTCGCGGATCCGCGAGATCAGGAAGACCTCGTAATCCATCGAGAGCCCGAAGAGGATCGCGAACATCATCACCGGCATGAACGGCGCGATCGGAACCTCGTGGTCGATTCCGATCAGGTTGCTGATCCCGCCGCCGTTCGCGGCCAGCGTCATCACACCGTACGCGGCGCAGACCGAGAGCAGGTTCATGATCCCGGCCTTGAGCGAGATCAGCGGCGAGTGGAAGGCGATCAGCAGGAGCAGGAAGGAGAGCCCGACGACGCCGGCGATGAACAGCGGCATCTTCCCCACCATGTAGTCGCTCTGATCCTCGAGAGCCGCGGTCACGCCGCCGATCTCGACGTTGATCCCGGTGCCGGCGAACTGGGTCGGCACGACGTTGTCGCGCAGGTTCTTGACGAGGTCCGTAGTGGCCTCGTCCTGCGGCGAGGTCTTCGGGATGAGGGTGATCAGCGCCGCGTCGCCGGCCTGGTTGATGCGCGGCGGCACGACGAAGGCCACGTCGGGGGTACTCCGCAGCGTGTTGGCGAAGTCCGCCACCTCAGACCGCGCGGCGTTGTCGCCCGGCGGCAGCGTCGCCGCGATCTGGATCGGGCCGTTGCTACCGGGCCCGAAGCCCTCGGTGTTCAGGTCATAGGCCTGACGGGTCATGGAGTCGGGCGGGTCGTTGCCCGCATCCGGGAACCCGAGGCGCATGCCCAGAGCAGGCGCCGCCAGCGCCAGCAGGATCACCAGCGCTCCGATGGCGAACGGCCACGGCCGCCGCTGCACGACATGGCTCCAGCGCGCGGCGGGCGACTCGCCTGTGGTCGGCCGGTCGGTCCTGAGCGCGCGGCCGAGGAGTGGGATCCGGAGCTTGTCGACCCGCGGCCCCAGATAGGAGAGGAAGGCGGGCAGCAGCGTGATCGAGGCGACCATCACGGTGAGCACCGCCAGGGAGGTGGCGATCGCGACCCCGTACATGTAGCTCAGCCCCGTCAGCATCAGCCCGAGCACCGCGATCACGACAGTGCAGCCCGCG
>DATFOK010000073.1:0-21033 GCA_035265665.1 Solirubrobacterales bacterium | reverse complement strand
GAGGCGGACTCTGCGACGGTGAGGACGACCGGCGAGCCTCCCGTGTTCGACTGCGACTTCGGCGAGGTCTTCGGCCCCGTGGAGGCGAGGCTGGGGACGATGAACGGAGCGCCGAACCCCCTCGGTCGGGCGGACGAGATCACCGAGAACCCGGCGGTAGGGGCGACTGAGGTCTGGGAGATGCACAACTTCACAGAGGACGCCCACCCGATCCACATTCACGAGGTTCAGTTCCAGGTCGTCAACCGGGAGCCCTTCGACGGTGCTCCCTACGGACCCGAGGCTTGGGAGACGGGCTTCAAGGACAATCCCGCTCGCGCTCGCCCCGATCTAGGCTGCTCCCGTGCACGACGTTGCCGAGTTCATCGGGGCTCACCAACCCTTCGGCGCGCTCGGGAAGGATGAGCTGGAGCGGCTGGCGGCGAGCACGGAGATCGAGTTCTTCCCCGCCGGGGAGACGATCGAGCGGCACGAGCGCCCCGAAGTCGTCTGGATGGTTCGGCGCGGCGCGGTAGAGCTCGTCCACGGCGGCAAGACGCTCGACCTGCTGGTCGAGGGCGATGTGTTCGCCGACCCAGCCTCGCTCCCCTCGCTCCCCGGCGGAGCGAGGGCGAGGGCGCACGAGGACACCCTCTGCTACGCGCTGCCTGCAGCGGAGCTCGGCCTGGAGCTGAGCCGGCGAGCCAGACGCCGAGGGACAGACGTGGCGGAGGGTGCCCTCGCGCCGGCGGCGGAGCGATTGGCGCGGGACCTGATGACGCGCGAGCCGGTCTTCTGCGAGCCGGACACGCCTCTCCGGGAAGCCGTCGAGCGAATGGTGGCGGCGGGGGCCGAGGCAGTCCTGGTCCGGGCGGGCGATCAGCTGCTTGGGATTGTGACCGACCGCGATCTCCGCGCAATGGTCGCCGGCGGGCGACCCGCCGACTCCCCGGCCAGCGCGATGATGTCGTCCCCGGTCATCACCGTGGCGCCCGATATGAGCAGGGCGGAGGTGATGACGACCATGCTCGACCACGATGTGCACCACCTGCCCGTCGTGGCATCCGGGGCGGAGGTCGCTGGAATGATCGCCCCGGGGGATCTGATCTCAGCCGAAGCCGATGCCCCCTTCGCCCTGCGCCGGGCCATCGCGGAGGCGGCGGACCGCGACGGACTCCGCGACGCCGCGGCGCAGCTGCGCTCGGCGGTGGTCGCAATGCATCGCGGCGGAATGCCCGCGGTCGAGATCAGCCGGGCGATCTCGATCGTCTCCGACGCGCTGATCCACCGCATGATCGAGCTCGCGATCGCCGAGCGCGGAGAGCCGCCGACCCGATTCGCCTGGCTCTCGTTGGGGAGCCATGGCCGCCACGAGCCGGTGCCCTCCTCCGATGTCGACTCGGGAATGGCCTGGACGGGCGGTGACGCGGGCCCCTACATGCATGCGATCGCTGAAGAGGTCGCCGCCTGCGTCGAGGCGATCGGCTGGCGGCTCGACCCCCATGGGGTTACCGCCGGGGACCGTTTCTCCGCTAGCTCAATCGCGGACTGGCGGCGGGCGATCGGGACCTGGCTCGAGCAGCCGAGCGACGAGCGGGTGCTGATCGCGGTCTCGATTCTGCTCGACGGCCGCGTCGTCTGGGGAGATCCGGAGCTTGACCCGGCGCGGACCCTCCGGGCCGACCAGCACCGCCCGGCCCTGCTCGACTGGCTGCTGCGCCTGGCGCTCGCCTCGAAGCCGCCGATCGGGTTCTTCCGCGATCTGGTGGTGGAGGGATCCGGCGAGCACCGGGGCACGCTCGACATCAAGGGCGGCGGGGTGCTACCGGTGGTCGACCTGGCCCGCTACGCGGCCCTGTGCTGCGGCTTCGAAGGCACCGACACCACTGGGCGGCTCGCCGCCGGGGTCAGCGCCGGCATTGTCGGGGAGGACGAGGGGGCGATCCTCGGCGAGGCCTTCGAGCTGTTGAGCTCGCTCCGGCTCGCCCACCAAGTCGAGCAACTCGAGGAGGGAGCCACCCCCGACGACTACCTGGACCCGAAGGCTCTAAGCCCCCTCACCAGGCGTCACCTGCGCGAGGCGTTCAGGGAGCTGGCGGCAATCCAGCGCTCGCTGGCCAGCCGGCTCGGCTCGAGCCGCTGATCGCGATGGCCGGGACCGATCAGGCCACACTCAGTGCATACCGCCGGGCGGCGCTGCCCAGCCCTCCGACTCCCTGGCGCGATGCGAGCTTCGCCGTGATCGATCTCGAAACCACTGGCCTGGACCCAGCGGCCGACGAGATCATTGCCTTCGCCACCGTGACTGTCCGGAGAGGGAGGGTGCAGCCGGGTGATGCCACCTACCGACTGGTCAGGCCCGCCACCATGCCAGGCGCCGAGTCGATTCGGATCCACGGCCTACGCCCGACCGACCTGGAGGACGCCCCACCGCTGCCCGAGGTGCTGGGCGAGCTGCTCCGGGGAATCACCGGGAAGGTCCTGGTCGCGCACGCTGCGGAGCTGGAGGAGCGCTTCCTCGGCGCGGCGTTCGAGCGCGACGGGATCGTCCTGCGGGGGCCGGCGGTCGACACCGCGGCACTTGCGCTCGAGCTCTGGAAGCGCTCGCGGCGGCGCTTCCGCTCGATTCGCGGGACCGGCCTCTCGGAGCTCGCCCGCTCGCTCGGGCTGCCAGTCCACCGGCCCCATCAGGCCGACGGCGACGCTCTCACCACCGCCCAGGTCTTCGTCGCCCTCGCGTGTCATCTCGACTCCCGGCGTCCGCAGACGGTCGGCTCGCTGACGGAGCTTCCCCGCAGGCTGAATGCCTGGCAGCGTCTCTTCCAGCGCAACTGAACCCCAGGGGACGGAGGCCTGGGGCAGCGATTTAGCGCCAGGTTCGCGGCCAGGGGCGGCGGGGCGGGGGAGCCTGCACCCTGATCCTGTAGTCGACAGCGAGGGCTCCGTCGGCGCCGGCAATCACCGGATTGAGATCCATCTCGGCGATCTCGTGGTGCGCGTCGACCATCGCGCTCACGCGGAGCAGCAGATCCTCGAGCTTGTCCAGGTCGACTGGCGGTGTGCCTCGAAAGCCGGTCAGTAGCGGGAACGTCTTCAGTGAGCGGAGCATCTGGCTCACCTCGCTACGGGTGACCGGACAGATCCGGACGGAGACGTCCTTGAGCAGCTCGGCCTGGGTGCCGCCCGCCCCACAGGCCAGCACCGGCCCGAAGGTGGGGTCCTCGACGACGCCCACGAGCAGCTCGGGGCCGGGCTCCGCCATCCCCTGCACGATGAAGGACTCGCGCTTCCCGCCGGCGGAGCCCACCGCCGCGTCCATCTCCTCGGCGGCCCGCCGGATCTCCTCGCCTCCGGAAAGCCCGGCGCGGACCGCGCCCATCTCGCTCTTGTGGAGGAGCCCGGGCCCCTGTGCCTTGAGCGCGACGAAACCGCCGAGCTCCTCTGCGGCTTCGCCGGCGGCCCCTGCGTCGGCCGCGGTACGCCAGGCCGGGATCGGAATGCGGTAGCAGCCGAGCAGCCGGGACGCCTCCTCCATCCGCATCCACTCCTTGCCGGTTGCGAGGGCTTCCGCGATCAGGGCCGCGGCCGATACGGCGTCGATGTCCTCCGGCTCCGGCGGCTCCTCCGCGGGTCGCTTGCTCCACTCGACGTGGCGCATCACCCTCCCGAGCGCTCGCGCGGCGTCCTCGGGGTAGCTGTGGATCGGCAGCGAGCTCACCTCGCGGACTGAGCCGTGGTCCTGGGGTGACATGAAGACGGCCTGAATCGGCATCCGCCGGGGCAGCCGGTCGGCTGCCTCCTCGATCGCTCCGGCGACGTCCATCGCGCGGGTGAGCAGCGGCCTGATGAAGATCACGATCAGCGCGTCGATGCCGTTCCACTTCGCCATCACCGGGATCGTCTCCCGGTAGTTATTGGCGGTGGCGGTGGCAATCATGTCCACCGGGTTGAGCAGCCCCGCCTCCTCGGGTAGGAACGCGCGCAGCGACTTCCGCACCTCATCCGGCACCTCGGGGACCTCCAGGCCAGCCGCCTCGCAAGCGTCCGCGCACATGATCCCTGGGCCGCCCGCGTTGGTGATGATCCCGACCCGCGACCCCTCGGGCAGCGGCTGGCTCGAGAGCAGCGAGCTGACGTCGAGAAGCTCGGAAAGCGTCTCGGTGCGGATCACGCCGGCCTGCTCGAATAGGGCGTCCGCGGTCACGTCGGAGGCGGCGAGCAGGGCGCCGGTGTGGGAGCTGGTCGCGCGCTGGCCCGCAGCCGAGCGGCCGCTCTTCACCACGACGACCGGCATCTCGCGGCCGACCCGCCGCGCGACCCGAGAGAAGCGGCGGGGGTCGCTGAACGACTCGATGTAGAGAAGCGCCACGCGGGTCTCCTCATCGCTCTCCCAGTACTCGAGGAAGTCGTTGGCGGTGATGTCGGCCCGGTTGCCGATCGAGCCGAAGGAGGAGACACCGAGCCCCCGGCCCTCTGCCAAGTCGATCAGCGCGAGCCCGAGGGCGCCACTCTGGCTGACGAAGCCGACGTGCCCGGCGGGCGGCGAGTTCGGAGCGAAGGTGACGTTGAGATGGTGGTCCGGAGCGGTGTTGATGAGCCCCAGGCAGTTCGGCCCGACCAGGCGCATGCCGGCTGCCCGGCAGACCTCGACCAGCTCCCGCTCCCGTTCGGCGCCCTCATGCCCGGTCTCGGCGAAGCCCGCCGAGATCACCGCCAGCCCCCGCACCCCGCGCTCGCCGCACTCCCGGGCGACGTCGATCACCGCTGCCGCCGGCACGGCGATGACTGCGAGCTCGACCTCCTCGGGCACGTCCGAGACGCTGCGGTAGGCGTGTACCGCCTGCACCACGTCAGCTCCGGGGTTGACGGGGTAGACGACGCCCTCGAAACCGGACTCCAGGGCATTGTGGAAGAGCTGCCCACCGACGGTCTCCCGCCTTCGGGAGGCGCCGACGACTGCCACCGCTTCGGGCTCGAGGAAGGACCGGAGGGCCGCGATGGCGGCCGAACGGTCGCGGTCTTCGAAGCGGCGCACGGCCTCGTCCGCGAACGAGGTCGGGAACTCCACCCGGATTGCCCCCGGCTCCGACGACATCTCGACTGGGAAGCCGCTCTCTCGAAAGACTTCGATCATGCGGTGGTTCTCGGGCATGACCTCGGCCCAGAACACGGAGATCCGGTTCTCCTGCGCGACCTCGGCCAGGTGGGCGAGCAGCAGCGTGCCGAGACCCATTCCCTGCAGGCGGTCCGCTACGGCGAAGGCGACCTCGGCGTCGTGCGACCCCTCTCCGAAGTAGAGCCCTTGCCCGACGACCTCCTCGTCACGGATCGCCAGCAGCCCGTAGCGCTGGGTGTAGTCGACGTCCACCATCGAGCGCGCCGCTTCGCGAAGGTCCGTGGCGAGAGAGAAGAATCTGAACATGCGGGACTCGGGATCCAGGCTCTCCAGGAAGCGAGAGACCTCCTCCTCGTCCTCGGCTCGTATCGGTCGCACATGGACCGTCGAGCCATCGCGGAGCACCACCTCTGCCTCACGCTCGGCTGGATAGGCGGTTCGTACCCCGGACACTTGGGTCAGCCTAAGGGACCCCGATCTAGCCGCCGGAGCGCCTCTATGCCTCGAGCGGGGAGGTGCCGGCACCGCGCGGGACCACTATCACGGGGCAGGGGGCAGCGGCCATGACCCGGGAGGAGACGGAGCCGAGCAGGGTGCCCTTGACCGGACCGTAGCCGCGGGACCCGAGTAGGAGCAGGTCGAGATCGGTTGACGCATCCGCGAGGGCCTCGGCCGGGTCGCCGTTGAGGAGCACCTGCTCGGTTGCGACGTCGTCCGGGATGCGGCCGACCGCCTCCTCGTACACCCGGCCCCACTCATTATCCTTGAACTCCCGGTACTCCGCGGGGCCGAGCGGCGAGAGCAGACCGCCCAGGACGTAATGCGGCTCTCCCATCACGCTGATTACGCGCAGCGGCGCCTTCGCGAGCTCGGCCAGGTGGGCAGCCGCAAAGAGAGCGCGCCAGGACTCCGAGGAGCCATCGACCGCGACCCCGATCCGAGCCAGCCGCGCCTCACCGCCGGAGTAGCCACGAGGGGCGACGGCGACGCTGCAGTGAACGCCGGAGAGCAGTGAGCCGCCGACGGTGCCGACCTGAACACGACCGGCCCTGCCGTGCCGCGTGGAGCCGATCACGATCGCGCTCGGCTTGTGCCAGTCTGCCTGCTCGTAGATCCCGGCAGCCGGGGAGTCGTTGACCACCGGCTGCTCGTGGGTGTCAAGCCCGTCGAGCCGCTCCCGCGCCTTGGCGAACAGGGGCTCGCAGAACTTCGACACGGCGTCGTCAAACTCATGGTCCTCCACTCCATCGCGCGGATGGGAGATGACGGTGGCTACCACCGGGACCGCATCGAGCACCTCGCTGAGCGAGTGGCCGAGGCCGAGGGCGTCCTCTCCCTCGGGAGTGCCGTCGTAGCCGATCAGGATTCTCGGTTGCATTGGGGGAACCTCTCCTCAGATCTTCTCGGGGACCATCTCGATCGCGCCGCAGGGGCATTCGGCGACGCAGAGGCCGCATCCCTTGCAGAAGTCCAGATCGATCGCGTACCCATTGACGTTCGGGTTCTGCTCCGCCTCGGCCAGCTTCAGGACCGCGTTGTCGGGACAAACGCCGTAGCAGTTGTCGCAGGAGAAGCAGTTGCCGCAGGAGAGGCAGCGTCGCGCCTCGTACAGCGCGTTCGACTCGTCGAGCCCGCCGACGACCTCGTCGAAGGTCCCGCGGCGGCGCTCGATCTCGAGCTGTGGCTGAATCGTGCGCGGCGCGTCCGCGTAGTACCACGTGTTGAGCCCCTCGAACGTCGCGATCTCGTGCTTGGCCGGCGGTTCATAGGGCACGCTGCGCAGCCATCCGTCGATGTGGCGAGCCGCCTGCTTGCCGTGCCCGATTCCGACCGTCACCGTCCGCTCGGCGGGGACCATGTCGCCGCCCGCGAAGACGCCCTCGTGCCCGGTCATCATGTTCGGCCCGACCTGGACGACGCCGTCCTCGACCTCGATGCCCTCGACCCCGTCAAGCAGGGAGAGGTCGGCCTCCTGGCCGAGGGCCAGGATCACCGAGTCGGCCTCGAGCTCCTCGACCTCACCGGTGGGCTGGGGGAAGCCGGTCTCGTCGAGCTCCATCTTCTCGACCGTCACCTTGCCGCCGTCCACCTGCCTGATCGTCTCCAGCCAGCGCATCATCACGCCCTCCTCCTCGGCCTCCTCGACCTCGAACTCGTGGGCGGGCATCCGCTCGCGGGTTCGCCGGTAGACGACCACCGCGTCGGTGGCGCCGAGGCGCTTCGCGGTGCGGGCGACGTCCATAGCCGTGTTCCCGCCCCCGTACACGACCACCCGGCGGCCGAGCAGCGGCTTCTCCTCACCCTCCATCGACTCGAGCACCGAGACGGCGTCGAGGATTCGCGCCGCCTCCCCGGCCGGGACGTAGGCGCGCTTGCCGATGTGGGCGCCGACGGCGAGGAAGGCGGCATCGAAGCCGCCCTCCTTCATCGACTCTTCGATGTTGGTCACCTTGGTGTTGAGCTCGAGCTCGACGCCCAGGTCGAGGATCCGCTGGGCCTCGGCGTCGAGCACGTCGCGCGGGAGCCGGTAGGTGGGGATGCCGAACCGCATCATCCCGCCGACCATCGGGCCCGCCTCGTGGATCGTCACCTGATGGCCGAGGCGGGTGAGGTGATACGCAGCCGAGAGGCCGGAGGGGCCGGCGCCGACGACCAGCACCCGCTTACCCGAGCGCTCGAGGGGCGGCTCGAAGCTCCATCCCCGCTTGATCGCCTCGTCGCCGAGAAAGCGCTCCACCGAGTTGATCCCGACCGCCTCGTCGAGCTGGCCTCGGTTACAGGAGGTCTCGCACGGGTGGTAACAGACCCGGCCCATGATCGCCGGGAACGGGTTATCGGCTACCAGCTTGCGCCAGGCGCGCTCGTAGCCCCCCTCTCCCGACTCGGCCTCATACAGCCACCCCTGGATGTCCTCGCCGGCCGGGCAGGCGTGATTGCACGGAGGCAGCCGGTCGACGTAGACGGCCCGCTCGGTGCGCCAGCTCCCGGTCTTGTTGGCGAGGCTGGAGCCGACGTCCAAGGTGATGGCGAACGGTTTCTCCATTACGGCATGGGGGTCACTGGGGCCCGTGGGGGGTCGAGGCGAGCAGGCGCATCAGATTGGTCTCCCGCTCCGCGGCCTCGACCGGGTCCTCGTCGGCCGCTCGCTCTCCGGCGAGATCGGTGGCGCTTCCGGGCAGGTCGGCCTCCTCGCCCTCGCCGGGGAGGAGGCCGAAGTTGCGGATGTTGCGGTCGGCACGCGCCTGGATCTGGGCGATCACCTCGGTGTTGGGCGGGTCGCCGAACAGGTGCGCGTAACGCTTCTGAAGCTTCAAATACTCCTCGACCGGCACCGGCCTGCGGATCTTGGAGACGCTGGTGACCTCGCCGTCCTCGGCCTCGAAGACGGGGAAGAGCCCGGTCTCCTTGACCAGGCGGGCGATCCGGATCGTGTCATGCGAGGCCGAGCCCCAGCCGAGCGGGCAGGGGACGAAGACGTGCAGATAGCGGGCGCCGCGCATCTGCATCGCCCGCTCGACCTTCGCCTCGAGGTCGCGGAGCTCGGCAACGGTCGCGGTGGCCACGTAGGGGATCTCGTGCGCCATCGCGATCAGTGGCGCGTTCTTCCCCTTCCCGAAGACGTTTCCCGGTTGACCGCCGAGGGGCTTGGTGTTGGCTGTCCGGGCCGCGGGCGGCGTCGCGCTGGAGCGTTGGACGCCCGTGTTCATGTAGGCCTCGTTGTCGTAACAGACGAAGAGCACGTCGTCGTTACGCTCGAACATGCCCGAGAGGCAGGCGAAGCCGATGTCGAGCGTTCCCCCGTCTCCGCCCTGACCGATCACCCGCACCTCCTCCCGGCCCTGTGCCCTGAGCGCGGCGGCGACGCCGGCGGAGACCGCGGGCGCATTGCCGAACAACGAGTGGATCCAGGGGAGCCGCCACGAGGATTCGGGATAGGGGGTCGAGAAGACCTCGAGGCAGCCGGTGGCGTTGGTCGCGATCAGGTTCCCCTCGGTCGCCCGCATCGCGGCGTCCAGTGTGTAGCGCGCTCCGAGCGCCTCGCCGCACCCCTGGCAGGCGCGGTGGCCCGAGGTGAGGGTGTTGGAGCGCTCCACCCGCGCCTGCACCGAGCGCTGCTTGGGATCGAGCAGGCGGTTTCCGACCACGAAGGTCCCGGCCTGATAGAGCTTGACTTCCTGCTTGGCCATCTTCATGCCTCCTAATGCGGCTCGGCGGCGACGACGCCGATGTCCTGGAGGATGTTCTCCTCGTGCGGTCCGGAGCCACGGCCCGCGTGGACACGTGCCAGCTCCCGTTCGACGATCTCCTCCTTCAGGTCCAGGAAGTTGAGCGGCTTGAGCTCGTCGCGGCCCGCCGCCTCGAACAGCCTCCGCAGCGATTCCTTCGTGATCGAGCGGCCGCCGAGCCCGGCGATCACCGTGTAGCCGTGCAGCCTGATGCCGGAGAGGGCGGTGCGGACGTTTGCCGAGACGATCCCGCCGATCCCCACTGCCAGGGCCTTCTCAAGCACGACGACGCGCTCCGCGTCGCCGAGGGCCTCACGAACCTCATCCAGCGGGAAGGGCCGGAAGGACTTCAGGCTGAGTGCGCCGATCCGGACGCCCTCGTCCCGCAGCTCGTCGACCGCCTCCTCGATCGTCCCGAGCACCGAGCCGAGAGCGACCACGATCGTCTCGGCGTCGTCCGTGCGGTAGGTGCGCAGCAGTCCGCCGGAGAGGCGCCCGAACGCCTGCTCGAACTCGGCCGCGACCTCGGGAATCAGGTCCATCGCCTGCATCTGCTTGGCGTGAGCGAGGTACTTGACCTCGAAGAACGCCTCGGGGCCGACCATCGCGCCGATCGTCACCGGCTCCGCCGGGTCGAGCAGCTGCCGCGGCTCGAACCGCGGCAAAAACGAGTCGACCTCCGCCTGCTCGGGGATGTCGACCTCCTCGTAGGCGTGCGTGAGGATGAAGCCGTCCATGCACACCATCACCGGCAGGGAGACCTCCTCGGCGATGCGGAAGGCCTGGATGTGCATGTCCAGCGCCTCCTGATTGGTCTCGGCGTAGAGCTGGATCCAGCCCGAGTCCCGCTGCGACATCGAGTCGGAGTGGTCGTTCCAGATGTTGATCGGGGCGCCGATCGCGCGGTTGGCGAGAGTCATCACGATCGGCAGGCCGAGGCCGGAGGCGTTGTAGAGAGCCTCGACCATGTAGAGCAGTCCCTGGCTCGCGGTTGCCGTGTAGGCGCGGGAACCCGCCGCCGAGGCGCCGATCGCCGCGGACATTGCGGCGAACTCGGACTCGACCATCAGGTACTCGCAGGGGTCGATCTCCCCCGTCCGCACCATGTCGGAGAGGTGCTCGACGATGTGGGTCTGCGGGGAGATCGGATACGCGCTGATCACCTCCGGGCGGCAGAGCGCGACCGCCTCGGCGACGGCGCGGGAGCCCTCCTCCTGCCTACGCATGGGCGGCCGCCTCCGCCCGCTCGCGCTGCACGTACTCGTGGGCGTTCTCGGCGGCGACCACGTTCGCGTCCGCGACGGAGCCCCCGAACTTGTCGCGGATCGCCTTCGCGACCGACTCGATCGAGACGGCTCCGGTGAGGGAGGAGAAGCCGCCGAGGAGGACCGTGTTGGGCAATGGCCGACCGAGGTGCTCGCGGGCGATCTCGGTTGCGGGAACGGTGAGCAGGCGCTCTGGACGAAAGCGGCCGGCGAACTCCCCCAGGCCGAGCTCGTCGAAGCTGCGGGAGCTGTTGATCAGCACGTAGCCGTCGTCGCCGAGGCCGGCGAACAGGTCTACCTGGTGCAGCAGGGTCGGGTCCTGGACGATCAGCGCGTCGGGCGCCGAGATCGGCTCCCGCGAGCGGATGGGGGACTCGTCGATCCGGCAGAACGAGGTGACGGGCGCGCCGGTTCGCTCGGACCCGAACGTGGGGAACGCGTGGGCGTGCCGTCCCTCCTCGAAGGCCGCGACCGAGAGCAGCTCCGCAGCCGTCACCACCCCCTGTCCGCCTCGTCCGTGAATGCGAACCTGGAACATCCTGGCTCAGCTTACGCCGCGGGCGAGAGCGTGGAGGTCGGCGAGCGATTCCCGGATTCCGTTAAGTGCCTCGTCGAGGTCCGGAACGGCGTCGCGGTCGGCGTTGAAGGTGAAGAAGAGCTCGCCGTCGTAGCTGAGCACGGCGAGCGCGATCGCGTGCTCGGCGGCGAGCGGCACGATCGGCCACACCTCTCGCATCCGCGACCCGAAGGCGTAGAGCGGCTGTTGCGGCCCGGGGACGTTGGTGATGGTGAGGTTGAACAACCGGGTCGCATACATCGACCGGGCCAGCGAGCTGTGCAGGATCGGCGGCGCCAGGCTGCTGACGTCGATCATGGTCGCTGCCCCGAGGGCGCCGCTTCCGGACTTCAGAGACTCAGCCTCGGCGACCTGAGCCCGGTACCGCTCCAGCGGATCCTCCTCGGCGACCGGCAGGGCGACGAACAGCGAGCTGATCTTGTTGCCCAGCGCCAGGTGCTCGCCCGCTGTCCGCACGTTCACCGGAACCATGGCGCGCAGCCCCTGGGCGGGTGGCTCCTCTCCGCGCGAGAGCAGGAGCTTGCGCATCGCGCCGGCGGTCAGAGCGAGCACGACGTCGTTGACGGTGCCCCCGAGAGCGTTCTTGATCTCCTTGATCTCGGCGAGGGAGATCCTCGCGACCCCGAGCCGGCGCTTGCCGCCGATGGGGACGTTGAGGCAGGTCCGCGGAGCGGCGATCAGCTCGTCTCGGACGACGACCTCGACCAGGGCGCGGGCCGCGTGCATGGCTTCCCGCGCCCGGTGCGGGCTCCGTGCGGTGTCGAGCGCCGCCCGCGCGGGACGCAATGCCAGCCTCGCGGCGCTCGAGACGGAGCGGCGGACGGTCTCGCCGCCGCGCCGGGCCAACTCCCATCCGGTTCCCGTGAGGCCCTGGCCGCGCTCGGGCTCGTTCTCGGGCAGACCGTCGGTCGGCCGGTCGGCATCGACCGGCCCCTCGCCGTCGGATCCGCCGGGCTCCTGATCCAGGATCACGTAGGCAACGTCCACGGACCCGACGCCGTCCACCATGCAGTGGTGGGTCTTGGTCGCCAGCGCCCAGCGATCATCAGCGAGGCCCTCGATCAGGGCGATCTCCCACAGCGGCCTGGTCCGGTCGAGCCGCTGGGAATAGAACTCGCTCGCCCACTCGATCACCTCGTCGTCACCACCGGGATCGGGCAGCCGCACCCGCGAGACGTGCGCCGCCAGGTCGAAGCTCGGCTGATCCCGCCATTCGGGCCAGCGGAGGCCACCGGTGTGGGGCTCGGATAGCCGCTGGCAGTAGCGTGGCAGGCTGCCCAGGCGGGGTCGGAGATGGCGGCACACCACGTCAAGCGGGGGCGCCGCCCCGTCCTCCCGCGGGTCGAAGATCATCACCCCGCCGATGTGCATGTGCGCGCCCTGGTCAGCCTCCTCCAGCTCGAGGAAGGTGGCGTCGAGCGCCGTCAGCCGATCTGCCATCCCGGCATCCCGGTTGGGGTGAAGTGCGTGAGCAGCAACAACTCAATCCTCCGTGTCGCATTACCAGGCTATACGCCGAGCGCCGCGCTCAGGGCGAGCATCGCCGCCGCTCCGATCATCCCCCCGGCGACAGCGCCCGTGAGGTTCTCGCGAAGCGAGCTGGGAAGCAACTCAGCGACCACCAGCGCGAGCATGGCGCCCGCGGCGAAGCCGAACGAGACGGGCAGCAGGGGCTCGATCTCCTCGACCAGCAGGTAGGCGATCAGCGCGCCGACCGGCTGCGGTGCGCTGCTCAAGACGGCCGCCCAGAACTGCCGCGAGCGGGAGAACCCCGCCCCCGCCATCGGGATGGCGATGCTTGTCCCCTCGGGGATGTTCTGAACCGCGATCGCGACGATCACGAACAGGCTCAGCCCGGCCGTGTCCGATGCGTAGGCGGTGCCGATCGCGAACCCCTCCGGAAGGCTGTGCACGAGCAGCACTACGAAGACCAGCAGGGAGGTGCGGCTCCCGGCGCTGAGGGCGCGCTCGACGTGGCGCTGGCGTGCCTCCAGCGCGCCCCGAGCGCCGACCAGGAAGAGGATGCCGGCTGCGGTACCGGACACCACGGCCAGCGTCGACCCCTCGTCCAGTCCCGGCAGGAGCAGCCCAGCGACCGAGGCGACGCTCATCGCGCCCGCCGCCACCCCGAGCAGAAGCGGGCGCAGGGCGGCGGCCCGCTCACCCAGGAAGAAGACGGGAATCGCGCCGAGGCCGGTGGCCAGTGCGGTGCCGGTTCCGGCGAGCAGGAGGGTCAGCACTCAGCGGCAGGCTATTGGCGCGAGGGATCAGGCGGGTGCGAGTAGGCTCCGACCTCCCGATGAGTTCCGAGACCGCCGTACAGGCTCGCGCCACCGGGCCCTGGGTGTTCGGCTTCGATCAGGGCTCCGCGGAGATGCGCGAGCTGCTCGGCAACAAGGGAGCGAACCTCGCCGAGATGACGAGCGTGCTGGGGCCGGACCGGGTGCCGGGCGGTTTCACCATTACGACCGCGGCCTGCGTCGAGTACATGCGGACGGGTGAGTTCCCGGCCGGGCTCGAGGGCGAGATCGACGCGGCGGTCGAGCAGCTCGAGCGGGACGCGGGCAAGCGGTTCGGAGCGGAGGACGACCCCCTGCTGCTGTCGGTTCGCTCGGGAGCGCCCGTCTCGATGCCCGGGATGCTCGACACGGTGCTCAACCTCGGCTTGAACCAGAGCTCGGTCGAGGGCCTCGCCCGGGTCAGCGGCGATGGACGTTTTGCCTGGGACTCGTACCGCAGGCTGGTCCAGATGTTCGGCGAGGTGGTCCGCGGGCTCCCGGCGATGGGCTTCGAGGACGCGCTCACCGAGGCCCGTCGGGCAGAGGGAGTAACCGATGACAGTGAGCTGAGTGAGGGCGCGCTGAGGACGCTGACCGATCGCTTTCTCGGGCTATATGCCGAACACACTGGGGAGAGCTTTCCCGAGGCTCCCCGCGAGCAGCTCCGGCAGGCGGTCGGAGCCGTGTTCCAGTCATGGAACAACGACCGGGCGGTCACCTATCGCCGCCTCAACGGGATCCCCGATGAGCTCGGCACCGCGGTGACGGTTCAGCGCATGGTCTTCGGCAATCGCGGCGGCGCCGACTCAGGCTCCGGCGTCGCCTTCAGCCGCGATCCCACCACCGGGGAGCCCGAGCCCGAGGGTGACTTCCTGATGAACGCCCAGGGCGAGGACGTCGTCGCGGGGGTCCGCAACACTGAGGATCTGGCCGACCTGGCCCGGCGGATGCCCGAGGTCCACCGCCAGCTGAGCGAGGACCTCGCTCAGCTCGAGCGCCACTACCGCGACATGCAGGACGTGGAATACACCGTCGAGGAGGGGCGGCTCTACATCCTCCAGACGCGCAACGCCAAACGTCCGGCGCAGGCCGCCATCCGCTTCGCCCACGACGCGGTCAGCGATGGACTGCTGAGCCGTGAGCAGGCCCTGGGGACGATTGACGCCGCCTCGCTGGAGGCGCTCCTCCATCCCACCTTCGACCCGAGCGCCGAGTACACCGAGCTCACCCGCGGCGTAGCCGCCTCTCCGGGCGCCGCGAAGGGGGCGATCGTGTTCAGCGCAAAGGAGGCGAAGGATCGAGCCGGGGAGGGTGAGGACGTGATCCTGGTGCGCCCCTTCACCTCGGCGGACGACGTGGCCGGCTTCCAGTCGGCGCGGGGAATCCTCACCTCGCAGGGAGGGAAGTCCTCTCACGCCGCGATCGTCGCGCGGGGCATGGGTCGCCCCTGCGTCGCCGGCGCCGCGCTTGAGATCGACCTGGAGGGCCGGACGATGGGGGTGAACGGGACGACCCTCAAGGCGGGCGACTCGATTGCGATCGACGGCTCCACCGGGGCGGTCACCGCCGATGACGTCGAGCTGGTCGAGCCCGGTTTCGATGAGCGTTTCCGAGAGGTGCTGAGCTGGGCGGACGGCATCAGGAGGATGGGCGTCAGAGGCAACGCGGACACCCCGGACGACGCGGCGCGCGCCCGCGAACTCGGGGCGGAGGGCATCGGCCTGTGCCGGACGGAGCACATGTTCTTCGGCCCCGATCGGGAGGAACTCGTCCGCGACATGTTCATCGCGGCTGCCCGGCATGAGGCGGGGGCGGAGGACCTCGAACGGGCTCTCGCGAGCCTGGGCGAGCTTCAGCGAGCGGACTTCATCGAGATCTTCCAGGCGATGAGCGGCCTTCCGGTCACCATTCGGCTCCTCGACCCTCCGATGCACGAGTTCGTGTCGGCAGCGAGCTTTGCGCAGGAGCTGGAGAAGGCGGAGGCCTCCGGCGACTCGGCGGAGCTTGTGCGGGTGCGCGAGCGGGTCGCGATCGCCGAGGAGCTCGAGGAAGTGAACCCGATGCTCGGCACCCGCGGCGCCCGGCTCGGATTGCTGGTGCCCACCCTGTATGAGATGCAGGTCCGCGCGATCGTGCGGGCGGCGGTCGAGATCGCCGAGGAGGGCGAGGCGCCGGCCGTGGAGATCATGATCCCCCTGATCGCCTACGACGCCGAGCTGGTGGAGCTGCGGCGGCGCGCGCTGGATGCGGCGGAGAAGGCGATGAAGGAGCTCGGCGCGAGCCTCGAGTGCAAGGTGGGGACGATGATCGAGCTCCCGAGGGCGTGCGTGGTCGCTGGGGAGATCGCGGCGGACGCCGACTTCTTCAGCTTCGGCACGAACGATCTGACGCAGACGACGATCGGCCTCTCCCGGGACGACGCCGAGCGGGAGCTGCTGCCCCTCTATCTGGGTCAGGGCATCTTCGCCCGGAGCCCGTTCGAGACCATCGACGTCGCCGGGGTGGGGCGCCTCGTCAAGCTCGCGGCCGAGGCCGGGCGAGGGACGAATCCCGACCTCACGCTCGGCATCTGCGGTGAGCACGGCGGCGACCCCGCCAGCATCGACTTCTTCGGCTCGATTCCCCTCGACTACGTGAGCTGTTCGCCCTACCGCGTACCGATCGCCAGGGTCGCCGCCGCTCAGGCCGAGGGTAGCCATTGAACGCAGTCACGCAGGTGCCGGTCGCGTCAGCGTCGCCCGAGCGCTTCCGTGAACTGCTCGGCGGCGACTTCACCCAGGTGGAGAACGCGATCCAAGCGGCCGGGCGCCTGCTGTCCGGGCGGGTCATCTGGCACGTCAATTCGACCGCCCGGGGTGGCGGTGTGGCGGAGATGCTGCAGTCGTTGCTCTCCTATGCACGGGGTAGCGGTGTCGACGTGAGGTGGATGACTATCGCTGGCGACCAGGAGTTCTTCCGGGTCACCAAGCGGATCCACAATAACCTTCACGGCGCCCCCGGCGATGGTGGGAATCTGGGCAGGACCGAGCACAAGAGCTACCAGCGGGCTCTGATGGAGGCGGCCGCTGAGCTCACGCGGCTGGTTCGCGACGGGGACCTCGTCTATCTGCACGATCCGCAGACCGCCGGCCTCACGCCCCACATCAGGTCTCGAGAGGTAAGGGTCGTCTGGCGCTGCCACGTGGGGCTCGATCGGCCCAACGACCTGGCCCGGCGGGCCTGGGGCTTTCTGCGCCCTTATCTGGAGGAAGCGGACGCGTATGTCTTTTCGAGACCGGCCTTCGTCTGGGATGGGCTCGACCAGGAGAAGCTGTGGCTGGTCGCCCCCTCGATCGACGCCTTCTCGCCGAAGAATCAGGACCTCGACCCCGATGTGGTCCGCGCGATCCTGGCCAAGGTCGGGCTTGGCGAAGACGGCGGCTCGACGCCTGTCTTCCTGAGGTACGACGGGTCCCCGGCGCGGGTTAACCGCCACGCCGAATTCGACCAGGACGCACCGATTCCCTGGCGGGCGCCGCTCTTAACGCAGGTGTCCCGATGGGACCGCCTTAAGGACCCGATCGGCGTGATCCGCTGCTTTGCTGAGCACTGCAAACATCCAGTGGCCCATCTCCTGCTTGCGGGCCCCTCCGTGGCCGACGTGGCCGACGATCCCGAGGGTGCCGAGGTCCTCGCCGCGGTGCGCTCCCAGCGCGACGGCCTCCCCGCCGAGGTCAAGGCTCGAACCCATCTGGCATGCCTTCCAATGGACGACATCCAGGAGAACGCGGCGATGGTGAACGCGATTCAACGCCGGTCCGACGTGATCGTCCAGAAGAGCCTTGCGGAGGGGTTTGGCCTGACCGTGGCGGAGGCGATGTGGAAGGCGAAGCCGGTGGTCGCCTCGCGCATTGGCGGCATTCAGGACCAGATCGTCGACGACGAGTCCGGGGTGCTGGTGGACGATCCGGCTGACCTCGCCGAGGCGGGAAGGGCCATCGACTCGCTGCTCGCCGACCCGGTCCGCGCCGAGGCGATCGGCGCCGCTGCTCGCGAGCGCGTGCGCGAGCAGTTCCTCGGCACCCGACACCTAGTCCAGTACATGCAGCTGATCGAGAGGATGCTTGACAGGGACGGAGGGCGCAGCGGGTAGCCCCCAGCCATGTGAATCAGGAGCGGCCGAATGCGGCCGCTGCGGCGAGGTCCCGAGCGGAGATCATCCCTGCCGGGCGGTCCTCATCCGGCTGGACGGCGATCAGGTGCGAGACCCCGTGTTCCGCCATCAGCCTTGCGGCCTCCTCAAGGGGCTCGTTCGACTTGATGGTGACCAGATCGGAGCTCGCGATCTCCCCGGCGGTGAGGGAATCGAGCTTGTCGGGTACGCGAGCCAGGTCCAGGCTGGTCACGATCCCCCAGGGGCGGGCTTCGCCGACCTCGGCGACGACGACGGAATGGATGTCATAGCCCACCATCATCCGGGCGACGTCCGCGAGCTTGGTCTCAGGCCGGCAGGTGACGATGCCCACGCGCATCGCGTGATGGACCTGCGCGTCCTTGAACGCCGGCCCGAAGTAGGTCCTCTCCATGGCGACCAACCGTACTGAAGGGCTCTAGATTCCCGCGTCCATGTACCGCAACGTCGTGATCGCCTACGACGGGAGCGACGGCGCCAAGGCCGCGCTCTCCCGCGCGGCTGAGATCGCCGAGCGCGACGGCGCCTCCCTGACGCTGGTCGAGGCCGTCTCCGGGAAGGTGCCCTCCCCCGCTCCTGGCGGCCCGCCGCTGGCCAAGCCCGAGAAGCGCGCCATGGCACGCAAGGATCTGAACGAAGCGATCGGGCGCGTCGATCCCGACCTGCTCGCCAGCGGCTGGGTGATCGGCGGGCCGGCGGGCAAAGGGATCCTGACTGTGGCTGAGGACCTCGGCGCGGATCTGATCGTCACCGGCTCCCGCGGGCGCGGGGCGATCACGAGCGCGGTGCTGGGCAGCGTCTCGACCGAGATCCTGCACGGCGCTCACTGCGACGTCCTGGTTGTGCGTCCGGCCGGGTAGCCCGCGTCGGCCTTTGGTGGTCAGATTGCCGCGGCCCGTTACTGGCCGTCCGGGATCGGCAAGACTCACAGGAGTGGACCAGGAGCGGAGCTCGACACTGACCGGCACCGACGATCTGGCTCGCCTCGACGAGTACTGGCGGGCCGCCAACTATCTGTCGGTGGGCCAGATCTATCTGCTCGATAACCCGCTGCTCCGGGAGCCACTGAGGATCGAGCACATAAAGCCGCGTCTGATCGGACACTGGGGGACGACGCCGGGCCTCAACTTCGTCTACGCGCACATGAACCGGGCGATCAGGGCCCACGACCTGGACGCGATCTTCATCGCCGGGCCTGGGCACGGCGGGCCGGCGGTGGTGGCGAACACCTACCTGGAGGGAACCTACAGCGAGGTCTATCCGCATATCGGCCGAGATGCCGAGGGCATTGCGAGGCTCTTCCGGCAGTTCTCCTTTCCCGGCGGAATCCCGAGCCACGCGGCACCGGAGACGCCGGGCTCCATCCACGAGGGCGGGGAGCTCGGGTACCCGCTCGTCCACGCCTACGGCGCCGCCTTCGACAATCCCAATCTGCTCGTCTGCTGCGTCGTCGGCGATGGCGAGGCCGAGACCGGCCCGCTCGCGGCCAGCTGGCACTCGAACAAGTTCCTAGACCCGGCGCGCGAGGGGGCGGTGCTGCCGGTCCTGCACCTGAACGGCTACAAGATCGCCAACCCCACGGTGCTCAGCCGCATCTCGCGCGACGAGCTCCGCGCGCTGCTGGAGGGGTACGGGCACGTACCGCGATTCGTCGAGGGCGAGGACCCGGCTCAGATGCACCGGCTGATGGCCGAGACGCTCGACGAGGTGGTCGGGGAGATTCGCTCGATCCAGGCCGCGGCCCGTAACGGCGGCGCCGCCCGCCCGCGATGGCCGATGATCGTGCTGGTCACGCCCAAGGGCTGGACCGGTCCGAAGGAGGTGGACGGCAAGCCGGCGGAGGGCTCGTTCCGCTCCCACCAGGTGCCGCTCGCCGAGCTGCGGACGAACCCGGAGCACCTGGCCCAGCTCGAGGAGTGGATGCGGAGCTACCGGCCGGAGGAGCTGTTCGACAATCAGGGCGCGCTGCGATCGGACCTGGCGCAGCTCCCCCCCGAGGGCGAGCGGCGCATGAGCGCGAATCCGCATACCAACGGGGGACTGCTTCTGCGGGACCTGGCGCTGCCCGACTTCCGCGACTACGGGGTCGAGGTGCCGGCGCCTGGGGAGCGGACCAGCGAGGCGACCAGGGTACTCGGCGCCTGGCTTCGCGACGTGATGCGGGAGAACCCCAACAACTTCAGGCTGATGGGACCGGACGAAACGGCCTCGAACCGGCTGAGCGCGGTCTTCGAGGCGACCGATCGGGCCTGGGAGGCGGAGACGCTGCCCACCGACGACCACCTGGCTCCCGACGGCCGCGTCATGGAGGTGCTCAGCGAGCACCTCTGCCAGGGCTGGCTCGAGGGCTACCTGCTAACCGGGCGTCACGGCATCTTCAACTGCTACGAGGCCTTCATCCACATCGTCGACTCGATGTTCAACCAGCATGCGAAATGGCTGAAGGTGACGCGGGGAATATCCTGGCGACAGCCGCTCGCCTCGCTCAACTACCTGCTCTCGTCGCACGTCTGGCGTCAGGACCACAACGGCTTCTCCCACCAGGACCCCGGCTTCATCGACCACGTGGTCAACAAGCAGGCCGAGATCATCCGGGTCTACCTGCCGCCCGACGCGAACTGCCTGCTCTCCGTGGCCGACCACTGCCTGCGCAGCCGCCACTACGTGAACGTGATCATCGCCGGCAAGCAGCCAGCGCTGGACTACCTGAGCATGGACGAGGCGATCGCCCACTGCACCCGCGGAGCCGGGATCTGGGAGTGGGCGAGCAACGGCCACGGCGAGCCGGATGTCGTCCTCGCCTGCGCCGGGGACGTGCCCACGCTCGAGACCGTCGCCTCCGCCGCCATCCTCCGCGAGCGACTCCCCGAGCTGCGCGTGCGGGTCGTCAACGTCGTCGACCTGATGCGGCTCCAACCGGAGAGCGAGCATCCCCACGGGATGTCCGATGCGGAGTTCGACGCGCTCTTCACTGAGGACCGTCCGGTGATCTTCGCCTACCACGGGTACCCGCTGTTGATTCACCGGCTCACATACCGGCGCCGGAACCACGACAACTTGCACGTCCGCGGCTACAAGGAGGAGGGGACCACGACGACGCCCTTCGACATGGTCGTGCTGAACGACCTGGACCGCTTCCATCTGGTGGAAGATGTGATCGACCGGCTGCCGCAACTGGGCGCCCGCGCCGCCTACTTCAAGCAGGCCATCCACGAGAAGCTGATCGAACACAAGGAGTACATCAACAAGTACGGCGACGACATGCCGGCCATCAGCGGCTGGAAGTGGGGCGCGAAGGAGCCGGCGGCGCGCGGCACCTCGACCGAGGGCGACAACGTCTAGGGCCTGCGGCCGAGCGAGGCCGTCAGGCAGGCTCGCGAGGGGAAATCCCTGCTCGGCCTGACGGTCTGGTCCGGAGGG
>DATFOK010000072.1:0-3848 GCA_035265665.1 Solirubrobacterales bacterium | reverse complement strand
CGCCTGCGAATGAAAAGGCCGAACACCGCCACGGCAACCAGCCCGATGGCGCCGTAGATCAGCGCGTTGCTGCTGTCGTCGCTTGAGGACTGCTCTACGGGTGGCCCGGGCGGCGGTTCCTTGGGGAAGATGCTGCGATCGACCGTGTCGCGCGCCTCCGCGCAGTAGCCGTAGGCGGTCAGATCGGCCGAGCCGAACCAGCCGTAGCCGGTGACGGCCCAAGTCCGCGCGCGGGTGAAGTAGCCGCTCGCGAAGAGGGCGTCGAAGGAGCCGCCGAAGTCGAAGCCGCCGGCGATCAACGCGCGTCCTCGCGGGCAGCGCGGCGTGCCCGCGCTCGCCGCCTTGCCATCCTCGACCGCTGCCGAGGCCGAGACGGTCGTGATCGGCAGGCTTCGGTCCTCGGCGCAGTAGGCGATCGCCGTGAGCTCGCCACCGTCCTGATCGACGGCGCCGGCGCTTACCCGCCATCCGTTGCCGACCGCCCGCGACTCGGTGATGTAGTTGCCCCCATACTTGATCCCGCCGTAGCCGACGACGCCCGGGGTGGTGAAGTTGGTGCGCTGGAACCCCCCCGAGAAGAGCTGGGTGCCATCGGGACATCGGGCGGTCACGGTCCCCGTGCCCTGCCGCCTGACGAAGGTCGTCTCGTGGGGCGATTCGGTCGGGACGAGCCCCTGCCCGCAGAGCACCTGGATCGTCCCCCGCCGCGTGGGCGTCTGCCCGGTGCTCGGATCGATGTAGGTGGAGGTGGCGTGGAATCCGCTCTGCACCCCGAGCCGCTCGTAGGAGTGCGGGTAGAGGCCCTCACCATCGCTCCCGAGGGGCGTCCGGTTGAACCACCCGCCGCCGAGCGGGTGGGTTCCACTGGGACAGAGAACGTCAAAACGGGTGGTCTCGTCGAGCTCCGTCATCCGGATGTCCTTGCTCGCGGCGGTGAGGTCTCTCAAGGGGCCGACGCCGGCGGCCAAGGACTCCTCGCTCAGCCCCTGGTCCCCCAGCACGTACACCGGGCCGTAATCGGAATCGAGGACGAAGATCCTCCCCTTCGCTCCGGCGCGGATCGCGAGGACGAGGCGGTTGCATTCGTTCTCCTCGCTGACCACGTTCACCAGGTCGAAGCCCTGCACCGAGTCGAAGGTCGGCGTGACCACGACCTCAATGTCCATCTCCCGCCGGAGCACCGCCGCGATCTCCTCGGGGGACGGGTAGCACTCCGTGTCGGAGCCGATCCGCTCCGACGCCACGATCTTGAACCCCTCCTCGAGCTGCCTGGTGGCGTCGTCGTAGCCGCCCTGCAGCAGCTGGCCGGGCGCGGCCTGAGCGCAGAGGAGCAGCCCGAGCAGTACTCCTGCGAGGAGGGAGGCGCGCTTCATCGGAGGCAGGTTTATAGATGCACCGGGGGCGGATGACCACCGGTGTACTCTCGAACGGCATGCTCGACTGCACCCACCTCGACCAGATCACCGTCGGGATGCCCGGCGAGGTCGAGGGCTGCGAGGACTGCCTGAAGATCGGCGGGACCTGGGTGCACCTGCGCGTCTGCCGGAGCTGTGGACACGTCGGCTGCTGCGACTCCTCGCCGAACAAGCACGCCAGCAAGCACGTTGCGGAGGCCAACCACCCGATCGTGAGCTCGCTCGAGCCCGGCGAGGACTGGTCCTACTGCTACGTCGACGAAGTCGCGTTCATCGTCTGAGGCTCAGCGGGCGCCTTGAGCTTCGCGCTGGTCAGCGCGAGCCCCGCCGTCACGCACGATCAGCGCCCTGCGGCCCGCTCGGCGCGCTTCGCCAGGTAGCGGTCGAGCCCCGCCCACTGCTGCTCGGGCGGCACCGCCTGCAGCATCGCCGCCGCCGTGTCGGGATCGACGTCCTCGGCGTAGCGCTCGCGGATCCGCTGCTCGAACTCCTCCGCTCCGAGTTTCGCCGCGAGCTCCGCCTGCTCGCGGAGGCGCTCCCGGACCACCTCGAGGTGGCGCTCCGGATCGGGGATCTCGCCGAAGTGGGTCAGACCGAGGCTGTCCGGCTCCCAGTCGAGGATGCGGTCGATCGAGTCCTCCCAGAGATCGAGGTCGATGTCGGGCGGCGGGGTCGGCGGCATCACGAAGTCGCCTGGCGGGATCCGGACGGCCGCCGCGTCCCCGACGAAGGCGCGTCCGGTCGGCGGATGGAAGTAGCTCACGTGGTGGGAGGCGTGGCCGGGCGTATAGGCCACCCGGAAGCCGAGCACCTCCTCGCCGCCGCGGAGCGACTTCAGGTTCGCCTCGGGAACCGGCGCGACCTCACCCCAGAGGCGCTCCATCTGATCGCCGTAGAGCCGCTCGGCGCTGGCCAGAAGCTTCGCCGGATCGGCCAGGTGCGGCGCCCCGATCTCGTGCACGTACACCGGCAGATCGGGCCAGCGGCGAACCAGCGATCCCGACGCCCCGGCGTGATCGAGGTGGATGTGGGTGAGCAGCAGGGCACGGGGCCGCGAGTCGCCGAGCGCCTCGATCAGGTTCTCCATCGAGGTGGTCGGCCCGGGATCGATCAGGATCCCGTCGACCTCCCAGCAGCCGATCACCCGCTCCCGGCCCAGATGCCGGACATCGATCAGCCTCACACTTAGACCGCCCGCGCTGCCTGGGCCGCCTGCGCGCCCGCCGCGGCGGGAATGGCGGATCCCTCCGCCCGCAGCACCTCGACCGAGGCGCGCCTGCCCGATTGAATCGCGCCGTCCATGTAGCCCATCCAGCGGGTCGCCGTCTCGGTTCCCGCCCAGTGGATGCGACCGACGGGCTCGCGCAGAAGACGCCCGTACCCCGTCCACGCGCCCGGTCCCAGCACGCCGGCGTAGCAGCCACGCGAGTAGGGCTCCGCGCTCCAGTCCTTCTCGACGTAGAGCACCGGATGGGCCGCCCGTCGGCCGAAGAGTCGCTGGAAACCGCGCAGAACGGCGTCGCGCCGCTCGGCCTCGGGAACCCCGGCGAGCTCTCGGGCGTCCTTCCCCTCGAGGAAGGCGATCAGCCCGGGACTGCCGTTCGGCGGCGTGTTGTCGAAGACGACCTGGGCGGGGCCGGGGAGGCTGATGGCCTGGCCGGTGAGGCCATCCTTGCGCCAGAAGGGCTCGTCGTAGACCGCCATGCACTTGATCACCGAGCCCATCGGCATCCGCTGGGTGAGCTGGTCGCGGGGGCCGGGCAGCGGCGGGTCGTACTCGATCCGGCCGGCGAGGGCGGGAGGCACGGCCACGATCGCGCGGCGGGCGTGCACCCCGCCGGCGACGACGCCTTCCGCGTCGGCGCGGATCGAGCGAACCGGGGCGTTGAGCTCGACCCTCTCCGCGAGCTCGTCGGCCATCCGGACGGAGAGCTGCTGGGTCCCGCCGGCCAGACGGTCCTGCTGCGCCCCGCCCTCGGTGTCGAGCAGGTCGTCCCAGCCGCCGGCGGCCGCGGCGTAGAAGAGGACGTGGAGCAGGGAGACGTCGGCCGGCTCGACCGAGAACACTGCGCGAATCGCGGTGGTGAGCGCCTCGCGCGCCGTCTTGGTCTTCGCTGCGCGCCTGATCCAGGTCGCGAAGCTCTTCTCGTCGAGGCTCTCGGCGCCCTCGGCCTCCCAGGGGGCCTCCGGATCGATCCGCTTGATCAGCCGCTTGAGCTTCAGGTCGGCCCGGCCGTAGTCGAGCATCACCAGCGGGCCGAGCATGGGGATCGTCCCCCGGTAGCGCTTCAGCTTGCCGCGGTCGTCCTCGAACAGGTTCCTGCCCGTGGCGTGGGTCGGATAGGTCTCGATCCCGAGGTCCTGGGCGAGGCTGAGGATCTCGTGCTGGGTCGGTCCCACCCACTGGCCGCCGAGCTCGACGATGTCCTCCTG
>DATFOK010000071.1:0-29957 GCA_035265665.1 Solirubrobacterales bacterium | reverse complement strand
GATCGAGCTCGTCGCCGTGGGCTCCCTTGATCAGCTGCTCGACGGTGGTCTCGTCGGCCTCGTCGACCTCGTCCTCCCAGGCGACGAAGCGGCGGACGGAGGTGTCGCTTTCGGAGAGCAGCTCCGTGAACTCCTGGTCATAGATCAGGGCGGCCGGCTTCTCGCGCTCCATCACGTCGGAGAGCTGCGGACCTGCGAAGGCGGTGTTCAGGTAGAGGGCGATGGTCCCGAGCTTCGCGCACGCCATCGTCGCCTCGATGAAGTAGCGGTGGTTGCGGCACATGATCGCCACGCCGTCGCCCAGCCCGATCCCCTCGTCGCGGAGGGCGCGCGCCACCGCGTTCGAGCGCCGGTGGGTCTCCAGCCAGGTGAGCGCGCCGGCCTCGTCGATGATCGCGGTGTCGTCGGGATGGGTGATCGCGTTCGCCGCGGACCCGAGCGCCGGCGCTGCCCCCCAGCGGATGTAGCGCTCGGCGACCCGAGCGAGCTTGTCCGGCCGCATCGGCCGGATCAGCCCGACGTCGGAGAACACCCTGAGCTCGAAGGCGGCATCGCCGAGCGCCGTCGGAAGACGGCTGGCGAGGCCTGCGATGCCCGCTCTCAGCCCGTCCTGCTCCATCCGGGAGAAGCCTAGTCCCCCGTGTCGACCAGGGCGACCGCGACGCAGGCGATCCCCTCACCCCTGCCGATTGCGCCCATGCCCTCGTTGGTGGACGCCTTCACGCTGACCGGCGCCGAGAGGACACCGCTCAGCCGCGACGCCATTTCGGCCTTGTGCGGCGCGAGCTTGGGCTCCTCGCAGATCACCGTGGCGTCGACGTTTGCGACCGCGCCGGGTAGCTGCCCCACGACGATCCGCAGTAGGTCGATCGAATCGGCGTCGCGCCACTCGGCCTCGGCATCGGGGAAGAGCTCCCCCAGATCTCCGAGCCCGGAGGCACCGAGCAGCGCGTCGATAACCGCGTGGGTGAGCACGTCGGCGTCCGAGTGTCCGGCCAGCCCCCGGTCGTGATCGATCTCGACCCCGCCGATCACCAGCCGCTCGCCGACGGCCAGCCGGTGGCTGTCGTAGCCGGTCCCGACGCGCAGCGCCATCAGGCGCCCGCCTCGCCCGAGCCCGAGACCCGACTCGCGCCGTCGCCGTCCCGGCCGAGCGGCTCGAGGCGGCGCTCGCGCCCATCGAACACGCAGATCCGCTCCACGCCGAGGGCGGAGAGCAGCTCGAGCGCCCGGTCATAGCCGAAGCCGACCTGATCCGGCGCGTGGGCGTCCGAGGAGAGCGCGAAGGCGGCGCCGGCCTCGACGCACATCTCGGCGAGCGCCCGGGCCGGGTAGATCTCCTCCACCGGCTTGCGGAGCCCGGCGGTGGAGATCTCGACCGCGATGCTCGAATCCGAGATCGCCTCGACCAGGGGCTCGTAGTGAAAGCGCGGATCCCGCCGGGGCTGGGGCCGGTCGTCCCCCCAGATCTTCACCAGGTCCGGGTGGGAGACGATGTCGAAAAGACCGGAGCGAACGAGCTCGGCCTGCCAGCGGAAGTAGGTCGCCCAGAGCTCGTCCGGATCGCCGATCTCCTCCCAGACGTCGTAGCGCCGATCGTCCACGGCTCCCCGCGGGCCAAGAAAGTGGATCGAGCCGACGACGTAGTCGAAGTCGCGCTCGAGCAGGCTCGCGATCCGGTTCTCGCTGCCGGGTACGAAGTCGCACTCGATGCCGAGCCGGAGCGGAGTGGTGCGAACGAACTCCACGTAGGAGTCGAGGTCGTCCCGCGCCAGGGCCTCCCAGTAGGGATGGCTCCAGATCTCGAGCGCCTGCGTGAAGCGGTAGACGTGCTCCGAGACGCCGAGCTCCTCGATGCCGTGCTCCTCGGCGGCGGCCACGTAGCGGTCGACGTTCTGATCGCTGAAGTAGTGGCCGGCCTCTCCGGTGTCGTCAGGCCGCAGGTGCAGGTGATAGTCGGTGAGCACCGCATCTACGCTACCCGGCGTGGTCCACCTACGGATCGTCCTTCCGAGCCACGATGCCGAGCACGTGCTCGACCTGCTCAACGCGAGCCCCTCGGTCATCAACCTGATCTACCTGGAACGGGCCGCCCACAAGCCGGAGGGCGACGTGATCCTCTGCGACGTCGCCCGCGAGGACGCCAGCGTGATCGTCAGCGACCTGAAGGAATTCGGGATTCACGAGACGGGGTCGATCGCGATAGAGCGGATCGACTCTGAGATCTCGGAGGCTGCGGAGAGAGCCGAGAAGGCCGCAGCCGGGGCGCCCTCGGACGCGGTCGTCTGGGAGGAGGTGGAGGCCCGGACGTCCGAGAACACCGAGCTGTCGGCCAGCTTCCTGCTCTTCATGGCGCTTGCCTGCCTGATCGCATCGGTCGGCATCCTGCTGGACTCGCCGATCCTCATCATCGGCGCGATGGTGGTCGGTCCGGAGTTCGGCCCGATCGCGGGGCTCTGTGTCGCGGCGGTTCAGCGCCGCGGTGACCTGGTCAAGCGCTCCCTCCTCCCCCTCGCAATCGGCTTTCCCCTGGGAATCACCGCCGCCTTCCTCTTCTCCCTCGCGATCAAAGGCCTCGATCTGACCCCCAGCGGCTTCTCCCCCGAGAATCACCCGCTCACCCAGTTCATCTCGCATCCGGACGAGTTCTCGTTCATCGTCGCGGCCTTCGCGGGGACGGCGGGGATGCTCTCGCTGACCAGCGCCAAGTCCGGCGCCCTGATCGGGGTCCTGATCTCGGTGACGACGATCCCCGCCGCCGCCAACATCGGGATGGCGGCGGCCTACGGTGACGGCGACGAGTGGCTCGGCGCGATCGAGCAGCTGGCGGTGAACCTGAGCGCGATCCTGCTGGCCGGGGTCGTCACCCTGTTCATCCAGCGCAAGCTCTACCAGCGTCGCCGCCGCGCCCACCTACATCACGAGGCTCGGGAGCTCGCGGGGCTGCCGATGGGCCACAGCCGCCGGGAGACGCAGGTGGGCGGCACCCGGAACCGCTGACCGTTACCGGCGCCGCCCATTAGAGTCGCCCGGCTTTGCTCGCCAAGCTCGCCATCGTGATCGCTGCGTTCGCCGTGGGAGTGGGTCTCGCCGAGCTCTTCGGTGCCAAGAACCTGGGCACCGCGCTCGGGGTGGGCCAGCTCACCTTCGTGGTGGCTCTGGTCTACGTGCTGATGCGGCGGTAGGAGCAGCGCGCAGCGCGGGTTCAGGTCCTGCGCCCGCGCGGCAGGATCAGGCTGAGGAGCGAGCGCCGGCCGCAGCGGCGACAGCGACTCCAGCCGTGGTCGAGAGTCGCCCCGCAGTGGCGACAGGCCGGTTTCGGCTTGACGACGCTGGGCACGACCGCAGTCTAGAACTCGATCTCTGAGCCGAGGGTGACGGTCCGCTCCCGCGGAAGGCGGAAATAGTCGGCCGGCTCGGCCGTGACCAGCGCCGTGATCAGGAAGAACCGCTTGCGCCAGCGGCTCATCCCGGGCCGGTCGGTTGCCCTCAGCTGGACGCGCGAGAGGTAGAAAGACGCATGCCGGGCATCGACCGGGCACTCCACACCCGCCTTCGCGATCTGCCTGACCAGCTTCGGGACGTCGTATTCCTCCGCATACCCATGCTTGGCCCGGACGAAGGTGAGCCGGTCGTCGCTAAAGCCGAGGTCGTCGATTTCGAGCCGGTCCTTGGGCCGGATCCGGGGAACCGGCATGGTCTCGAGGGAGAGGACGACCGCGCTCTCGGGAAGCGAGTGCAGATGGTCTACGCAGGCGCGCATCGAGAGCGGCGCGGTCTCCTTGCCGCGGTTCATGAAGACACCGGTGCCGGGAACCCTGGCGACCGGAGGATCGTGAGTCCGAAGCTCCTGGACGAAGTCACGCAGCGGCCCCTCGACCTGCAGGCGCTCGGCAGTGACCAGCTCGCGGCCGCGGAACCAGGTCGTCATCACGAAGAACAACAGGACGCCGATCGTCAGCGGCAGCCATGCGCCATGGGCGAGCTTGGTGAGATTCGCCCCGAAGAAGCCGAGTTCGATCGCCAAGAAAAAGGCGGCGCCGAGGACCGTCAGCCAAATCGGCTGGCGCCACCGATGCCGCGCGACGAAGAAGAACAGCACCGACGTGGTGATGATCGTTCCGGTCACCGCCATGCCGTAGGCGAAGGCGAGCTTGGCGGAGCTCTGGAAGGCGAGCACAAGGGTCAGGACGGCGACGAGCAGGAACCAGTTGATCACCGGGACGTAGACCTGCCCGTAGGCGCGCGCCGACGTGTGGACGACGTGCAGGCGCGGCAGGTATCCGAGCTGCGCTGCCTGATGTGCGATCGAGAAGGCGCCGGAGATCACGGCCTGGGAGGCGATCACCGTCGCGGCGGTCGCCAGGATGACCAGAGGGATCAGTCCGCCGTGCGGCATCAGCCGGAAGAACGGCGCACTGATCGCGCTCGGGTCGTCGAGAATCAGCGCCCCCTGGCCGAGGTAGCTGAGGATGCACGCGGGGAAGACGAGTAGCAGCCAGGCTCGGGTGATCGCGGACCGGCCGAAGTGGCCCATGTCCGCGTAGAGCGCCTCGACGCCGGTGAACGCAAGCACGACCGATGTGAGCGCGAAGAAGCCCGTAGACCCGCTGTGGAAGAGGAGGTCGAACGCGTAGCTCGGCGAGAGCGCCTTGAGGACCTCGGGGTGCATGGTGATTCCCCGGATGCCCAGCACCGCGATCGTCGTGAACCAGACCACCATGATCGGTCCGAACAGCCGCCCGACGACCCCGCTTCCCAGCCGCTGCGCAACGAAGAGCAGCACGATGATCGCCACCGTGATGGGGACGACCCAGCTGTCCATCGACGACTCGATCGTCTCCGTCCCCTCGACGGCGGACAGCACCGAGATCGCGGGCGTGATCATGCTGTCGCCGAAGAAGAGCGCGGCGCCGAAGACGCCGAGGCCGGCGAGGGCGAACTTCGTGCGGCCTCGAACCCGGTCTCCGAGCTGGCGGACCTGCGAGATCAGCGCCATGATCCCGCCCTCGCCGTCGTTGTCCGCGCTCATCACGAACGTGACGTACTTGACGGTGACGACCAGGGTGACGGCCCAGAAGATCAGGGAGGCAACGCCGAAGACGTGCCCGGATGTCGCGTCGATCGGGTGGGGATCGCCAGGGTTGAAGGCCGTCTGGATCGTGTAGATCGGGCTGGTTCCGATGTCGCCGAAGACGATGCCGAGGGCCGCAACCGTGACCGCCGTGCGACCCAGCGCTCGCTTCGCCTCGGCGTTCATTGACGGCTAGTTTCTTTCGCGGAGGAGCAGCTCGGCCACCCGCAGGTCGAGCGGCGAGGTCACCTTGAGGTTGTCGGCGCCGCTCGGATGGATCATCACCCGGCCGCCCCGCCGCTCGACCAGCATCGCGTCGTCGGTCGCTTGCGGGAGCGAGTCCGGATCCGAGAGCGCCTCCCGGAGGGGGCCCGCCCGGAATGCCTGGGGCGTCTGCACGGCCCAGAGGCCGGCCCGGTCGAGCGTTCTCCGCACCCCGCCGCCCTGATTCGCCTGCTTGATCGTGTCGGTCACCGGGGTCGCGGCGGTCACGGCGGCGGCCCCCTCGTCGGACGCGAGCCGGTCCACCACCGCGTTGATCAGCTTCGGCGTGACCAGCGGCCGTGCCGCGTCGTGCACGACGACGATCTCCTCACCGCAGAGCTCGAGGGCGTTTGCCACCGACTGGGACCGATGCTCGCCGCCGGCAACCGCGAGGACCCCGCGATCCGCCACTGCGCCCTCAGCTCCGGGCGGCGCGGCGACGACGATCTCCTTGATGTAGCCGGCCTCCCGGAACGCGTCGAGCGACCACTCGAGCAGCGGCCTACCGGCGAGCTCGACGAAGGCCTTCGGACCGCCGGCTCCGAGGCGCTCACCGGAGCCGGCGGCCGCGATCACGGCCGATGCAGAGGCGCTAGGCGGTCGCCTTTGCGGCGCCGAAGCGCTCCTCCAGCAGCTCGTCCAGATAGGCCTCGGCGCCGTCCTCGTCCTTGTCGAGGGCGTACATGAACTCCGACGCGAGGATCTTCTTGGCGCGGGTGTACATCTGCTTCTCGCCCGTGGAGAGCCCCTTCTCCCACTCCCTGATCGCCAGGTTGCGAACCACCTCGGCGAGCTCGTAGACGTCGCCGGTCTTGATCTTCTCGCGGTTGTGCTTGAACCGGCGATTCCAGTTCTTCGGCATCTCGGAGACCTCGTCGGTGAGAACCCCGATCACCTTCTTGACCTGCTCCTCGTCGATCACGCGCCGCAGGCCCGCGCGGTGGGCGTTCTCGCAGGGGACCATCACGGTCATGTTGTTGTGAAGGATGTTGATGGTCAGGTAGTCGCGCTTCTCGCCCATCAGGTCCTTGCTCTCCCTCTTCAGGACCACTCCCGCCCCATGGTGCGGGTAGACGACGTTGTCGCCGACCTCAAAATTGCAGACGGGCGCCTCGAGCTCGAGGTCGGCAACCGACGCCTCGCCCTCCAAAACCTCCTCTGCTGTTACCTCGGGAATTGGTCTCTCCTTTCGTCGAGACGGCCCGATGGGCCGTCAGCTCTGCAAGTACCGGTCGACCGGGTCGACCTCCTGAAGCCTGCGTAGACCCTCGCGGATGTCCTTGGCGCGCCCAGCACCGACGCCCTCGACTGCCTCGAGGTCGTCGTCGCTGGCGGCCAGCACCTCCTCCAGGCCGCCGAACTCCTGGATGATCCGCTGCACCACCAGCTTCGGCAGGCGCGGGATTCGTCCCAGCACCCGGTAGCCGCGCGGTGATACGGGGAAGTCGAGGGTCGAGACCTTGCGGTCATAACCGAGCAGCTCGGCGAGACGGCCGAAGTCGAGCAGGTCCTGGTGGGGCATGCGCGCGATCGCCGCGAGCGTGGTCGCGAGGTTCTCCTCGGTGTCCTCGACCGAGTAGTCGCGGATCAGCGCGGACTTGTCGGCTGCAACGCCGACCATCGTTTCCTCGAGCTGCATCTCGATCAGACGGCCCTCGGTCCCGAGCTCGACGATGTAGCGCTCCACCTCAACGGCCATCCGGGTCACCAGCTCGGCGCGCTGCAGCACTGAGAGCACCTCGTAGAGGACGGCGGCGCCCTCGAACTCGAGTCGGGTGAGCCGCGTCGAGACGGCGTCGAGGCGGGCCCTGTACTTGTCGAGGGTGGCGAGGCCCTGGTTGGCCTTCGCGAGGACCGCGGGGATGTCCTGGAGGATGTATTTCATCCCGCCCAGGTAGAGGGAGACGACGTCGCGGCGCTCGGAGATCGCCACCACGAGGGCGTCCGTCTGCTTCGAGACGCGCTCGGCGGTGCGGTGCCGGGTGCCTGTCTCCGCCGAGAGGATCGTCGGGTCCGGCATCAGCTGGACGTTGGCGCAGACGATCTTGGTCGCCTGCTCGTTGAGCACGATCGCCCCGTCCATCTTCGCCACCTGGTAGAGCAGCGCCGGCGTGTAGTCGATGTCGAGGTTGATGCCCCCTGAAAAGAGAAAGGAGACCTCCTCTGGGTCTCCGATGACGATCAGCCCGCCTGTCCGCGAGTGGACGATGTTGTCGATGCCCTCGCGGAGCGCGGTGCCGGGGGCGACGATGTCGAGGGCCCGGAGAAGTCGCGGGTCCTGTCGCGCCTCCAACTCCTGTAGATCATCCCCGGGAAGCGCAGACGGCATCGCGATGATGGAAGCAGAAAGCCAAGAAGCGTGCTTTGCGGGGAAATCCGTGTTGATAGGTCGGGTTAGCGGTTGTCAAGGGCGGTTGTGGCGCGCGGCTCCCGACCCATTGACCAGCCGTTCGGCGCGCGACTACGGCTACGCAGCACGTCGCAGTTTCGCCCCGCCACGACCGCTCGACAAAGCAGCCTTGATCGTCATCACGGGGTTCAGCCCTTGAATCGGATCGTCCGCCGGCGGCGGGCCGAGGACGTTGTCGAGGCCGAACTTGCGTGCCTCCGCCACCCGCCGGTCAGCGTGGGCGACGTAGCGGACCTCGCCGGTGAGGCCGATCTCGCCGAAGCAGGCGCGCGGCTTGCCGCCGCCCTCGAGCGCACGCCCGGACTGGGCCGACGCCACCGCCAACGCGATGGCGAGATCCGCGCCCGGCTCGTCGACCCGAATGCCGCCGGCCACGTTGACGAAGACGTCGGCCGTCGACAGGGAGATCCCGGCGTGACGCGTGAGGACGGCCAGAACAAGGGCGAGGCGGTTGCGGTCCACCCCCGTCGCCGTGCGGCGCGGCGGCACGATCTCCGTCGGAGCAACGAGAGCCTGGACCTCCACCAGCAGCGGCCGGGTCCCCTCCATCGAGCAAAGCACCACCGACCCAGGCGCAGGCTGCGCCTCTCCCGCAAAGCGCGCCGAGGGATCGATGACCTCGACGAGGCCGCCCTGGCGCATCTCGAAGACGCCGACCTCGCTGGTGGCGCCGAACCGGTTCTTGAGCGCGCGCAGCGTCCGGAAGGTCCGCTCCCGCTCCCCCTCGAAGTGCAGGACGCAGTCGACCAGGTGCTCGAGGGCACGCGGCCCGGCCAGCGAGCCCTCCTTGGTGACGTGACCGATCAGGATCAGGGTGATGTCGAGCCGCTTGGCGGTCTCGAGCAAGGCCGAGGTCGCCTCCCGCACGGCGCCGACGCTGCCCGGAGCAGAGTCCGGGATCGCGAGGGTCTGCACCGAGTCGATCACGCAGGCGGCGGGCCGCTCCGCCTCGAGTGCCGCCAGCACGCTCTCGAGTGATGGCTCGGCCAGCATCGGCACTGACAGCGCCGCCCCACCGAGGCGCTCGGCGCGCCGGCGCACCTGGGCAGCCGACTCCTCACCGGATACGTAGAGGACCTCCCGGCCCGCCTGCGCGAGGTTGGCGAGTGCCATCCCCGCCAGCGTGCTCTTGCCGATCCCGGGCGCGCCGCCCAGCAGCACGAGCGAACCCGGCACGAGGCCGCCGCCGAGTACGCGATCGAGCTCGGCGATGCCCGTGCCGAGTCGCTCCGAGCGCTCGGTCTTCACGTCGCGGAGCGGCACGGGCTTCGGCGCGCTGGCCCGGCGATTTCCGCCGCCACGGCGGCCCGGCGAAGGCGCGCTCACCTGCTGGAGCGTGTTCCAGGCGCCGCAGCCAGGGCACTGCCCGGTCCAGGTGAGCGCGGCGTGGCCGCACTCGGTGCACCGATAGGACGCTGTCTTGGAAGCCATGAGCCCAGGCTAGGGATGCGTCCCGACGCCTCCCCCGCACGCTGTCAGGAGTCGGTCGCTACTTCGTGTCGGGATCGACCAGGCTGCCGAAGAGAAGATCGAACAGCGGCACGTAGAGATCGAGCGGCGCCTCGTCGGGATCGACGAGATGCTGGACTGCCAACCCGACGTCCAGGGCAATCATGGCCGTGGCGATCTGCTTCGGCGGTAGCGGGGGCTTGCGACCCACCTCCTTGAACGCGGCCCGGGATTGCTCGGCGAGGACGCCTCGATTGCCGCTCCAGAACGTGGCCGCCAACTTCCTGAACTCCTCGTCCCGCGCGGCCTGTGTCAGGCACTCGAGCCAGAGCCGGAAGAGCCAGCTCCCATCCTCGCCCTTCTGTACGTCGCGCACCCGCTCGATCCCCCAGCGCAGGCGCTCGCGCGGCGTGCCCGGCTGTTCCTCCGCCTCCTCGGCCATCTGCGCGTACCGCCGGTAGACCCGATCCTGAAGTAGCTCGACGAAGAGCTCGTCCTTGCCCTTGAAGTTGGAATAGAAGGCGCCGCGGGTGAAACCGGCCTCGGCGGCGATCTCCTCGACACTCGAGCCCTGCAGGCCTCGGCGTAGGAACACCCGCTCGGCCGCGTCGAGCAGCTGCCGGCGAGTCTCCGCCTGCTTCTCCTTTCGGGTGAGGCGCTTGGGCGCCCTGCCGCGCGGAAGCGTCGCCTGTCCACCCGGAGACATCGTCAGAACGCCGGTTGACTCGGAAGAGGCGAGCCCGCGAAGAAGAAGAACCAGATCTCGAACGCAATGACTCCGAGGACCGCCACGGCGACGAAGATGCGCTCGATCGGATCGCTGTCCCGGTTGGCCGCGCTCAACGGCTCGTCGCGGAAACTCCGGTTCCAGGACATGCGCCGTTGCCTGGCGCGCTCCTCCGTCTCGCCCACCCAGCGCCTCCGCAGACGCGATCCGACCAGCAATGCGAGCCAATAGCTGACCAGGATCCCGGTCGTGATCAGGATGGCAAGGGAGGGAGTCAGCTCACGCCTGGTCCCCGCGAGCTGTGATGCGATCCAGACCCAGGCCAGTGGAACCCCAAGCGCGACCACAATCGCCGCGGCTAGACCGGTGAGCGACCCCGTTCCGCGGGCGAGGCCCCGCATGGCGCGGCTTGGCCTCTCGCGAGCACTCCTCATGTCGCATACAGTACCGCATTCAAATACAGCTATGTATTCGAATGCAAGCGGCGCAGCCGGTGGATTCTGATGACGTCGTGCACGCTGGTCTCGACGGACCAGCGCCGCGCCACCGGCTCGAAGAAGGCCTCGGCCGCGGGTCGTCCCGGATCGGCGATCAACGCCTCGCGCGCGAGGCTGGGCAGGAACTCGAGCAACTGGGCGACGCTCGGACGCTCGTAGAGAACGTCGGCGGCGATGACGAGGTCGAAGGGGGCCCGCTCGATCAGTTCGTCGGGGTCGGCCCAATCGACCGGCACGGTTTCGACCTCGAGCCCGTTCTCTCGCGCGTTGCGCTCGACCAGGTCGAGCGCCTCCGCGTCGGAGTCAGTGGCCAGCACCGCAGCCCCGCCGCGTGCGGCGGCGAGGCTCGGCACGCCGAGGCCGCAGCCGAGCTCGACCACCCGCAGGCCCGCCAGGGGACGGCTTGAGAGCTCGCGGGCCAGAGCGACGCCGCTGCGCCAGAGGATGGACCAGTAGGGAGCGAGAGGCGCCCACTCGACAGGCCCGTCATCGGGGATCTCGGCACCGTCGATTGGCTGGAACAACCGGAGCGGGCCGCCCGGCAGCTCAACCGTCGCCGGGACGAGCTCCCAGCCGAATTGGTCCGCCTCAGCCAGGGCTGCTCGGGAACGGCGCCCCGGCGAAGAAGGCGAACCAGACGAGGAAGCCGATCAGCGAGACGATCGCCGTGGCGACGAACAGCCTCTCCACCGGGTCGCTGCGGTGATCGCCCGGCTTGTAGGGGGTGTCCCGCATGCTGCGGTTCCAGGGGTCGCGCCCCGTGAGCCGCTGCGGTTGCCCTGCGTGCCGGCGCAGCAGGCGCGCGCGAACCCACGATGCGATCAGGAGCAGCCCGTAGTAGGAGACGAGGATCCCGGTGCCGATGAAGGCCGCCACCGGGCCGTTGACGGCACCGGTCTTGTCGTAGAACTGGGAGGCCACGAAGATCCAGAAGAGCGGCACGCCGAAGCCGAGTAGCAGGGCACCGACCAGCGTGAACGCGGTCGAACCCGTGCCGAGAAGCACTCTCCTGATCGCTGAAAGCACTGCGGTCATAGCCGGTCCCTGGCCCGCGGTGAAGGGACTCGACCGAGGTTAGCGGGCGGCGGCTGCAGCCTGCCGGAGATCCCGCTCGGGGTCGATCTCCCAGCGCCCCGCTGCCTCCGCGAGCTCGGCGCTCACCGGCCAGCGGTCGGGCCGCTCCTCCCCTGAGTGATCGGGCGTCGCGCCCTTGAGCGCCATACAGCCGGTGTTGTCCCCGATCGCGCGGATCTCCTCGACCTCGCGCTCGCTGAGGCGCTGCTCGGCCGGAAGGCTCGCCAGCTCCGCCCGCTTGTCCTCGATCGGCCGCGCCCCCTCCCCCAGCTCCTGGATGAGGGTGGGCACGACGCACGCGACCGCTGGGTGGGCGAGGTTCCAGTGGCACGCGAGCTGCATCGGGGTGAGGCCGGCGCGTTCCGCGATCGGCCGCAGCCGCTCTAGCTTGGCGCGGCCCCCCGCGATCCACCCCTCCGGCCTGAAGGAGCGGTGGTCGCCGGGGGGCAGCTCGGTCTCCGGCGTGACGTCGTCCCAGAAGAGCCCGCCGTAGTCGACCACCCGCGTGATCACGCGGACGCCGTGACGCGCGGCGGCGTCGAGGCAGAGTTCCCCGGGCCAGGGCTCGAGCGGATTGAGGATGATCATCCCCCAGTCGATGCGATCGCCGAAGCGCTCAAAGCAGCGGACCAGGTCGAGCGTGAAGCCGTTGGCCGGGCCGGGAGCGACGCCGATCGCGTCGGCAAGGCCGGTGTCCCGGAGGGCCGACATCCCGTCCCAGACCGCCTCGCTCTCGTACCCCGTTCGGTCCGGGTTGTGGAGCAGTAGGAGATCGAAGCGGTCCTGGCCTAGCCGCTCGAGGCTGCGCTCGGCGGCCATTCTTAGATAGGCGGCGTATCCATCGGGGCGCCTGA
The DNA here is from genome assembly GCA_035265665.1 of Solirubrobacterales bacterium. Classification (GTDB taxonomy): domain Bacteria; phylum Actinomycetota; class Thermoleophilia; order Solirubrobacterales; family 70-9; genus DASUPK01. The sequence goes on along the minus strand of DATFOK010000071.1, from coordinate 17,608 downwards.
GAGAGGGATCCGTGAAGCGCGGAAATCCCCTCGGCCCTTCACGCTCCCCCTCGTAGAAGTCGTGGCCGACCGCTCCGACCAGGGAATAGGCATCGCGAGGGATGCCCCCCAGCGCCCACCCGAGCAGCGAGTCGGCCTCGCCTTGACCGTAGGCGTCGGCGGTGAGCACCGTGTCGATGCCCCGGCCCGGACGGAGGAGGCCCTGGAGCCTGGCCTCCTCGATCGCCTCGCCGAAACGCAGATAGCGCCCCCCGCTCCAGCTTCCGATGGCCTTGGTCCCGGGTGCGCCCACGCGCCAACCGTAGCGACCGGATCTCCGTGGCTGCCGCGAGCTAGGTGGCCGGTCCGATGCGGTCCGCGCAGCGCGGGCAGAGCCCCATCATCGGGAAGTGAGTGAAGCCGACTGCGTAGCCGAAGCGTTTGCGGACCGCCTGGCGAAGCGGCTCCAGCTCGCGGCGGTCGATCTCCCTGATCGCCCCGCAGCGGTCACAGGCCAGGTACTCGGGCTCGCCGCCAGACACAAGCACGTAGCGGCCGGCGCCGTGTCCTGCATGGAAGTGGCGGACCACGCCGTGCTCCTCCAGCGTGTCGAGGTTGCGGTAGACGGAGGCGAGATCCAGCGGTGTCCGGCCGAGGCCCGTGGCGATCTGCTGGGCGGAGACGGGGGAATCAGCGTCAAAGAGGTAGTGGACGATCATGCGGCGGGCAGTCGAGATCCGCAGGCCGCGTTGGCGCAGAGTCCGCATGACGGAATCCGCGTTCTCAAACGCTGCGGTGGGGCGTGTCGATTGGACGGTCAAGAGCGGAACGAGATCCCTCACCCACGAATGCGCACGCGATCGCTGGCCGGATCAGTTGCCCAGCGCCTTCAGCGTCCTTTGCGCTTGCGGTCCGTAGAGCGGGCTGAACCGCGGGCTCTGCTTCACCAGCCGCGACAGGAAGGGGCGCGCGCGCCCTGGTTGGCCCGCGCGGAAGGCGACCATGCCCGCGTGGTAGAGGAAATGGGGATCGCGAGATCCGAGCCGCATCGCGAGGCCGGAGTAGCGCAGTGCCGCCCGGTGCTCGCCCACCGCGCTCAGCGCCCACGCGTACGCGTCGGCGGCGCGAACGCTCGGGGTGTAGTGCCAGGCTCGCCGGCCGAGCTCGACGGCCCGTGACGAGTTGCCGTGATCGGCCTCGAACAGGGCTCTGTCCGTGGAGGTGTTTGCTCCCACCGCCGCCTCGGCGTCGAATGCCGCTCGAGCCTCCTGGTACGCCCTCGTCGCGGCCGCTCCGTGGCCGGCAGCTTCCTCGGCCTCTCCGAGCAGGATCGCGTGATCGGGGGCGGCGATGCTCCGCTGCACCGCGCGGTAACGCGCGAGCGCGGCTTCGGTCTGTCCCCTCCCCGCCTCGATTGCCGCGAGGCCGAGCATCGCGTCTGGGTAACCCGGGTCGAGCATCAGCACCTGGCGGTAGGCCCCCTCCCCGGCGGCGTAGTCACCCTGATCTGCACGAAGCTTGCCGAGCAATGTGGTCGCGAAGGCGGAGTCGGCCGAGCGGTCACCAGCTGCGGACGCGGCGAGCTCCATGGCCCTCGCCGCCCCGCCCGGGTCTCCGTGCAGCTCCCTGAAGTAGGAGACACGTGCATAGGAACCAAGCTCGGGTCGCCGGCTGACGTAGTGCTGGAGAGTTCGGGCCGCGGCTCCATACCGACCCAGCTCGACCTGGGCGTCGATGATCAAGCCGTCGTACTCGACCGTCGAGGGGTTGAGGCGCCTGGCGCGCTTTGCGAGAGCGAGGCCGTGCGGAAACTGGTGACGCGAGAGCTCCAGCTGGGCCATGCCGGCCAGGCCCGATGAATCGTTGGGGTCGAGGTTCAGCGCTGTGTCGAAGGCACCCTCGGCCTTTGGATAGAAGGCCGGATCCTCGGTCTCGCCGAACCGGGCCAGGTAAGCGTGGCCGAGGTCGACGTATCCCCGCGGGTCGGAGGGTGACTGGCGGACCTGAGCCTCGAGCGAGTCGACCCTCTGCGCGGTGGTCGCCGAGGGCAGCAACCCGGCGCTCAGGTCGCTCGAGCCAGCGTCGACGCCGAGGGAGGGTGCTCCGCCGTCGATGGCGCGCACCGCCGCGAAGGTCGCGAGAAAGGCCAGCCCGGCGGCGAGCAGCTTGACCGCGATGTGATCTCTGACGAAGTCCATTTGATCTCCTCTCTTGAACCCGGACGAGGGGGCCGCCGCTTCCCGCGGCGGCCCCCTCGCGGGACATTTGGCTCAGGTCGTGGCAATCCCCTTGCTCTTGCCTCGACCGCGGGTCGCGCGGTACCCGAGTCCAGCCAGGGCGAGCGCGCCCGCCCCGATCAGGGCCCAGATGAGCGCGTCTGGCCCGCCGTTATCGCCACCGCCGCCGCTGCCGCCCGTGGCGGAGTACGACGCCGGCGTGGAGGTCCCGTCCGCGTTCGCGATGGCCTTGAGCTGCGAGCCAAACGCGGCGTCCGGGTTCGCGCCGGGCTTGGGCGGCGCGACGTAGGGGAACTCGCTCAGGAACTGGACGTCGTTCTGATTGACGCCGTCCCCCAGCGGAACCATGTTCCCCTTCAGAGCACCGGCGACCACCTGGAGGTCGATGTCGACCACGTCGTCGGTGAGACGCCGCCCGTTCGGGTAACCGGCGTTGTCACCGGCGAGCACGCCGAGGCGCTGTGGTGACGCGGTCGGGGGAGTCCCCAGGTTGATCTTGAGCGTGTCGGTCGCGTTCTTCCCAGCTGCGCCCGGGAAGGCGTTGAGACCGGGAACGCCCTGCAGCACCGCCTGGACGATGTCCGTGCGGGTCTTCTCGGGGGCGTTCACCTGTCCCGGGAAGAGCGTGTTGAGCACCGCGGCCAGCTCCGGCTCGAGTACGTACTTGCCGTAGTTGGTCGCGTCGTCCTTGGGCTGCGTCCGGTTGAACCTGTCCTTCTGGCCCAGAGGGATGATCACCTCGTTGACCAGGGGGTTGCCGAGGCGCGAGATCTGGGTGTACGGGCCCTTGCCGCGGCCCTTCACCGAGATCGCCTGACGCTCGGTGGACGCCCAGACGCCGACCACCGCGTTGGCCGCCTTGTCGTCGGCCACTGGCTTGCCGTCACGGGTGACGTCGGACTCCGGAATCTGGAGCACGATCGACTGGACCCCATAGCCGGCGAGATCGTCGACCCCGCCGCCCTGGTTGCCCAGGCCGGCGCCGGTCAGATTGACCGTGTCGAAGATCCGTCCCAGCGCCGCGAAGAACGGGTCCTCGCGCTGGCCGGCGAACACCTTGCCGCCGCCGGGCAGATCCTCGATCGCGCCCGCCTGCACCTGGTCGTAGTTCGGAATGGTCTTCGGCCCGACGTTGCTCGGGGGAGTCGGAACATTCCGAGCGATGACCTGGGAGTGGCCCTTGGCCACCCGGGTCACCGAGTAGGTCTGAACGACGTTCTGGTTCGGGCTGTCGACCGAATCGACCGGCTGCCCGTTCGTGTACAGGAACGAGTTCGGGTTCCTGACCTTCGTGTCGAAGTCGAACAGGTACCGGACGTCGGCGACGCCGTCACCGGTGTTGTCGACGTTCAGGTAGTAGTGGGCGTTGTCGTCGAACTTGTAGAAGTTCGGCCCGCCGGCCGGATCCTCGAACGGCACCCAGTTACCGACGATCGTCAATGCGCCGGGAGCGTCCTGCGCCGTGAAGGCGTAGGTGTCGGTGTCATCTCCCGTCGGGTCGATCGAGGTCAGGGGCGCCTCTCGGTGCGAGGAGCCAAAACTCAGCGGCACCGCGATCGCCAGCGCGGTGAGCGCGGCGAAGAGTGCGAGCTTCCTCATTTTCGTCCTCCTTTGCGGCGGTTGACCTTCCTTGTCAACCGCGAGCCGCCGCCGATCCGGCCCTCGGTCACTGGAGGGCTCTACGCCTGACGAAGGTCAGCCGGATCAGAAAGTCCCTGCAAACGAGGGACTAATGAGGATGGGTCGCAGTTACGACTCGCTCGCAGCAAGGCAGCTTGTCCGGCCGCGAACGTCCCAGAACACCCTTAATAGCGCGTACTGCAGGACGTTCGGTGCCGGGGCGGAGCCGCTCCGGCTCAGGACTTGTCGGCGTCTCCCGAGGACTCCGGCCCGCCGCCATCGCCGGAGGACTCGTCGCCGCCCTCGTCCTTCTTGCCGGCGCCGACGCCAACCTTCTCGGGCTCGCTCTTCTTCTTCGCGGGACGCTTGCGCGGCTTGATGATCGTCAGCTTGAGCGGCTGGTCTTCCTCGTCGCCCTTCGCGTCCCGATCCACCTGGACGGTCGAGCCCGGGGCCATCTGCCCGGCCTTCAGCACCTCGTCGGCCAGGGGGTCCTCGACGTAGCGCTGGATCGCCCGGCGCAGCGGACGCGCTCCCATCGCCGGATCCCAGCCCTTGTCGACGAGCAGCTCCTTCGCGTCCTTGGAGAGATCGAGCTGGAGCTCGTGCTCCGCGACTTGCGCGCGGACACGGTCGACCATCAGGTCGACGATCTCCATGATCTCCTCCTTGGCCAGCTTGTGGAAGACGATCACCTCGTCGATCCGGTTCAGGAACTCGGGCCGGAAGACCTTCTTCAGGTCGCCCATGATCCGCGACTTCATGTCCTCGTAGGTGACCCCGGTCTCGTCGGAGACCGCGAAGCCCAGCGGGGTATTACGGGCGATGTCCTGCGCCCCGATGTTGGAGGTCATGATCACGATCGCGTTGCGGAAGTCGACCGTCCGCCCCTGGGCGTCAGTGAGCCTGCCGTCCTCCAGGATCTGCAGGAGGATGTTGAAGACGTCGGGGTGGGCCTTCTCGATCTCGTCGAGCAGCAGCACCGAGTACGGCTTGCGCCGTACGGCCTCGGTGAGCTGGCCGCCCTCGTCGTAGCCGATGTAGCCGGGAGGCGAGCCGACCAGGCGAGAGACGGCGTGCTTCTCCATGTACTCGGACATGTCGATCCGCACCATCGCCTCCTCGTCGCCGAACAGGAACTCCGCGAGCGTCCGCGCCAGCTCGGTCTTGCCGACGCCCGAGGGGCCGAGGAAGATGAATGAGCCGGCCGGCCGCTTCGGGTCCTTGATCCCGGCGCGCGAGCGGCGGATCGCCTTGGAGACCGCGGTGATCGCCGGGTCCTGGCCGATCACCCGCTTGTGGAGTTCGTCCTCCATGCGGACGAGCTTCTTCGACTCGGCCTCGGTGAGCTTGAAGACGGGGATGCCGGTCCACATCGCCACGATGTCGGCGATCTCCTCCTCGCCAACCTCGGGGCGCTCGCCACCCTCGCCAGAGGTCCACTCATGCTCGAGCTCCTTCTTCTTGTTGGTGAGGCGGCGCTCCTGGTCGCGCAGGTTGGCGGCCTTCTCGAACTCCTGGGCGTCGATCGCGGCCTCCTTCTCGCGCCGCGTCGTCTCGATCTCCTCCTCGAGGTCGCGGTACACCGGCGGCTGCGTCATCGACTTGATGCGCATGCGGGAGGCGGCCTCATCGACGAGGTCGATGGCTTTGTCAGGCAGGAAGCGGTCTGAGATGTAGCGGTCGGCAAGCTCCGCGGCGGCCTCGAGAGCCTCGTCGGTGATCTTCACCCGGTGGTGCTGCTCGTAGCGCTCGCGCAGCCCCTCGAGGATCTTCACGGTCTCCTCGGTGGATGGCTGCTCGACCTTGATCTGCTGGAAGCGTCGCTCGAGCGCCGAGTCGCGCTCCAGGTACTTGCGGTACTCGTCGAGCGTGGTCGCGCCGATCGTCTGCAGCTCGCCGCGGGCGAGGGCCGGCTTCAGGATCGAGGCCGCGTCGATCGCGCCCTCGGCGGCGCCGGCGCCGACGAGGTTGTGGAGCTCGTCGATGAAGAGAATGATGTCGCCGCGCTGGGTGATCTCCTTCATCACCTTCTTGAGGCGCTCCTCGAACTCGCCGCGGTACTTGGAGCCCGCGACCAGGGCAGCCAGATCCAGCGTGTAGATCTGCTTGTTCTTGAGCAGCTCGGGGACCTCGCCGTTGGTGATCCGAGCCGCGAGGCCCTCCACCACGGCGGTCTTGCCGACGCCCGGCTCGCCCAGCAGCACCGGGTTGTTCTTGGTGCGGCGGGAGAGGATCTGCATGATCCGCTCGATCTCGATCTCGCGGCCGATCACCGGGTCGAGCTTCCCCTCCGCGGCGAGCTTGGTCAGGTTGCGGCCGAACTGATCGAGCAGCTTCGAGGACTTCTTGCCCTCGCCGCCGCCGGCGCCGGCGCCCTGGCGGCGCCCGCCGGGGCCGGAGAGCATGCGGATGACCTCGTTGCGGATCTTCTCGGAGTCCGCATCGAAGTCGAGCAGTATGCGGGCCGCGACGCCCTCGTTCTCGCGGACCAGGCCGAGCAGGATGTGCTCGGTGCCGATGTAGTTGTGGCCCAGCGAGAGAGCCTCGCGCAGCGCCAGCTCGAGGACCTTCTTGGCGCGCGGGGTGAACGGGATCTGGCCGGCGGTGACCTCCTCACCGGAGCCGACGATGCGGACCACCTGGGACCGCACGCGCTCGACGGTGATGTCGAGAGACTCGAGCACCCGGGCTGCGAGGCCCTCCTCCTCGCGGAGCAGGCCGAGCAGGATGTGCTCGGTGCCGATGTAGTTGTGCTTGAGGGTCCGCGCCTCCTCCTGGGCGAGGACGACTACCTGGCGGGCTCGCTCTGTGAATCTCTCGAACATTCAGTCAGTTGCTCTCTGGTCTATCAATCAGTCCGGTTGGTCTTAGTTGCGGTCGGTCGATTGGCTCTCGGTCGAGTCGTATGGGTAGGGGTCAGGGGACGCAGACTCCCCGGGGGTCCTATCTATCGGCTCCTGGCTGCCGATCTGTGATCTGACCTCCGGTTCTTTCGGGGACGGCGAAGCCAAAGTATAGCCACGGGGGTTGGCCGGCCAGGCACGTTCCGTGCGTGGCGGGAGAACTCCCTGCAAGGTGCGGGAAGGCGTCACGGACCGCAGGTCTTCCCCCCAATCGGCCTCATGAATCACGGAATCCGTACTCAGAGGCAACGGTGATCGCGGCCGTTTGGGAGGGGTCGTGGGGAACGCCCCTCACCGCAGCCACGCCGAGGTCGCGAAATCTCCGCTTGAGCAGGTATTTCCGGTGCTCGGGCTGCTCATCCACGCCTGGACGACCTCGCCCGGCGTGCTCCGGTCGGCGGTCGCCCAGTGGAGGTTCTCACCGACCATCCAGACGTTGCGGGGGCGTATGTAGCCGATCTGCCGCAGGCGCGAGACCGGCGTCGCGCCGACCGGGTGGCCGAAGAAGTCCCCATAGTGTGAGAAGAATCCGCCCGCCTCCATCGAGGTCGCGTAGTCGTAGGCCGCGCGCCGGAGGTCGCCGTCGGGGCGCAGGAAAGCCCGGCCGTGGGCGCCGCGCTCCCGGTTGATCAGGCAGAACACCGAGGCGTCGAAGTCCTCGAGCGCCTGATCTACCGCCGGGGTGTTCGCGTTCTGGCAACTCATCGCCGTGGCCGGCGCCGCCCCTCCTCCGAGCAGTCCGATAGCCGAGCAAAAGAGCCAGGAGAACCGGCGTGACGGTCTTCCCGGCCATCGAACGAAGCTTGGTCAGCGAGCACCCCGGCGACCACCGCCCAAGGCCGCAGAGTCGGACCGTGTTATTCCACTCGCCGAGAGCGGGTAGCCGGGGCTAGGGAGCCGGTCGGATCGGTACCGTCCCGCGCGTGGGAGCTGCGGATCGGCTACGGAGCGCGGGCCGCAAGGTCGTCGGCAACCCCTGGCTCGCGGTCGGAATCGTCATCGGCGTGCTGCTCGTCTGCGCCTGGATCGGCTGGGCGATCCACGTCTGGAGCGAGCACGGCGCCCGCCAGGGCCTCGGTGTGTTGATCGTCTGGCCCGCAATCGTCGCGGTCCTGGCGGTGATCTCGATCCCGTTCGTCTGGGCCTTCCGAGTGATCCGCGCCAACGCTCGGTCGGGCAACCGCGAAGCGGAGGCGGACCCGGCCGACGCCGAGGCGACCGAGACCGGCTAGCCACGCAGGCGCGCCGACATCCGTCCACCGTACGCCTAAGCTCCTCGAGGGCTCCGCGGATCCGCATCTCGGCCGCCACCATGTACGCGGCGGCTCCCTCGGGCGAACGGCTCCCCTCGCCAGATCCGCTCCTGTGCGAAGGAGCAGGCGAGCGGCCCGTCCCGTGAGATTCGCCCCAGGGCTAGTTCCGCATCGCCGGGAACAGCAGGACCTCCCGGAGGCTCTTCGCCCCGGTCAGGATCATCACCAGGCGGTCGAGGCCGAGCCCGGCGCCACCCGTGGGCGGCATGCCGTGCTCCAGTGATTCGACGAAGACCTCGTCGTAGGGCTGGGTCTCCTCATCTCCCCTGGCCTGCTCTTGGGCCTGTTCCTCGAAGCGGCGGCGCTGCTCGTCGGGATCGTTGAGCTCGGTGAAGGCGTTGGAGATCTCGATCCCCCCGACGAACGCCTCCCAGCGCTCCACCAGACCCTGCTCGCTGCGGTGGCGCTTGGCGAAGGGAGAGAGCTCGACCGGGTAGTCGACGATGAAGGTCGGCTGGATCAGCGTGGGCTCGACCTCCTTGGAGAGCAGGCCGTCGACCAGCTTGCCCCAGCCCTCCTGCGGGTCGGGCTTCGTGCCCATCGCCTCGGCGAGCTGCTCCCGCGAGGGGTGCTCCATCACGTCGATCCCGGTGCGCTCGGAGATCGCCTCCCGCAGGGTCACCCGGCGCCAGGGCGGCGCCAGGTCGATCGTCTCGCCCTCGCGCTCGATCTTGGTGGTGCCCACAACCTCCTGGGCCACCGATGAGACCAGGCCCTGGAGCTCCTCGGCGATGTCGTTGTAGTCCGCGTACGCCTCGTACCACTCGAGCATCGTGAACTCAGGGTTGTGCTTTTGGGAGACGCCTTCGTTGCGGAAGTCCTTGCCTAGCTCATAGACCTTGTCGATGCCGCCGACGATCAACCGCTTCAGGTAGAGCTCGGTCGCGATCCGCAGGTAGAAGTCGCGATCGAGTGCGTTGTGGTGGGTCGTGAACGGGCGGGCCAGCGCTCCGCCGTAGAGGGGCTGGAGCACCGGGGTCTCCACCTCGACGAAGCCGCGTGAGTCGAGCCAGCGCCGCACCGCCGAGATCGTCCGCGTCCGCGTCAGGAAGAGCTCGCGGCTCTCCTCGTTCGCGATCAGGTCCAGCTCTCGGCGCCGGTAACGGGTCTCGACGTCCTCGAGGCCGTGGAACTTCTCCGGCGGCGGGCGCAGGGACTTCGACAGCAGCTCCCAAGCGTCCGCTCGGATGGTGAGCTCGCCGCGCTTCGAGGCAAAGACAATCCCCTCGATTCCGACGATGTCGCCGACGTCCATGGCAAGCAGGCCGTCGTACGCGTCGCCGAGCTCGTCGACGCGTGCCTGCACCTGGATCTGGCCGGTCCCATCCCTCAGGTCCAGGAAGGAGGCCTTGCCATGCCCGCGCTTCGCGGTGAGGCGACCGGCGACGCGATAGCGGTCGGTGGTCTCCTCGCCGGGCTCGATCTCCTCGTGCGACTCCCTGACCGCCGCGATCTCGGTGCGGTCCGGGAAGCCGTGCGGGTAGGGCTCGATGCCCTCCTCGCGGAGACGTTCCAGCTTCGCCCGCCGCTCGGCGAGCAGGTCCGACTGCGCGGGCTCCGGCTCCTCGTTCACCCAGGGGAGCCTATGAGAGCTACGACGTTTCGATCTTCGTGATCTTGAGCTTCTTCTTGGGCCCGCGCGGCGTCTCGACCGTCACGACGTCGTTCTTCTTGGCGCCGACCAGCGCCTTGCCGATCGGTGACTCGTTCGAGAGCTTTTGCTCTGCCGGCGCGGCCTCGGCGGATCCGACGATCTGGAACTTCTGGGACTTGCCCGACTTCTGGTCCTTCACGTGGACGACGGCGCCGACGCCGACGGTCTCGGTGTCGATGTGCTTGTTGTCGATCACGGCGGCTCGCCGCAGCCGGTCCTGAAGGGACGCGATCCGCTGCTCGAGCATCGCCTGCTCGTTCTTGGCGTCGTCGTACTCGGAGTTCTCCGCGATGTCCCCGAACTCGCGCGCCTGCTTGATCCGGTCGGCGACCTCGCGGCGCTTGTCGGTCTCCAGGTACTCGAGTTCGTCCTTGAGCTTCTCGAGCCCCTCGGGGGTGATCAATGTCTCGCGTGCCAACTCTCCTCGATTCCTTCTGTCTATGGGGTTTGCTCTACGCCGAGAATCCCTGCTCTACGGCGAAAAATGAGCCCGCACCGACGCGATCGAACAGGCGGCCGGTCCGGGCGGAGCGCGCCAGTATAGCGCCGCCTAAAGGCGTGGTCGAGCGGCTGGCTCAGGCGGGGATCGACGCCCGCAGGACGTCCATGACCCGCCCGGGATCCTCGATCTGCGGGTAGTGGCCGAGGTCCTCGAAGCGGGTCTGCACGGCTGCGGGTCGCAGCTCGAGAACCGCGTCCAGGACGCGCTCGGTCGCCACCGGATCGAGCATCCCCCAGGCGAGCGAGACCGGCTTCGGCCAGTTCGCGAGCGCACCGTGCCAGCGCTCGGCGTGCCGGAAGCGCTCCTCCATGTATCGGATCGTCTTATGGCTGAGGGTCCGTCCGCCGCCGGCGCAGACGAGCGCCCACTGGTCCTCGGCCTCCTCGTCGGTGAGCGGATGGCCCGGCGAGAAGATCTGCCCGAACTGCTGGCGGAAGAACCGCTCGCTGGAAAGGCGCGAGAACAGAGGTCCGACCGCGCTTCGGAGCAGGCGCTGCCCAAGGGTGGGACTGGCGGCGTCCTGGACCATCGACCCATTGAGGAGCAGCGCGCCACTGATCTCCATGTCGAGCGCACCGTCGAGGTCGCGCGCCATCAACTCCGTCGCCACCGATGTGCCCATGTCGTGGGCGACCAGGAAGATGCGAGGGCGCTCCGCAGCCGAAGGCGAGGAGCGACCCGTTTCATGATGGGCGCCGTGCCGGCGAACCAGCTCCTCGGCCAGGTCGGCCTGCCAGTGCAGGGTGTAGTCGTGATCCCCCGGCTTCTCGGAGAGGCCGAAGCCGAGGAAGTCGGGCGCCAGGGCCGCGTGCTCGGTCTCCAGCTCGAGCAGCGTGCGCCAGTCGTAGGAGCTCGACGGGAAGCCGTGCAGAAACAGCAGGAGCGGCCCGCGGCCGCCGCGCCCGAACAGATGGATGCGGCGCCGGCGGAACTCCTCGTCCCTCCCACGGTCACGCCAGGCGGCGACGCGGGCGGGCAGTGCCACGCCTACCTCCTCCTTCGCTTCTTCTTCTTCACCTTGTAGCTGTAGGTGAAGCTCAGCGAGAGGGCGTTGATCTGGCCGACGTCGCGGTCCTGGATGTCCTGGACGATCAGGGCCCAGAACCCCCGGGCCGGGCCACCGACCAAAGTGCTCAGCGGCTGCTCCGGACTGAACGACCCGGTGATCGGGGCGTCGAGCGCGGTGTTGCCGGGTGTGACGATCGAGGTCGGGAACCCGTCGCCGAAACGCACCAGTGAGCCAGAACAACTTGCGGGTCCAGCGCCGTAGCCGTCACCGCTTGGTACCGGGCGGTCCTCGTCGTCGACGTTCGTGCTCTGGTCGCGATAGGTGGCGAGGGCCACGGCTCGGCCTCCCGGCGAGACCAGGAAGAGGGCCAGGTCGCTGTCATCGGTGTGCGAGATTCGGACGCCCACGGAGTCCAACCTCGTCGCGACTCCGTCCTGTGGCCTGCCCTTGAACTTCGGCACCCGCACGGGCACGGCGAACGACGCGGCCGGGTTCACGGCCGTGAAGGGCGGCGCGGGGCCGTCGGGGATCGGCACAGCCGCGCTCACGCACTGGGTGAACTGAGCCGACTTCGTCTTGGCCCCCGGTGTGGCGGGCAGCACGGACAGGCAGAGCGACGCGCATCCTGCGCAGGCGACCGCCGCCAGTCGGACGTGGCGCTTCTTGATCATCGGCTTCCCTTCCCCTGGCTCTTCGCTTGAGCGGGCCCAGCATATCCCGGGCCCGTGCGGCCGGACAAGGTGGGTGGACAACTAGGCGGCGACCGCCGCGGCGCGTGCCTCGAGACCTCGGACGAGGCGCCGAGCCTCGTCCAGGTCCTCGCTCTCCTGGAGGGCGGCGGCCATGGCCTTGTCGGCCCCGAGCCGCTCCAGGTACCAGGGATAGAACTTGCGCAGGTAGCGCGCGGCTCGTTCGGGCCCGAGGTGCTCCTCGCCCCGATCAATCACCCAGAGCAGCTCAGCGATTACCTCGTCGCGGTCGGGATCGACGGTTCGCCGGCCGATGAGCTGCTCGAAGAGCCAGGGATTGCCGAGCGAGCCGCGGGCGACCATCACGGCGTCCGCGCCGGAGGCCTCGTAGGCGTGCAGCACGTCCTCCGCTGTGTCGAGCCCGCCCGAGATGATCAGGGGGACTTCGATCAGCTCGACCAGCTCACGCGCCAAGGCGTAGTCGGGCTTGCCCTTGTGCTGGGTCGCGGCCGGTCGCGGGTGGAAGCCGATGGCGGAGACGCCGGCCTCCTCGACCAGCCGGCGCGCGAGCTCGAACCCCTCCCGGCCTCCGGACGCTAGTCCCGAGCGAAGTTTGGCGGTGACCGGAATCTCGCCGCCTTCGCGGGCCGCCGTGGCGATCCGAACGGCGAGGTCGTGCTCCGAGAGCAGTGCCGCGCCCGCCCCGGTCTTGCAGACCTTGCGGACCGGGCAGCCCATGTTGATGTCGATAAGGTCGGCGCCCGCCTCGGCAACGGTCGCCGCAGCCGACCGCATCACCTCCGGGTCCTGACCGAAGAGCTGGACCGAGACCGGATGCTCATCGGGGTGGAGGCAGAGCAGCTCCCGAAGGGTGCGCTCGTTGCGGTAGTGGAGCCCGAAGCTCGAGACCATCTCGGAGACAGCCATCCCAGCGCCGTGCCGCCGAGCCTGCAGCCGCACGAACCAGTTCCCGATTCCCGCCAGGGGAGCGAGCAGGACGCGGTTGGCGATCTCGACGTCGCCGATGCGGAAGGGGGTTGTGAGCGAAGGCTGCACGACCCGAAGGTTAGGAGCCGCTGTTGCGGTCGTAGATCAATTGCAGCCCGCGCAGCGTGAGCAGCTCGTCGACCTCGTCGATCGTCTCGCACAGCGGTGCGATCGTGTGCGCGAGCCCGCCCGTCGCGATGAAGGTGGCCTGCTCGCCCAGCGCATCGGCGATGCGCCTGTCGATGCCGTCGACGAGGCCTGCGAAGCCGTAGGCGAAGCCGGACTGGATCGCCGCGGTGGTGTGCTTGCCGATCGGCCCCTCGGGAGAGGAGAGGTCGATGCGGGGCAGCTTGGCCGCCCTGGCCGTGAGCGCCTCGAGCGAGACCTCGACGCCCGGCCCGATCACTCCGCCGAGGTACTCCCCCGCTCCGGAGACGACATCGAAGTTGGTCGAGGTGCCGAAGTCGACCGTGACGCAGGCCCCCTTCGCCATCGCGTGGGCAGCCACCGCGTTGACCAGCCGGTCGGCTCCGAGCTCGTGGGGATTGTCGACCAGGATCGGCATCCCGGTCTTGAGATTGGGACCGACGAGCAGGCACCGCTTCCCGGTGTGGCGCTCGGTGAGCTCCTCGTACTCGGGGCCGAGCTGGGGGACGACGGTGGAGACGATCGCTCCGTCGAGAGAGCCGAAGCTCAGGCCCTCGAGTGAGAGCAGGTCCGAGATCGTCGCGGCCAGCTCGTCGGACGTGGCACTCGGAGCCGTAGTGAGGCGCCAATCCCGGGCCAGGTCCTGCCCCTCGAAGGCCCCCAGGTGGGTCTGCGTGTTCCCGACATCGACAGCGAGCAGCATCGGCAGGATTATCCAGGCCCCCATAGGATGGCCCGCAATGGCGGAGGCAAAGCTCTACGTGATCCCGGGATCGCATCCCTCGCGCGCGGCGATGCTGATGCTCGAGCGCAAGGGCATCCCGTACAAGCGCGTCGACCTGATGCCGGTGATCTCCAAGGGGGTGGTCAGGGCCCAGCGCTTCCCCGAGAACACGGTGCCGGCGCTGAAGCTCCACGGCAAGCGGGTGCAAGGCTCGATGGAAATCGGCCGCGAGCTCGACCGCATCCAGGCCGACCCGGCGCTCTACCCGGCCGACACCGAGAAGCGCGCCAAGGTCGAGGAGGCTGAGGCATGGGGGGACGAGTTCCAGCAGAAGCCGCGCCGCTTCAGCTGGTGGGCGTTCAAGCGCAACCGCCCGCCGATGGCGAGCTACTCGGAGGGTGCCCGGTTGGGCATCCCGGTCGGCCTGGCCGTCAAGACCGGGGGCCCGATCGTGTCGCTCGCCGCCCGCTTCAACGGATCCACCGACGAGAACGTCCGGTCGGACCTGGCCTCGCTGCGAGACGACCTCGACCGGATCGACGCCTGGATCGCGGAGGGAGTGATCGGGGGCCCGGAGCCGAACGCGGCGGACTATCAGCTGGCGCCGAGCCTTCGTCTGCTGATGACCTTCGACGACCTGCGGCCGTTCATCGAGGGCAGGCCCTGCGGGGAGCTGGCGAACCGGGTGGTGCCCGACTTCCCCGGCCGGACCCCGCCGGTCGCTCCGGCGGAGTGGCTCACCGGGCTCCGCGCCTAAGGCGCCGGCGCGACTCGCTCGACACGCTGGCCCGGTCCGAGGGCTGCAAGCGCCGCGGCCAACTCGGTGCCGTCCGGCAGCCGGAGGTCGGGGTCGAGCTCGAGCAGCGGCATCAGCACGAACCGCCGGGAGGTGACCTCTGGGTGAGGCAGCCTGAGGCGGTCCGTGCTCATCTCGATCTGGCCGAGGAGCAGCAGATCGATGTCGATCGGGCGGGGGCCGTGCCGGGGGCCGCCGAAGGCGCGCCCGTGCTCGACCTCGATCGCCTTGCAGATGTCGAGCAGGCCCTCCGGGTCGAGCGAGGTCCGGATCCGGACGGCGGCGTTGAGGAAATCCGGCTGGTCGACGATCTCCCCCACCGGCTCGGTCTCATACAGCGAGGAGACCGCCTCGATCTCGACATCGTGTTCGCGCAGATCATCGATCGCGCCGCGCAGATGGGACTCCCGGTCGCCGACGTTTGAGCCGAGACCGAGGTAGCCCAGCATCAGGCGGGTCGGGCTGTCGCGCGCCCTCGCATCATCTCGGTCAGACGCCATCCTCATCGTCGGGCTCGCGGTCCATGGACCGCTCCAGGGTGACCTCCACTCCCGCCTCCTGGACCGTGTAGGGCACCGGCGGCTCAGGCTTCGCCGCCCGGACCTGGACCGACTCGCAGTCGAAGCGCTCCATGAGCCGCTCGGCGACCACGTGGCCGAGGCGCTCGAGGGTGCGATAGCTCCTCTCGGTCGCCGCCAGGGCGACAATGTCGCAGACCTCCGAGTAGTCGACGGTGTCTTCGACGCGGTCGGTGAGCACCGCGTCACAGTCGGGCACGTCGAAGGTCAGGTCGAACTCGAGCCGCTGGCCAACCTCCTGCTCCGCGTCGGTGACGCCGTGGTGCGTGTATATGGAGAGGCCGCGGATCTCGACTTCCACGGAGGGATGTGCGGATTCGTCCACCGCCGCCAAAGTAGCGTCTCACGGGTCGTGAGAGGCTGTCACGCCCGTGACGGGTGACCTCCAACATCATTTCGCCGACCTCGAGCAGTGCCGGATGCACTACGTCAGCCGCGGCGAGGGCAAGCGGCTGCTCTTCCTGCACGGGTTCCCGCAGTTCTGGTTCCTGTGGAGGGAGCAACTCTCGGATCTCGGGGAGGACAACGAGGTCTACGCAGCCGACATGCGCGGCTACAACCTCTCCTGCAAGCCCGGCGACCCCGAGGCCTACCGGATGCGCCATCTGCTCGGCGACATCGTCGGCCTGGTGCGGGAGCTGGAACTGGCGCCGCTCACCCTGGTCGGCCACGACTGGGGCGGGATCGTCTCCTGGGCCCTCGCGCTCAAGTACCCCGAGCTGCTCGAACGGCTGGTGATCATCGACGCTCCGCCACCCTTCACCTGGAATCGCGACCTCCGCGAGAGTCCGAAGCAGCGCGATGCCGTCAACTACATGATCGAGTTCTCGAAGCCGTCGCCCGAGCCCGAGGAGTTGATGGCGGCGAACGACTTCGCGCTGATGGACAACCTGATGGTCCGGATCGGCGGCCGCGGAGCGCAGCTCTCCGATGAAGACCAGGCCCTCTACCACGAGGCCTGGGGGCAGCCGGGGGCCCTGCGCGGCGGGCTCAACTATTACCGGGCCGCGCGTATGGGCGAACAGGTCGCCGCGGGTGGCGTGCCAGAGGAGTACGCCAGCAAGATCACCTCGCAGACGGTCGAGGTCCCCACCCTCGTCATCTGGGGGGAGAACGACACCGCGCTGCTCCCCTCTCTCACCCGCGGGTTGAGTGAATGGGTGCCGCGGGTGCGCGTCGAGATCGTGCCCGGCGCCGGGCACTGGGTTCCGTACGAGCGGCCGGATGTGGTCAACTCGCTCATTCGCGAGTTCGTGGATTGACGATCGCGTCGGCCACCTGCAGCGCCTGCCGCATCGGGCCGACGTCGTGGACGCGCAGCATGGCGGCGCCGTTCGCGTAGGCGATCACGTTGGAGGCGATCGTGCCGCCGAGCCGCTGGTCGACCTCGCCCCCGGTCAGCTTGCCGATGAAGCTCTTGCGTGACGAGCCGAAGACGATCGGCCGGCCGAGTTCGGCGAGCTCGCCCAGGCGCCGGTGCAGCTCGAGGTTGTGCTCGGCCGTCTTGCCGAAGCCGATCCCGGGGTCGACCCATATCCGCTCCTCATCGATCCCCTCCGCGACCGCGAACTGGATCCGCTCCGCGAGGAAGGCCTTGATGTCGTCCACGACGTCCTCGTAGACGGGGTTCTCCTGCATCGTCCGCGGGTCGCCGAGCATGTGCATGAGCACGACCTCGCAATCGCGCTCGGCGCAGAGCCCGGCCAGCTCCGGCTCCGCCCGCAGGGCGGTGACGTCGTTCACCATCGCGGCACCGGCGTCGAGAGCGGCCTGCGCGACCCCCACCTTCGAGGTGTCGATGGAGAGCGAAGACCCGGCTGAGGAGAGAGCGCCGACAACAGGCTGGGTCCTCCGCAGCTCCTCCTGCGCCGGAACGGCCTCGGCACCCGGCCGCGTCGACTCGCCCCCAACGTCAATGACGTCAGCACCTTCCTCAACCAACTCGCGTCCGTGGGAAATCGCGCGCTCGGCATCCAGGAATTCGCCCCCGTCCGAGAATGAATCGGGAGTCACGTTGACGATCCCCATGATGCGCGCGGGCATCGGCTACCCCGCGCGGATCGGGGCCAGAACACCGGCAACGAAGAGGGGCAGGGCCTGGCGGAGCGGGATCACGGCCCCAGTATCGCCCTGACCGGATCTCGAGCGTTTTTCCGGCTATAGGCCGGGAAAGTGCTCACGATCCTTCGCGGGCGCTGGGCCCGGCCCCTTCATTGCCGGTTTTCAGCGAACCGCGCGCCTACGAGCGGTTGTCGCGCATCTCCGCGCCGCCGCCGGCGAGGCCGGGACGCGGATGCGGACGCGGCTTGGGGCCCTCGCGAGCGGTGCCCTTCTCCTCGATGGGCGGGGCCTCGGGCGGCTGGGCCTCCTCCTCGTCGGCGAAGACCTCGTCCTCGGGCTTGCCCTCGAGCAGCGCGATGAACTCGTCCGCCTCGATCGTCTCGCGGTCGAGCAGGATCCTGGAGAT
>DATFOK010000070.1:0-2640 GCA_035265665.1 Solirubrobacterales bacterium | reverse complement strand
TGTCGCGTCCGAGGATGCAGCGCGATTGCAGCGAGATGACATCCCACGAAACAGCTCCTCGTCAGGGGCCGCCCACCCGAACGCGCCTTCACGGTCGGCGATAAAGCCATCCACCGAGACGCCCATCGAGGAGATCAGCATGGCTTCAAGCTCATCGCACCGGCGGGCGACGGTGCGGAGCGACCGTACGCTTCGCTCTTCACTGTGTGTCCAACACGAGGAAGGGTGACTCGATGGCGAAGGCAGCAGCTGGCGGCAGCGGCGCGGATAGCTCGGTCGCGGACGAGCTCCGCAGGCTCGGTGTGAAGGGTGTCCTCGTGCAGATGGCCGAGCGCGGCCAGCTCCTCGTCCTCAAGTGCGAGATGCCGCAGTGTTACCACCACAAAGGGCGCGCCGCGTTCGATGAGGTCACGACGCCACGCACCAAGTGGGCCCCCTCGCCCGACCACTACCCGATCCTCAAGTCGGACGGCGGGCATCTCCGCTCCGAGAACGTTCGACTTGCCCACATTTATTGCAACAAGCGGGACTATGAATGGCGGAAGCAGATCCGGACGCTGCTCGCGAAAGGCAAGTCTCTCGCCGAGATCGCCGAGACCCTGAACAGGAAGCGTGTCCCCCCGGCCCACGGTACGAACCAATGGACGGCCGCGATGGTGCGCAAGGCCTACGTGTCCTAGGCCGGCCGTAGAAACACTGCTGCTTTGCGCGACGGATGAAAGTCAAGCCCTCGCTGGACGCATCACCTCCAATTTGGGAGAGTTCGATCCGGGCGCCGGTCCTGACGACGAGCTAAAGAGCGGGCCCAGGGGCTTGGACCTGCCGCGCTGCATGAGATGCGCGCCCCGGTGTCGCGCCGGCGCCCTTTCTCTTGCTCTGCTGCGCCTCCCAGTCGGCGACGGTCCGCTCGTAGGCGACCTCGGCCTGACGGGCGAGCTCGCGCTCCGCCTTGCGCATCGCGGCGTTCGTCGACCAGAGGCCCCGCTCCACGTGTCGCTTGCCGCGAGGCGCGCCGGCGAGAAGCTCCGCCCGGCGCAGCTTCTTCGCCGTCAGCGAGGGCTGCGCGTAGGCGTAGTCCTCCCCGCGGCTGAGAAGGCACCAGAGAAGGCAGGCGAGCTTGCGCGCGGTGGCGACGATCGCCACCTGGTGTCCACGCCGGGCGCGGATGCGCTGATAGAAGGCCCGCATCGGGCCCGGGGAGAGGACGGCGCTATAGGCGGCCTCGACGAGCGCGTAGCGACCCGCCGCGGAGCCCTGCTTTGAGATCCGCGCCCTCTGAGCCTGGCTTTGCCCCGACTGGCGCACCTTGGGATCGAGGCCGAGGTAGCCAACCAGCTTCTTTCGGTCAGCGAACCGGCGGACCTCGCCGATCGCCGCCATGAAGCTGGCCGCGGTGATCACGCCCATACCCGGCACCGTCATCAGGCGGCGGATCTCGGGGGACGAGAGCGCCTCGGCCGCCACCACCCGGTCGATCGCGGCGATCTCGGACTCGCAGAACTCGATCTGGCGCAGGGAGGCGTCGACCGTCTCGCGCTCCTCGGCCGGCAGCGCAAGCTCCGCGAGCCACCGGCGTCCCTTGACCCCGAACAGATCGCTCGGCTTGGGCTTTGGGATAAGCCTGCGCATGAGAACGGCGTGGACCTCGTTCTTCGCCTTCGTCTTTAGGCGCACGAGCCGCGCTCGGCGCGCCAGCCGGCGCCGCATCGCCCGCGTCTTCTCGTCGGGGACCCAGACCGACTCCAGCTGCCCGGCGGCGAGGAGCTTCGCCAGCGCCCGGGCATCGAGGCGGTCGGTCTTCGCCCGCGCGGAGCGGATCCCGGTGTCGGCCGGGGAGACGCAGAGCACCCTGGCGACGTGGGGGCGGATGATCCGCGCCACCTCCCAGGCGTTGCCCGAGACCTCCATCGCCACCCGGTCGCCCGCCCCCAGGCTCCCGGCGAAGAGCTCGAGCGCTTCGGGCGTCATCTCTATCCGCCCCGCTGAGCGGACCTCTCCGCCCTCGGCGATCGCGACTTCTGCGAAGTCGCGGTGGATATCGAGTCCGATCGATCTCATCTGTCCTCCTCATTGGTGTTGATCTAGGCGGAGAACCGGTGGACAACGACATCGACGGATCCGTGCTCTCGGCACAACCGGGCGGGTCGCAGGGGCGGCCACTGAAAAGCTCGGGCTCGAGGCCCATCGCGCAAGACGGCCTGTCCAGCCTGCGTTCTCCAGAAAGCCCCTGTCCCAGTCAGCGGACCGTAGGTCCGAACCCGGACGTCAGCTTTCGGGGCGGAGTTTCATGCCCCGAAACCGAGCACTGAGCACCGTTAGTGCCCCTAATCGCGCGTTGCGGAAGCGCCGAGGCAAGGTAGCCCCGCTTCTGCTTCTCGTCCGGAGCGAGCCTCTCCTGGCCGCCGACGCTCGCGCTCGCTCTCGCGCCAAGGGAAGCCGGAGCGGGCGGCCGCTAATTGCCCTCCGGAACCGCCTGTGGCACGACCGCGACCTTCGTGACCTGCGTCTCGGTGACCCCGAGAATCTCGAAGCAGTGGCCGTGGCACTCGATGACCTCGCCGATAGCGGGCACCCGCGCGAGCTCTTCTGACAGGTAGCCGCCGACGGTCGTTTCGTGGTGTCCCTCAAGCTCGAAGCGGA
>DATFOK010000069.1:0-15381 GCA_035265665.1 Solirubrobacterales bacterium | reverse complement strand
CGCCCTGACGGACGTCGCGGCCGAGGTCCTGGCGCTTCGTACCGAGCTGCTGCGGGTGAACCACCGGCTCGCCGCCGTGCTCAACGACGGTGACCGCGACCTGGAGACCCTGGACAGGGCGCGGGGGCTCGCGGGCCGCAGGAGTGAGCTCAACACGCGCTGGGAGCGCCTCAGCGGGCTTCTGGGGGAGCTTCGGGCGCGACGCGACCGGGGCTGCCGCCGGGTGATGGACCGATGCGGGAGCGGGTCGAGAAGCTGGGCCCCACCCCGCGCGCGGGGGTACCGAGGTGAAGGTGGTACTCCGTGACGGGACGAGCTAGAGCAGGCGTCCCCTCGCCGCCTTCACGGCCGCCTCGATGCGGCTCTGGCTCTCGAGCTTGCCCAGGATGTTGGAGACGTGATTCTTCACGGTGTGCGGGCTGATGAACAGCTCCTCGGCGATCGCTGCGTTCCCCTTGCCTTCGGCCATCAGGCACAAAACCTCCCTCTCCCGTTCGGTCAGCTCCGCTTGAGCCGACTCGGGCAGGGAGGCGGCGGCGTTCTCCCGCGCGCGGTCGAGGATGCCTGCCGCGATCCGCGGCGATAGAAGTGCCCCCCCGGCTGCCGCGGCGCGGATGCCCGCCACGATCTCCTCCACAGCGGAGTCCTTGAGAATGTAGCCACACGCTCCCGCGACGATCGCCTCGTCGACGTTACGCTCGCCGGCTGAGACGGTGAGCATGATCACCTTCGCTGCGGGAGCAGCGGCCCGCAGCAACATCGTCGCCTCGATCCCCGACATGCCCGGCATGGCGATGTCCATGACCACGACATCCGGCGCGACGTCGCGCACCACCTCGACCGCCGTCTCACCGTCGGAGGACTCGCCGACCACGTCGACTCCGCGCTCCTCGAGCAGTTCGCGGAGCCCGTTGCGAAAGACGGCGTGGTCATCGACCAGCACCACGCGCACCTCCGCCGGATCGGCCCGCTGCTCGGTGCGGTTCTCCATTCTGCACAAGAAGCTACCTCAGTAGGTGCGGGCTGGAGAAGTGCCCAGCGGTGCGGCCGGCGAGCGCACCCATCCGAGCGTCGCCGTCAAGACGAGGATCCTTGCGGCAGGCGGAGCTCAGATATGGCGGATTCCTCTCCAGCTCCTCCGCTCATTCACCGAAAAGCATCTCTCGGGCTCGCTTTCCATGCCAAGCGGCGCCTTTGCGGTCCACTGGGACGGGCGTTTTCGAGTGGCCCTGCCTCACCCAAGGAGATTCGTGAGGGAAAAGCACTTATGGGCAACAAAGGGCAACTGACGGGACGGAGCCCAGCCGAACCCAGACGAGCGCCGGTCCTGTAATCGAGCTCAATCCTGTGCCCAGACGAGCCTCACCGAACATCCGGCGCGGTCTACGAAACCGAAGGTCACAGGTTCTAATCCTGTCGGGCGCGCTTCAGGAAGCCCAGCTAATGATCTCGGTGCGCAACCACAGGCTCCTGGGCCGCTTCGAGCGCCTCCCAGGAGTGGCTCTTGCATACGAGGCACGGTGGCAGGCTCTGGATCGAATCGACCCTGACCTCGTTATCGCATTCCGTGCATCGGTACGTCCGTACCGAAACCCGATCTGGGTTTGGTTCTGATCGATCGCCTAGAAACGCGTGGAACGCGCCGATAAGTCCCATGGCATCCCTTCCCGCTGAAGTCCTTCCCTGCGAGGGGACGGTTGCCCGCCCGTTAGCTAGGGGAAACCCCTTGACCCGGCGCGAATTTGCTGATCGGAATCTCGCGGGCCTGCTCACGGCGGGATACTGACAGGCCATGTCGGAGAAGAACGTCGAAGTGGTGCGGCGTGCCATCGAGGCCTATGGCCAAGAAGGACTCGACGGGGTCCTGCGCTACTACGACGCTGAGATCGAGTGGACCAGCACCGGGGGTTACATCGAACGAGGCACTTATCGCGGTCACGATGGCTTGCGCCGCTATCTCGGCACGATGGAAGAGGAGTTCGAGGATCTCCGGATCGAGCCGGTGGAGCTGATCGACGCAGGCGAGCAGGTGGTCAGTTCTGTTCGGTTCACTGGCCAGGGCAAGGCCAGCGGTGCGCCCGTCGAAATGACGTTGATCTCGGTCGGCGCGCTGCGGGACGGCCTGATCTACCGCGTCCGCAACTACCCCGACATGGCCGCCGCCCTCGAAGCCGCCGGGCTGTTGGAGCAGGCAGCGGAGGGATCTCACGTAGTGGCACGATCTCTTAAGCCCGAGGCGGCGTGGGGTGCGATCCAGCTCGGCTTCGCGGAGATTCTCGATCTGAGGACCGGGATCGAGCGTCGCCGCCATGGCGCCCCGCCTGGGGCGCGACAGGTCTCCCTCGCCAAGCACATCGTTAGCCCGGAGGGGCCCGGCGCGATCTACCTCTGCCAACACGCCATCCGCTCAAAGGCGACCTTGCGCCGGGGGGCGGCCGAGGTCGCGGGCGGCTTCGCCGCCTGGAAGGAGGCAGGCCTTCCAGTCGAGGAGATCGCCTAACGTGGGCTACGAGAGGTCTATTGAGTCGCGGTCTCGCCGTCGCGGATACTGCGTGAGCGATGACGGAGAAGAACCTGCAGCGGGATCCGCGTGACAGGCTGCTGGTCCGGGTTCCCGGCCTCGTCAACTCGGAGCCGTTTACACCAACGGGTCAGGATTGGAAGTTCAGGACGAACGGCCCGCAGGCACCGTCGTCGGTCGTCAGCGGGTTGCCGTCGATGTCCTTGGGCGTGATCGTGAGCTGCGTGCTGCTCACGGCGACCTCGCCGTAGCTGAACTGGTCGATACCCGAGCAGCGCATTCCGAGCCCGGACGGAGGCTGGGGCTCGAAGAACAGGTCATCGATGAGGGTCGCAGCGCCCGGAACCCCGATGGCGTCGTTGATCTCCCGCGCGAACGTGGCGGTGGCCGCCGGTCCGACGGTCACGTCAAGGATGCCGCTGTTCTGCGGACCGCCGGGCTCCAGCGTCTTGAATCGGGCGTCGTTCACCAGGGTGGCGTGCACGTCGGTGGTGAGGAAGACGACGTTCCTCACCCCCTGGAGGGCGCTGAGCACACGCTGGCGGTCGGCCTCATAGCCCTCCCAGCGATCGTAGGGGAGCGCGTAGTACTGCTGGATGGGTAGCTCGTTCATCACCACCTTGAAGCGAGCGGAGGAGTGCGCCACGTCGTGCAGGAACCTCTTCATCTGGCGGTCCCCGAGCAGCGTCCGGTTCGGATCGTTGATCGCGGCTAGGCAGGCCTGGGACACCGGCGCGGCCAGCGAAGGGACGAGGAGCGCGAAGGCATTGCGGACGCTCTGAGGCGCGGTCGGCGCCAGGTCGGGCTGACCGGTCTGCGGGTTGTCGCAGACGCCGTCCTTGCTCGCCTTGGCTGAGCGGAACGAACGCTCGTCGAGGAAGAAGAGCTCCAGGTTCTTGCCCCACCGCTGGGTCCGGTAGAGCCCGTCACCACCGCTGTAGTCGACAGGCGCAAAGTCGGTGAACGCCTTCACCCCGCGGTCGTAGAGCACCTGTCCGTCGATCGTGCCGCTGCTGAAGACGCTCTCGAAGCGCGAGAAGTCGTTGATGAACTCGTGGTCGTCCCAGTGGGAGTAGAAGCCGGCGGCGCCACGCAGGTCGGCCAACGGCGCTTCGCCCAGGTTGAGCTTGTACTTGGCCCACTTCTGCTCGACGGTGAGGGCGACCGGGTTCAGCCGGCCGGGGACCTCGCTGTCGGAGTAGATCGTGTCGCCGAGACCGATGTTGAAGTCGTTCCCCTCCGCCTGCATGGAGGTGAAGACCCCGAAGTCGTTCCAGAACGGCTCGGTCTCCCCGACGGCCGGCTCGGCGTCGTAGTCCCCGGTCCAGGCGAACCTGATCGCTGCATCGTTGTTCGTTTTCGGCGCGGTCACGAAGCTGCCCACGTCGCTGGTCGCCGCTCCGCTCGTGAAGCGGTACCAGTAGCGGGTGCTCGACTGGAGGCCGTTGACGCGCCGCTGGACGGTCAGGTCGTTGGCAGTCGTCGCCTGAACCTTGAAATGGCGGACGATCTGCGTGAACCCCGCATCGGTGGCCAGCTCGAGGCGCGTCCCTCCGGTTTGATCGGCGTGCCCCCAGAGAACGGCTGAGTTCGGACTCACCTCGCCCGCCGCGACCCCCAGGCTGAAGCTGTCGGCGCTCGCGGCCGGCGCGAGCGACAGGACGAAGACAGCGCTTGCGATGAGAGCTCCGACGAGCAGACGCACGTTAGGTTTCCCTCCTTCGATCGCGATCCGTTCGCTGGCGCCACGCTATCGCCGGTCTTCCCGTAACGCAAGGGGGCGAGCCGACCTGGCAGATGGTCGGGTGCCGGCTACTGCTCAGGGGCAGGCTGCCGTGACTCGCGTGATCGGCGTCGTTCCGCCAACGCCTCCGCCCTCCGCTTGAGGTCCTCGAGGGCCTCGCGCACGGCCCGTTCCCACTGGGGACGCACCCAGCGGCGGCCGGCGATTCGGCCGAGGAAGGAGAAGTCGATCCCGACCTCGCCGCTGTAGCGCAGCTCGGTGTCCCCGTCCGCCTCCGCGAGCACGAATTCCTCGACGGCGTGGGGAACGGGGCCGGTGAGGTGCCTGAAGCCGACCCGGTCCGGGGGCTCGAACTTGACCGACTCGACAGTCCGGGCGGTGTAGAAGTGGACCTTGGTGTGATGTGCGGCGACGGCGAGGTCCTTGCCCCGGGCCAAGACCTCGATGCTCGAGCCCCGCGGAGAATGCCCCAGATACGGCTCCCTGATCATCTCGAACACCAAGTCCCTCGGCGCTGCGATCCGGATCTCGATCGGGCCGAGCTCGTGGAGGCTGTGGCCCCAGCCGAGATCGAGATGGAGGCGCCCCATGGCGAGCAGCAGGAACCCTCCGGCCATGCCCGCGATGAGCAGCACCCCGAGCACAGCAACCGCGATCCACAGACCGGTCATCGGGGAGAGGCGGCAAGGATCGCGTAGCCGAGCGCGCCGTCCGCGATCGCCCGCCGGGCAGCCGCCACGAGCTCGAGCGCGGCGCCGGTTGCGCTCGGCGAGCCCGAGGCCCGGTCGAGCCCCAGCAGCCGCGCCCCTCGGAGGCGATCCTCGACTCGCTCGGCGAGCGCCGCCGCGTCTTCCGTCCGGGACTCGACGGCTATCGGGCGCATGCCCCCGCCGGCTAGCAGCTGCTCGTAGCCGGACACCGGTAGCGCCGAGCCCACGCAGGCGATCGTCGCCAAGGGGCCGATCAGCTCCGCCGGCAACCGATCGGGATCGACCACGACATCGGATATCGCGACCCGGCCTTCGGGCCCCAGCACGCGCCGAATCTCCGCGATCGCCTTCGCCTTGTCCGGGAAGGTGCAGAGGGAGCACTCGCAAAGCACGGCGTCGAACTCACCGTCGGCGTAGGGCAGCGCCTCGGCATCGCCGACCCTGAAGCTCACCCTGTCGCCAAGTCCCGCGGCATCGGCCGCCCGCTGAGCGCCGCGGACCGCCTCGGCGCCGTAGTCGACGCCGGCGACCCGGCAGCCGAACGCCCGCGCCGCCACGATCGCCGAGGCGCCGGTTCCGGAGGCGACGTCGAGCAGGCGATCACCGGCGCCGATGCCGATCAGCTCCAGGGCGCGGCGCGTCGTGGCCGCGCCACCGGGGTGAAGCTCGTCGCCGAGAAGCCAGCGGACCGCCGGGTGCTCGTAGAGGGCGGAGCAGCAGGCCTTGGCGTCGCCGGCTGCGAGCAGCTCCTCGACCGCGGGGAGGGCCGCGGTTCCCGCTGAGCCTGGGCTGCTCACCGACGCGCTCCGTGTCCTTTGCCGTTGGCTTGCGACAGCTCGAGACGGACCTGCTCGCGATAGCCGACCGAGTTGTAGGCGCAGAAGGGGATCAGGCGGCCGTCGGGGGTGATCTCCGAGACGCAGCACTTGCGGAGCTTCTCCACGTCGAGCGTGTAGGGGTCCTGGAAGTCCTGGACGACGATCATGAAGCCCCGCGCCGCGACCTCGCGCAGCTCGGGCGGCATCCCGGTCGCGCAGGCCACGCAGTCCAGGCGCTCGGCGACGGGCCCGCTGCCGCCCGCCGCCTTGGCCGACCAGAGGCCCTCCAGCGCTTCGCGCACCTCGAGGTCGGGCACGGCTCTGTTGGTGACGTAGTCGAGGTAGTCCTCGACATCGACCAGCCGTGGCAGCGGCACCAGGTCCTCGCCGTCGTAGAGGGCGAAGGTGGCCGAGCGGCAGGTGGGCGAGCAGCAGGGCACGGGGACGAAGTCGTCAGCGCGGAACCACTCGGGCAGCTGCTCGCAGATCGCGTCGATCACGTCGGGGTTGGTCAGCTTGTCGAGCGGATCGGAGTCCGCCCGGAAGCGCCCGGAGTGCGTGACCGGCTGGAAGAAGACCCCGGTCACCGCCGGATGCTCGATTCCGAAGCGCACGATCTTCCCGACCTCCTCCTCGTTGACTCCCCGTTCCACCGCCGCCGCGAGGGAGACGCTGACGCCAGCCTCGGCGCAGCGATCGAGCGCGCGCACCTTCTCCTCGGTCAGGGCCTTGCCGCGGATCGCGAGCTGGGTCGCCTCGCTGAAGCCGTCGAACTGGAGGTAGACGTGAACACCTATCTCGGCGAGCGCGGGGGCGAAGCGCGGGTCCCGGGCCAGGCGGATGCCGTTGGTATTCAGCATCACCAGCCGGATGCCGCGATCGCGCGCCGCGCGCAGCATCTCCAGGATCTGCGGATGGATCGAGGGCTCGCCCCCGGAGAGCTGCACCGACTCCGGCTCGCCCTCGGCGCGAACGAAGGAATCCAGCATCGACTCCACCTGCCCCAGGCTGAGAGAGAAGCCGTGCTCCTGGGGCCCGGTGCTGGAGTCCGCGAAGCAGATCGGGCAGTCCAGGTTGCAGGAGGTGTTCACCTCGATGATCCCAAGGCAGGTGTGCTGGGCGTGCTCGGGACAAATCCCGCAGTCGTGAGGGCAACCGCGCGCACTCTCGGTCTGGCGCTCGAGCGGATGCTCGCCGGGCTTGCTGAAGCGCTGGACGTCGAGATAGCGCTCGGCGCTGCCGTAGACGACGGCCTCGAAGAGACCGTGCTCGGGGCAGACTCGGGAGAGCACGACGCGCCCCTCGCGCTCGAGCAGCTGCGCGCCGAGCAGCCGCTTGCACTGCGGGCAGATCGAGGTCGTGGGGCCCAACCGGTTCACCACAGGGGTACGTAAGACCCTAGGTCACAGGTTCGGATCCTGTCGGGCGCGCTCGCGAGCCGAGTTGGTCTCTACACTCGGAAGCCGGGCCTGGGTTGGGGCGGGTCCGTGCCAGTGGAGAACAAGACAGTCGAAGAGAAGGAGAGGGTCGTCATCCGCTTCGCGGGTGACTCCGGCGATGGCATCCAGCTCTCCGGCAATCTGTTCGCCGCCGAGACGGCCCTGATCGGCAACGACCTGGTCACGCTGCCGGACTTCCCGGCCGAGATCCGCGCGCCGGCGGGCACCCTGGCCGGGGTCTCGGCGTTCCAGATCCACTTCGCCTCGCGCGAGATCCTCACCCCAGGCGGCCGACCGAACGTGCTGGTCGCGATGAACCCGGCCGCGCTGAAGGCCAACCTGGCCGAGCTCGAGCCCGGCGGGATCGTGATCGCGAACGAGGACGGCTTCACCAAGGGCAACCTCGGCAAGGCCCACTACGACTCGAATCCACTCGAGGACGGCTCGCTGGACTCCTACCAGCTCTTCCGGGTGCCGATGACCTCGATGACGATCCGGGCGACGGAGGGCATCGAGATCAGCTCGCGCGACGCCGCCCGCTCGAAGAACTTCTTCGCGCTCGGACTCGTCTCCTGGATGTACGGGCGGCCCACCGAC
Source organism: Solirubrobacterales bacterium (assembly GCA_035265665.1). GTDB lineage: Bacteria > Actinomycetota > Thermoleophilia > Solirubrobacterales > 70-9 > DASUPK01. The sequence continues at coordinate 7,552 of DATFOK010000069.1, read as the reverse complement.
TCGACGATCCGCTGGATCGAGAAGAAGTTCGCCGAGAAGCCGCCGATCCGAGACGCCAACCTCGCCGCCTTCCGGGCCGGCTTCAACTTCGGCGAGACCGCCGAGCTGCTCCAGGTCAGCTACCAGGTGAAGGCCGCGCCGGCGGAGCCGGGTACCTATCGCGCCGTCAACGGGACCAACGCGACCGCGCTCGGCCTGATTGCTGCCAGCGTCCGTAGCGGCTTGCCGCTCTTCCTCGCCAGCTACCCGATCACACCCGCGTCCGAGCTGCTCCACGAGCTCTCACGACAGGGCAAGTTCGGTGTTCGCACCGTCCAGGCCGAGGACGAGATCGCCGCCGCCAACATGGCGCTCGGCGCCGCCTTTGGCGGCCACCTCGGCGTCACGGCGACCGCCGGGCCGGGCATGGACCTGAAGGCCGAGACGATCGGGCTCGCCGTGGCGCTCGAGCTGCCTTTGCTGGTGATCGACGTCCAGCGCGCCGGTCCCTCGACCGGGATGCCGACCAAGACCGAGGCTGCCGACCTGCTCACGGCGATGTACGGCCGGCACGGCGAGTCGCACCTGCCGATCGTCGCAGCCTCGACTCCCGCGGACTGCTTCGAGGCCGCGCTGGAGGCGGCTCGAATCGCGATCACCTACCGCACACCCGTGATTCTGCTCTCGGACACCTTCCTCGCGAACTCATCGGAGCCCTGGCGGCTTCCCGAGGTCGGCGACCTGCCCGAGATCGATCCGGGCTTCGCGGGCGAGTCCGACGCCGAGGGCTTCCAACCCTACGCCCGGGACGAGCGCGGCGCGCGGCCGTGGGCGTTGCCTGGCACGCCCGGCCTCGCCCACGTGATCGGCGGCCTGGAGAAGGAGGACGTCACGGGCGACATCTCCTATGAGCCCGACAACCATGCTCGGATGACCGAGCTTCGGGCCGCCAAGGTGGCCGGTATCGCCGACGAGATTGGGGAGCTGGCTCCCGACGATCCCGATGGGGCTGAATTGCTCGTCCTCGGCTGGGGCTCCACCTACGGCGCCATCACCGGCGCGGCCCGGCGCATCCGCCGCCGCGGTGGCAACGTGGCCTGCGCGCACCTCCGCCACCTCAATCCCCTGCCGGCCAATACCGGCGAGTTGCTTCGCTCCTACGAGAAGGTGCTGATCCCGGAGACAAACACCGGCCAGCTCTGGCGCATGATCCGGGCGGAGTACCTGGTCGACGCCGAGCGCTACAACAAGGTCGAGGGCCTGCCGATCTTTGCCGAGGAGCTCGACGAGGTCATCACCTCCCACCTTGAGCGAGACCAGCGGTGAGCGACGTCAACGGACATCCAACCAACGGCGGGGCGCCCGAGGCCGAGGGCAACGGGGCGGCCGTGACCCTGACCAAGAAGGACTTCGCCTCCGATCAGGAGACGCGCTGGTGTCCGGGCTGCGGCGACTACGCGATCCTCGCCACCGTCCAGCAGTTCCTGCCGGAGATGGGAATCCCGCCCGAGAAGATCGTCTTCGTCGCCGGCATCGGCTGCTCCGGCCGCTTCGCGTATTACATGTCGACCTACGGGGTGCACGGCATCCACGGCCGCGCCCCGGCGCTCGCCACGGGCCTCGCGATCTCCCGGCCCGACCTATCGGTCTGGGTCGTGACCGGCGACGGCGACTCGCTTTCCATCGGCGGCAACCACTTGATCCACGCCCTGCGGCGCAACGTCCCGATCAACATCCTGCTCTTCAACAACCAGATCTACGGCCTCACCAAGGGCCAGTACTCGCCCACGTCGGAGCAGGGCAAGGTCACGAAGTCGACGCCTTTCGGTTCCCAGGACCACCCCTTCAACCCGGTCGCCCTGGCCCTTGGTGCGGACGCCAGCTTCGTCGCCCGCACCGTCGATACCGACCGCGACCATGAGACCGAGGTCTTGCGTGCGGCCGCCGCCCACCGCGGCTCTTCCTTCGTCGAGATCTACCAGAACTGCAACGTCTTCAACGACGGCGCCTTCGACGCGGTTCGCGCCAAGGGCAGGGAGGCGAATCAGATCCGCCTCGTCGACGGGCAGCCGATCCGCTTCGGCGCCGAGGGCGAGCGCGGGGTGGTGCGCTCGTCAAACGGGCGGCTCGAGATCGCCGAGGTAGGCGAGGTGGGCGGGGACGCCCTGGTTGTCCACGACGCCGACGACCCGAGCCTGGGGTACGCCCTGGCACGTCTCGCCGACCGACCGATCGGCCCCACGCCGATCGGCGTGATCCGCTCGAGCGACCGGCCGACCTACGCCGAGGGGGTCGGCGAGGAGCTGGAGGCTACGCGGGAGGGCATTGGCGACGACGACCTCACCGCTCTGCTGCGCTCGGGCGACACCTGGACCATCGACTGAGTCGGCTGGAGGCGCCTTCCCGGCGCCGTCGAAGCAGTTGGCGATGCCTGCTTGGGTCTACGTGATCGAGCTCGGTCGCGAAGCCGGTCGCCGCCGAGACCCCCGGATCCCCTGGGTCTACGTCGGCTCGAGCGCCCGGGATCCCGAGACTCGCTTCGAGCAGCACCTCAGCGGTTACCGCTCGGCGCGACTCGTCAAGCGCTTCGCACTCCGGCTGCGCCCCGACCTGTATGAGGACCTGGGGGCGTTCCGCGGCTCGCGCCTCGCGCGGGAGGCGGAGCTGCGCCGGGCGCGCGAGCTCGCCGACTGCGGGTTCGTTGCCCACTGCGACGGCACCTCCTACGGGCGCGACGTCGGGGACTGGAGCGAATGGGACGCAGCGCGGCTGGAGCCGGTGCTCTCCCACCTCGACGCCGCGGCGCTGGATCTTGCCGACTCGGCCTTCAAACCGCTCAGCGCGGAGCGGGGCGCTCGCCTCCTGCACGGCGAGTACGGCTTCTGGGTCCGTGACTACATCGATCAGGACGACCCGCCGCCCGGCTACGGACTCTTTCCGCACGTGCGCCTTGACGTGATCGAGAAACGCCTCGCCGATCTGCAGGAAGAACCAGCTCGTGAAGCATGCCCGTAGGAGATAGCCCGCGACATAATCGAAGGCGGTGGAGAGCGCTGGGAAACTCGCAGAGGGGCGTGAGTCCTATGCCCGCCAGGCGTGGCGCGATGCCTACGAGTCGCTGACCGGCGCCGACCGCGCGGATCCGCTCGAGCCGGATGACCTCGAGCTGCTCGCGACCTCGGCGTACATGCTCGGCAGCGAGCAGGAGTTCCGGGAGCACATGGAGCGCGCGTATCGGGGGCACATCGAGTCCGAAAATGGGGTCGCGGCGGTCCGCTGCGCCTTCTGGATCGGATTCAGCCTCGCCGTGCGCGGTGAGCTTGGGCAGGCGAGCGGATGGCTCGGACGCGCGGAGCGGCTGCTCGACCGGGAGGCGACCGACTGCATCGAGCGCGGCTACCTCCTCATTCCGCGGATCTTCGAGCACGAGGCGACGGGCGACTTGGAAGCCGCCGCGGCGACTGCTGCCGAGGCGGCGGCGATCGGCGAGCGCTTCGGCGATGCGGACCTCTTATCAATGGGGTCGTTCGCGCAAGGGGGCGCTCTGATCGGCCTGGGCAGGCTCCGCGAGGGGCTGGCGCTCCTCGACCTGGCGATGGTCGCGGTGCTCGCGGGCGAGCTCTCGCCCATCCCCGCCGGGATCGTCTACTGCGGCGTCATCCTCTCCTGCGAGGAGGCGCACGACCTTCGCCGCGCCCGAGAGTGGACGACTGCCCTGACCGAGTGGTGCAAGGGCCAGCCCGATCTGGTCGCCTTCACCGGTCGCTGCCTGGTCCATCGCGCCCAGATCATGCGGATGGACGGCTCCTGGGAGCAGGCGATCGAGGAGGCGCAGCGGGCGGCCGAGCGTTGCCTGACCGGAGAGAACCCCGTTGCGGCCGGCGAGGCCCACTACCAGCGCGCGGAGGTCCATCGCCTGCGCGGCGAGCACTCGGATGCCGAGGAGGCCTACCGCGAGGCGAGCGCCCATGGCTGGGAGCCGCAGCCGGGGCTCGCCCTGCTCAGGCTGGCCCAGGGCAACGAGCGGGCTGCGGAGACGGCGATCCGCAGGGTGATCTCGGAGGCCGGCGAGCCGGGCAAGCGGGCGAGCCTGCTGCCGGCCTACATCGAGATCATGACAGCGGTCGAGGATCTCGAGGCGGCGGAGCAGGCGTGCGCCGAGCTCGACTCGATCGCCCAGACCGAGGAGGAGCCCGGAGCCCTCGCCGCGATGGCGGCGCAGGCACGCGGACAGGTCGGGGTTGCGGTGGGAAGCTCGCAGGCGGCGCTCGCCTCGCTCCGCCGCGCGAACGACCTCTGGCGGCGACTGGCGGCGCCCTACGAGTCAGCCAGGGCTCGCGAGCTGATCGGGCTCGCCTGCAGGAACCTCGGGGACGAGGACGGCGCGCTGCTAGAGCTGGAGGCCGCGCGGGAGACCTTCGCCCGGCTCGGCGCCGCCACCGATCTCGCCCGGGTCGAGGGGTCCTCCGGCCACGGCCCCGCCCCCGACTCGCATGCGCTCACGAAGCGCGAGCTCGAGGTTCTGCGGCTGCTCTCCGCCGGGGAGACGAACAAACAGATCGCGACCGACCTGGTCCTCAGCGTCAGGACGGTCGACCGGCACGTGAGCAATATCTACGCCAAGCTCGGGGTCTCCTCCCGAGCCGCCGCGACCACCTACGCGCACGAGCACGGGCTCGTCGGACTGTCATCTGGGTGAAATCACCCACTCGGCCCAGCCGAGATTTGGGTGGTTCATCCGATGCGCGCATGGGGGTCGCGGCATAGCTTCTCTCTCGAAATCGAGTGAGCGAGGGGAAAGGAATGAATCAAGAGCACGATGTCGTGGTTGTCGGGGCCGGTCCGGGCGGGATTGCCTCCGCCCTGGCGCTCAAGGACGCCGGGCTGTCGGCGGTCGTGCTCGACCAGGCCGAGGAGGTCGGCTCGTCGTGGCGGGGGCGCTACGACAGCCTCCACCTCAACACCTGGCGTCGCTTCTCCCAACTGCCGGGTCGTCCCTACCCGAAGGGCACGCCGACCTTCCCAAGCCGTGACCAGGTAATCGAGTACCTCGAGCGCCATGCCGGCGAGGAGGGCATGGACCTACGCCTCGGCACGCGCGTCGAGCGGATCGAGCGCGACGAAAGGGGCTGGGTCGTCCGAACCAGCGCCGGTGAGCTTCGAGCCCGGCAGCTGATCGTGGCCACCGGGCTCGATCGGGGCCCCGTCGTGCCCGACTGGCCCGGCCGCGAGGACTTCAAGGGGGAGCTGATCCACTCGAGCCAGTACCGGAACCCGCGGCCATTCGAGGGCAAGCGTGTCGTCGTGGTCGGACCCGGGAGCTCCGGAATGGAGATCGCCCACGAGCTGGCGGAGGGCGGTGCCGGAAAGGTCTGGCTCGCGGTGCGCACCCCACCCAACGTCCTGCTGCGCCAGGGACCCGGCCCTGTCCCGGGCGACCTGATCGCCACTTGGCTCTGGCACCTGCCGACCGGGCTCGCCGATCGAATCGCGCGCTTCGCCGCGCGGATGGACCTCGGTGACCTGACCGAATACGGGCTGGGCCGGCCGGAGACCGGGGTCTTCGCCGACGTTCGGAAACGGGGCAAGGTGCCCGCGATCGTCGACGGCGAGGTGATCGAGGCGATCAAGGAGGGCCGGATCGAGGTCGTCACGGCGGTCACCTCGCTCGGCTCGACCTGGGTCGAGCTCGCCGACGGCGTGCGGATCGAGCCCGAGGCGGTGATCTGCGCGACGGGGTACCGGCGTGGGCTGGAGCCGCTGGTCGGACATCTCGACGTGCTCGGCGAACGGGGCATGCCGAAGGCGCTCGCTCCACGGCCGGCCGCCCCGGGCCTGCGCTTCGTGGGCTACCTCGCGCGCCCTGGAGGCCTCGGGTACATGGGCAAGCAGGCGAGGCGCTCGGCCAAGGCGATCGCGAGCGAGCTTCGGAGGGACCGATCCAGAAAGGAGGACGACCATGGCGACCTTGACCCGCAGCGCGGCAGTGGCGCTCCCGAAGTGGTTTGACGAGAACCTGCTCACGGCATCGCCGGTGAGCGTCGAGCAGCTCGAGGGGATCGTCACCGACATCGGCCGCTCGCCCTGGCTCTGGGGCCACGCGGTGGACTTCGACCTCGAGCGCCGCAGCCATCGGACCCTCTACAAGACCAACGCCGTGGAGATCGGGCTGTTCGGCTGGGCGGCGGGGCAGGACACCCGCCTCCACGATCACGGCGGTGCCAGCGGCGCCGCCTTCATCTGTAGCGGCCTGCTGGTCGAGGACGTCGTCGAAGCCCTCGACGGGAGGGTGATCCGCCACCACACCCACACGCGGCGAGCCGAGTCGACCTTCAGCTTCGGACCGGACTACATCCACCGGGTCCGGCATGACCCGGCGCACGGCGTGGCCCTCTCGATTCACGCCTATACGCCCGGGATGCGCGAACCCCTCGACTACGACTTGCGCCCAGATGGGATGATCCGGGTCCTGTGAACTCCTTAGGGCGAGATCCGGTTCGGGTCGAGCTCGCCCATCACTTCAGCGTCGGGCTGCGCGAGGGCTTCGAATACATCACCGATCTCAGCAACTGGCCCGACTACTGGCCCGATCTCGTCGGCATCGAGCCGGGATCGCGGTGGAAGGAGCCCGGAGACAGGGCCCGGCTCGCTCTTCGCCTGCTCGGCAGGAAAACGGAGATGGCGATGATGCTGGAACGGATCGAGCCCTACCGGCTGGTCGAGTACGCGACGACGCAGTCCGGTCTGCCGGAGGCTCACCACGAGCGACACTTCGCCGACGATGGCCAAGGCGGTCTCGATTATCGACTCGTGGTCGAGTACGTCCCGCGCCGCGGGGCGCGCGGCCTCTTCGATCGCCTCGTGCTCAGACGCGGGATCCGGCGCGCGCTGGGCAAGACGGTCTCGAACCTCGAGGCGAGGTTCGCGGCGCAAGCCCGCTAGGGTCCGCGCCGGGATGAGAGCCGGAGACGCGGTGCCGTGAGGTACGTCGTGCCCCAGTGGGCCGAGATGTCGCCCGCCCGCCGCCTCTTCGAAGGGGCGTTGCTCCCATTGGCGTTCGGCTTGCTCTGCGGGCTCGCCCTGGGAATCTCGGAGCCGCTCTACTTGATCGGCGTCGTCCTCGCCCTGCTCGGCGGAATCGGGGGCGGCGTCCAGTACGCCCGCCGGAACGATGCCCTGCTTCGCGGTCTCGTCGCCGGCACGCTTTTCGGCGTCGGCATCCTGCTCGGCTTCGAGCTCGGGGGCGAAGCCGAGCCCAAGGTCGAGCTGCCAGATCCGCACATAGTGCTGCTCGTCTTCACCATCGTGCCGTCGCTTCCCCTTCACTGGCTCGGCTGGCGGCTGCGGCCGCGGCTGCTCGGCCGCTCCCAGCCAGCTGAAACGCCTTAGTTCTGCCGATGGATGCCGCCACGGTCAAGGCGATGCTCGAGCAGCAGTTCGAGCACGCCGGCGATCCTGTGCTCTCCCACGAGATGTACCGCGAGGACGCGGTGCTCGAGTTTCCGCAGTCGGGCGAGCGCTTCGAGGGTGTCGAGAACTTCCGCGAGTGGCGCAGCCAGTATCCGGCGGAGAC
>DATFOK010000068.1:0-21643 GCA_035265665.1 Solirubrobacterales bacterium | reverse complement strand
GGGGACTCGGATGGCGATTGATGACGGACCGGTGATCGTCGGCGGTGGGCCGTCCGGGCTCGCAGCCGCGATCGAGCTGCGCGGGCTCGGCATCGGACCGGTGACGGTAATCGAGCGCGAGCGGGAGGCGGGCGGCATCCCGCGCCACTCCGACCACACCGGCTTCGGCCTGCGCGACCTGCGCACCGTGCTCTCCGGGCCGCGTTACGCGGCGCGCTATCGGGAGTTGGCTAAGGAGGCCGCCGTCGAGGTCCTGGCGGAGACGATGGTCACGGGCTGGGTGGAGGAACGGGGGCTGAAGCTGACCGGGCCCAAGGGCCGCTGGGAGCTCGTGCCGCCCGCGGTGGTCCTGGCCACCGGCTGCCGGGAGCGGCCGCGCTCGGCGCGGCTGGTGCCGGGCTCGCGGCCCGCCGGCGTGATGACGACCTCCACGCTGCAGCAGTTCGTCCACCTGCGGGGCGAGAGGGTCGGCAGTCGGGCGGTGATCGTCGGGGCGGAGCACGTCAGCTTCTCGGCGGTTGCCACCCTGGCGCACGCGGGCGCCTCGGTCGCCGGACTGGTCACCGATCTCCCCAAGCATCAGTCCCTGGCAGCCTTCCGGGTGGGTGCGGCGGTCCGCTACCGGGCGCCGGTCTGGCCGCGCACCGCGGTCAGCGCAATCCACGGCGACGAGCGCGTCGAGTCTGTCGAGCTCACCGAGCTCGACTCCGGCAGTACCCGGATGGTCGAGTGCGATCTGGTCATCTTCACCGCGGACTGGGTGCCCGACCATGAGCTGGCGGTGATGGCCGGCTGCGAGCTCGACCCCGGCTCGCTCGGTCCGTTGGTCGACCAGGCGCTGCGCACGACGCGCCCCGGCGTCTTCGCGACGGGGAACCTGCTGCACCCGGCCGAGACAGCCGACATCTGCGCGCTCGACGGCCGTCACGTAGCGCCCTCGGTGGCGGCCTACCTGCGCGGCGCCCGCGATTGGCCGTCGCGAGTCCGGGTCATCGCGCGGGATCCGATCGCCTGGGTCACGCCCAACCTCCTGGTGGCCGCTGGCCACGATCCGCCGCGCGACCGCTTCCTGCTCCGGTCCCGCGACTTCGTTCGCCGGGCCCATATCCGGGTCCGCCAGGACGGGCGGCAGCTGTGGCGAGGACGCGTCGGCCGCCTCGTCCCCGGCCGATCGGCGCACATCCCGGCGGGCTGGGCCGCGGGGGTCGACCCTGCAGGCGGCCCCGTGATCGTCGATGTTGGGTAGCCCGCGCGCCGCGTCCGGCGAATAGGGTGCGGGAAATGAGCGACGGGATGTTGCTCGGCATCGACGAGGGGACCACCGGCGTTAAGGCTGCGCTCTTCGACCTGCGGCTGCAGCCCGTCTCCGAGGCGCGCCGGGACAAGGTCAACCGCCATCCCGAGGAGGGCTGGGTCGAGCAGGACGGCAACGAGGTGCTCGCGGTCGTCACGGAATCGATCGCCGAATTGCTCGATGGCGCCGACGGCGAGGTGGTCGCCTGCGGGCTCGACCACCAGGGCGAGTCTGTGCTCGCCTGGGACAGCGAGACCGGCGCCCCGCTCAGCCCGATCGTGGTCTGGCAGGACAAGCGCTCGCAGGATGTCCTCGACGAGCTCACCGAACACGAGGACGAGGTCAAGGAGCTCAGCGGCCTCCCCTTCGACCCCTACTTCTCCGCGGCCAAGCTGGCCTGGCTGCTGCGCCACAACGACGACGTCAGGAAGGCCCGCGAGGACGGCAGGCTGCGCATGGGGACCGTCGACTCCTTCCTCTGCGACCGCCTCGGCGCGGGCTTCGCCACCGAGCCCGCGACCGCCTCACGCACCCAGCTGCAGCGCATCGACAGGCCCGGGGCGTTCGACGAGCGCCTCTGCGAGATCTTCGGCGTGCCGATCGAGGTCCTGCCCGAGGTGCGCGACACGGCTGGGGATCTAGGCACCCTCCGGCACGAGAGCTGGCCGGTCGAGCTGCCCTTCCGGGGCCAGGTCGTCGATCAGCAGGCGGCCCTCGCGGGTGCGGCCTGCGTCGAGCCCGGTCGCGTCAAGGCAACCTACGGCACCGGTGTATTCGTGCTCGCCCACGTCGGCGGGGACGTCCCGAAGCCCGCCGGCGGCCTGCTCCCGACCGTCGCCTGGAGCATCGACGGTGAGGTCGAGTACGCGCTCGACGGCGGCGTCTTCGCCGCCGGGGCGATGCTGGAGTGGATGTGCAACCAGCTCGGCATCGCGGAGGACCCGCCCGCGCTCAGCAAGCTGGCCCGCGAGGCGGAGACCTCTGCCGGAGCCAGGGTGCTGCCCGGCTTGGCCGGGATCGGGGCTCCCTGGTGGCGGCCGAGCGCGCGCGCCGTGATCTCGGGGATCTACGGCGGGACGACGCGCGAGCACGTCGCGCGGGCCGCGCTCGAGGGCATCGCCTGGCGGGTCGCCGACGTGGTGGAGGCGATCCGCGAGACGGCGCCCGTGGAAACCCTGCGAGTCGATGGCGGACTCACCAACGAGCCGCTGCTGCTGCAGCTGCAGGCCGATTCGATCGGGGCGCCGGTCGAGGCAGCGGGCGTCGATGCCACCGTGCTTGGCGCCGCCGCTCTCGCCGGGGTTGGAGCGGGCGTGATCGGCTCGCTCACCGACCTGCCGGGGCTGCTTCCCGCGGACCGCCGGGTTGAGCCCGAGCGGGACGAGAGCTGGCGCACGGCTGAGCTCGGGCGCTGGCAGGAGTTCGTCAAGGCCACCGAAGCACTCGACCCCCGCTAACGCGGGGTCCCGCACCAAAAAGGAGCCGCGCCAAGCGCGGCTCCTTTCGGCGGCTTGCGCTCCGCGCCCCGCTGGGTGCGGGCGGCCGCGCGGCTTAGGAGACGATCGCCAGGATGATCGCCAGCAGAGCGATCAGCCCGAGGACTCCGGCCCCCATGGCGAAGTCCTTCTCGCCGATGCTCCTGTCCGTCTTGTTCATGGCTTGCTCTCGCCTTTCCTAGTCGGCAGTTACGACGTCCTCTTCGAGCGTCTTCACCGGGCCCTGGTACTTGTTCTTCGCCGAGATGAGGTACCAGACGCCGAAGATCAGCGGCAGGATGATCGCCAACGGCGTGTAGTTCACGTTCGCGGCGTCGAATTCCTCATTCCAGGGCAGGCCAGTGGGGTCGTACGGTAGATCGAGCGCGTAGACGACCACCACCACGAACAGGATCGCCAGGAGGTTGACCAGCCGGTAGCGGCGGCCGAGATTCCAGGGACCAGGCTGGAACGAGTCGCCAGCCCTGAACCTCAGATACACCGGGATGATGTAGGCGAGGTAGAGCCCGACCGTGCAGATCCCGGTAAGGGCGAAGAATGCGAACGGTATGTCGTTCTTCCCGAACAGCGCCGGGATTGCGATCAGCAGCGAGAACACCGAGACCGCGATCACCGCGTTGAAAGGCACCCGGTCGCGGTTGACGCGCCGGAAGACGTTCCAGCCCGGGATCGCGCGGTCGCGAGAGAACGCGTACCAGGTCCGCGAGGCGCTGGTCAGGCCCGCTGCCCCGCAGAAGAACTGACCGACGGTCGCGATCAGGACCACCATCTTCGCGGCCCAGGAGTCGAGCGCCGAGTTGAAGATGCCGAAAACGGCGCCGCCTTCGTCATTGACCGCCGTCACGTCGTTGGCGGCGAAGAGGAAGCCAAGGATGACGAGCCAGCCGATCACCGCCGACCAGAAGATCGACCGCCAGACGCCCTGTGCGGCGCCCACCGCCGCGCCTCTGGTCTCCTCGGCCGTGTGTGCCGACGCGTCGTAGCCGGTCTGCGTGTACATCCCGAGCAGGAAGCCGACCGGCGCGACCAGGAACCAGAAGCCGAGGCCGCCGGTGTCGCCGCCGAGGGTGCCGCTCTCGTTGAAGCGCTCCCCGAAGACGAAGCCGACGCTCTGATGATCGTCCGGCACAAAGATCAGCAGGGCGAGGATCACCGCGACGCCGAGCAGATGCCAGCCGACCGAGATGTTGTTCATCAGCGCCAGGATCCGGTCGGCGAAGATGTTCACGAGCGTGTAGAGCACCATGATGATCGCGAAGAGCAGCCAGGTCTCGCTGAGGATGTGGATGTCGTCTCCGAAGTTGACGCCGAAGATGTCGACGCCGTAGAGGGCAAGCAGGTTGAAGAGGAAGAAGGCGCAGCCGTAGCCCACCGAGGCGACGATCCCGACCAGCCCGACGATGTTGAACCAGCCGGTCATCCAGCTCCAGCCCTTGCCGCCGAGGTCGTGGGCCCACCAGTAGGGGCCGCCGGCTGTCGGGTACTTCGAGGTCAGCTCGGCCATCGAGAAGCCGACCATCAGCACGAAGAAGCAGATTACCGGCCAGCCGATCGAGGCCATGATCGGGCCGCCGTGCAGCCAGGCGAACGAGAACGTGGTGAACGTCCCCGCAAGCACTGAGATGATCGTGAACGAGATGGCGAAGTTGGTGAACGAGCTCCAGCCTCGCGAAAGCTCCTGCTTGTACCCCATTTCCGCGAGCCGCCGCTCGTCGCGCCTCACCTGATCGGCGTCCGAAACGTCCTCCGGTGGTGTCACTTCCACTCCCTCCGTCGCGGCCCCGCTACATCCATGTCAGGGGGCCTATGTCGAGGCGTGAAGCCCTAAGCCGGACACTATTCCCGGGGGCTGACCCCCGTCAAGAGCGATTTCCGCAAATCGGGGGATTGCCAGGGATCTTGTACGGATCGTCCACCGCGGCAACGCGTCGTCAGGCGACGCGTCAGCTCTCCCGGGTCAGTCCGAAAGGGCGGCCGCGGCCTCGCCGACCGTCGGCTTGATCAGGAGAACCTGGTCGAGGCCCATCACCGAGAGGATGCGCAGGATCTGATCGCTAGAGGCGGCGACGGCGAGCCTCTCGGGTCCGTGCTCCGGGTTCTTCTCCTTGCGTGAGAGCAGCAGAGCGCGGATCGCGCTCGAGTCGATGAACTCACACTCGGTCAGGTCGACGACGATGCCCTCCGCCGCGGCTTCGACCGCGCTGCGCAGCTCCGCCCGCAGCTCCTCCTCGTGGGACATGTCGACCTCCCCGGCGACGCGGACAAGGTAGACGTCATCCGGGCCGGGCCCGGAACTGATCTCGAACTGTGGAATGTCTGCGCTCGGAGTTGCGGACACGAATCCCCTCTTCCCCCGAAGGTCGGTCACATGCTACCCACAGCGGGCAGTGCCGCCGGGCGACGGCTCACCCCAGATGCAGGGCGGCGCGGGCCCGCTTCACCGTCGACTCCACGGTCTCCTCGGGAGGGTGGTGAATGGGGTCCAGTCCATAAACGGGCGAGTCCCCATCGGTGACCAGCCGGTCCGCCAGGATGACGCCGCGAGGGCTCACGCTCTCCTCCCGCTCGAGTTCGTCGGCCAGGGTGAGGATCAGCGGCGCGCTGGCGAGTACGTCATCGACCTTGAGCGGAAGCTTGGCGGAAAAGAGGTTCATCTGACTTCGTCGAGCGGCGTCGATCAGTCTGCGCAGGGAGGCCGCAACCCGCGCTCGATAGCGGCGCCGGACGAGCCGCGCTCTCCGGACCAGGACCACGGGGCTCCCGTCGGCCGCGCCTCTGAGCAGCTTGTCGTCGATGGACCGGGCACGGAGCCTCGCCACGATCCGATCCGTCGGTCGCGCCCAGCCAGGTGGCGGTATCGGTGCGTTGCCGCCGATCGTTGCGGTGCCGCTGCCCGTCATCCCTCGCGCCCTTATTCCCGGTCGCGGGCCCGGCCAATCAGCGCGAGACGGGCATCTGAGCGGCGAGCAGGCGCTCGACGTAGGAGGCCGGGACCGGCTCGGCGAAGTGGAAGCCCTGGGCGTAGCCGCAGCCGAGGTCGCGGGCGACCCGGACCTGTTCCTCGGTCTCGATGCCCTCGGCGACGACGCCGATCCCGATCGTCCCCGCCATCTCGCTGACCGCGCGCACGATCGCCGCGTCGTGCTCGCTGTCGGCGACGTTCTCCACGAAGCTGCGGTCGAGCTTGACCATCGAGAGCGGCAGCCGCTTCAGGTAGCCGAGCGAGGAGAAGCCGACTCCGAAATCGTCGAGGACCAGCCGCACCCCGAGCCGCTCGAGCGCCTCCAGGGCGCGCTCGACGTGGGCGATATCAGCCAACAGGGTGCCCTCGGTGAGCTCGAGCCAGAGACTCGATGGCTCGATCCCGTTCGCGCTGATCGATCCCTCGACGTGGGGGATCAGCTCGGGATCCGCGAGCTGGCGGGCCGAGAGGTTGACGGCGACGCTGACCGGGGCGGCGTCCGGCTGGAGCTGCTGCCAGCTCGCCGCCTGCCGGCAGGCTTGCTCGATCACCCACCGCCCGATCGGCACGACCAGCCGGGACTCCTCGGCGACGGGAATGAACGCCAGGGGGCCGATCAGGCCGCGTTCCGGGTGGTCCCAGCGGAGCAGGGCCTCCATCGAGACGACCGAGCCGTCGGCGATGGAGACGACCGGCTGGTAGTGCAGGACGAACTCCTGACGCTGGAGGGCCCGCCGCAGATCGTTCTCGGTCTGCATGTGCTCGATCACCCGCGAGCGCATCACCTCGTCGAAGATCTCGTAGCCGCCCCGGCCGTGGTCCTTGGCCCGGTAGAGAGCGGCATCGGCGTCGCGAATCAGAGCCTCGGGCTCCTCGGCACCGGATCCGATCGAGATGCCGATGCTGGCGCTGACGAAGTACTCGCGCTCTCGCAGGATCAGTGGGCGGGCGAGCGCCTCCGCGATCCGCTCGGCGATCCGAATCGCCCCGTGCTCGTTGCCGACATCCTCGGCGAGCACCGCGAACTCGTCGCCGCCGAAGCGGGCGACGGTGTCGCCCGGGCGCAGGGCCTGCTCGATCCTGGGAGCGATCGCTGCGAGCAGCTCGTCGCCGGCGGCGTGCCCGAGGCTGTCGTTGACGAGCTTGAACTGGTCGAGGTCGAGGAAGAGCACCGCGACCGGTGTCCGCCGGCGCTCAGCCACCGAGAGGGCGTGCTGGAGGCGATCAAAGAAGAGGCTGCGGTTTGGGAGTCCGGTGAGGGCGTCGTGGAGGGCCTCGTGCTGGGTCCGCTCCTCGGTGCGGCGACGCTCGACCGCGTTGGCGAGCACGTTGGCGATCGCCTGCATGAAGTTGACGTCCGCCTGCGTGAATCGGTGGAGCTCTCGCGAGCCCGCCCCGATCACGCCGAAGGGCTCCTCCTTCACCCTGATGAGGATGATCCCCGCGCTCTGGATGCCCTGCTTCGCCTGGAGCTCGGACTGCTGGAAGCGCGTCTCGATGTTCCAGTCGTTGACCACCGTGGGCTCGCCCGTGGCGAGCGCATATCCGGACTGCGAGCGGTAGTCGGCCGGGACGCGCGCCTCGCCGATCAGCTCCTCGGACAGCCCGACCGCCGCCACCACCAGGAGCTCATCGCCGCGTGGGAGGAGCTTCAAGACGAGGCCGTAGTCGACATCGAGGACGTCGCTCAGGATCCGGCACGCCTCCCGCGCGAGCTCGTCGATGTCGGTGCCCTCCAGCGCCTGCTGCCCGAAGCGGGCGACCGCGCTCTGCTGCTGGGCCTGGAGACGGCTCGACTCCTCGCTGCTGACCAGCGCGCTCGCCGCTACGGCCAGCTGCTGCCGCCGCCGAGCCTGGCTCCGCGCCTCCCAGCCGGCGAGCAGCGCCACGCAGAGCGCGGCGAACACCCCGAAGCCCTCGAAGGGGAGGCCGCCGCCCACCGCAAAGGCCAGCACGGCGAGCGCGGCCAGATCCACGATTCCGACGACCACGATCGCCCTCACCGGATAGGTGAGGGCGGCGAAGAGGAAGGGCAGCACCAGCAGAAGCGTGATCGCGCTCTCGGAGCCGCCGTCGAGACCGGCGCAGACGGCGATCAGGGCGATGTCGGCCACCGACCAGGCGACGAAGAACGGCTCGCGCAGCGGACCGCGGATGATCCGCTCGAGCGGCAGGAACGCCAGCAGCGGGACGCTCAGGAGGGCCAACCCGATCGCGGCGAGGATCCAGCCCCGGTTGGGGTCGTCCCACGTGGCGAGGGCGTAGGCCGCGCCGCCGAGAGCCACGATCGCCGAGAGCCAGATGCCGACCTTGATCGAGGCCAACCGAGCCTCGAACTCGGGGTCGACGACGTCACCGGTCCCCGCCGGTTTGTCCACCCCCTTCATGCTGAACGTTCCCTCCGCGATGGCTCCGATAGCTTGCCGCAGGCGGCGCCGAGGCGAATCCGTACTACTGGGGAGATACTGGAAACCATCATATGTACGACCAGCACGACGTCGAAACGCTTGAGCGTCAGTTCAATGCGGCGATGGAGGAGGCGGACACCGGCTCCGCGCTGGAGGCGGTGAGGCGCATCTACGATGAAATCGACCGTGGGGGGCAGGGACTTGAGGCGCTTCTGCACCCGGACTTCCAGATCCGCATGGAAACGGTCTTCATCGACGACAAGACCTACAAGGGGATCCGCGGCTACAAGCGCTGGCGGGCGGACATCGAGGAGCTCTTCGAGCGGGACCGCTTCCAGCCGGAGGGCCTGCGAGCAGCCCGCGACGGCCGCTGGGTCGTGCTCGGCCGGCTGCAGATCACGCAGAAGGAGAGCGGCGTGGACCTCGACGTCCCGCTCGCGCACGTGCTCGAGCAGCGCGACCGCAAGGTGGCGAGCTTCACCATCTACTCGGACATCTCGACCGCGCTCGAGTCGGTCGGTTTGCCGGGGTGACGCTGACCGTCGCGGGCACCGAAGTCGCGCGGATCGGCCTCGGTACCAACCGGCTCGGCTCGACGCCCGAGCACCACGCCTTCCTGCGCGAGGCGGTCGAGGCTGGGCTCGGGCTGATCGACACAGCCCACAGCTACAGCGGCGGCGACAGCGAGCGGGCGATCGGAGAGGCGCTCTCCCCGAAGCCCGACGGGCTCGTGGTAGCCACCAAGGGGGGCTACAGCGGCAGCGGCAGCCCCGAGGAGCTCCGCGCCCAGATCGAGCAGAGCCTCGAGAGGCTGCGGACCGACGTGATCGACCTCTACTACCTGCACCGAGTCCTTGCCGAGACGCCGCTCGAGGTCAGCCTCGGCGCGATCGCCGAGTACCGCGACGCCGGGAAGATCAAGGAGGTCGGCATCTCCGCCGTCGACGTCGGGCAGGTCGAGGCGGCGCGCGAGGTCGTCCCGATCGCCGCCGTGCAGAACCACTACAACGTCGCCGAGCGGCGCTACGACGACGTCGTCGACTACTGCGAGGAGAACGGGATCGTCTTCGTCCCCTACTACCCGCTCAAGGGCGACGGCCCGCCGGCCCTCGCGCAGATCGCGGAGCGACGCGGCGCGACGCCGGAACAGATCGCGCTCGCCTGGCTGCTGCGGCGCTCGCCGGCGATGCTGCCGATCCCGGGCACCACCTCGATCGAGCACCTGCGCGAGAACCTCGCCGCGCTCGAGCTCGAGCTGACCGACGACGAGTTCGAGGCGCTCGGCTAAGCGGCGTCAACGGCAACTGAAGGATTGAGTCCCCTATAGCGGCCCCAATCCTTCATTGAACGCGAACGGGCCCCGCCCGGGGCCCGTTCGCTGGGGATGGATGCGTATGGGGCGCCGCGCCACCGGCGCCGTTTTGTGATGGACGAGTCTGTTCAGGCCGCCGAGCCGCTCGACTGCGTGCCCGACTGATTGCTCTGGTTCTGGTTGCGGCCCTGCTCGCGGCCATCGCCCTGCTCGCCAGGCGCGCCAGGCCCGCAGCGGAACGTGTGGAGGCCGGGCGGTCCGGCGTCCTGGAGCTTCTCGGGCAGCTTGCTCTTGCAGGCCTCGAAGGCCTTTTCGAGCTTCTCCCGGTCGGTCGCGCTCGGCGGCTCCGGCGGACCGTCGCTCGGATCGATCTTGCCCGGCTCGGGAGGCGCCGGCGCGCCGTTGTCCTCCATGCACTGCCGGAAGTCCTCCAGCTTCTGCCTGTCCTCGCTGGAGAGCTCCTCGCCCATGATCGCCACGCCGGGCGCGCTGCCGGGTGGTCCGTGCATCTCGAAGGTGCGGGCGCCGCTGCCGCGGTTACCGCCGTCCCTGCCTTCGCCGCTTCCGCCGCTGTCGGCCACTGACACCGCCGCCAAGCCGACCGCCGTCACCCCGGCGGCCAACAGGGACAGGCCCAGCGGCCCGAAGCGGACCGTGATGCCTCTCTTCTTGTTCATCAGCTGCTCCTTCTGTCGTGTCCCGGTCGCGCCGGGCTCGCCGACCATCAAGCCAGCCGGGCCTGAGAGGAGGCTGAGATCGCGCTAAGAAGCGGCTTGAGGTTCGCTCGGCGCTGCCTGGCTGGCCGTGGCGAGCTTCGCCTGCTGGCGCTCGGGCGCGATCCGGATCACGTTCCAGGCGAGCCCCAGCCGCTCCATCGCGCGGATGATCAGGGCGGACGGATCGAGCTCCCAGCGCCGCAGGCCGTGCTCCGCGGAGCGGGGGAACGTGTGGTGGTTGTGGTGCCAGGACTCTCCGAGGGAGGGGACGGCGAGCCAGAACACGTTGGTCGAGTGGTCCTCCACCTCGAAGCGGCGTGAACCGAGGAAGTGGCAGATCGAGTTGACGCTCCAGGTGACGTGGTGGACGAAGAAGACCCGGACCAGGCCTCCCCAGAGCAGTCCCGTCGCCGCACCCGGCAGGGCGCCGGTGAGCAGATAGCCGACCAGTGCCGGAATCGCCAGGCCGAGCACCACCAGCGGGATGAAGAGTCTGTTGATCAGGCGCATGCTGGGATCCTCGTAGAGATCCGGCGCGTACTTCTTCCAGTCGGCCCGGCCGTGCTCGGAGAGCAACCAGCCGGTGTGGGCGTGCCAGAGGCCGCGCAGGACGCCGCCGACGCCCTCGCCGTGGCCGACGTGCGGGCTGTGCGGATCGCCCTCGACATCGGTGTGGGCGTGGTGCTTGCGGTGGTCGGCCACCCAGGCGATCACCGAGCCCTGGACCGCCATCGTGCCGAGCACGGCGAAGGCGTACTCGGTCGCCTTGTGGGTGCGGAAGGAGCGGTGGGTGAGCATGCGGTGGAAGCCCACCGTGATCCCCGCGGCGGTGATCAGGTACATCACGGTCAGGATCGCGAGATCCGTGGCGCTCACGACCTGGTTCCAGAAGAGGACGATCGCGGCGAGGGTGGCGAGGAACGGCACCACCATGGCGCCGAGGTTGACGAACTTCGTCGTGCTGGTCATCTCGTGGGTCATTTCGTTTGTCATGCGACCAGGCTAGGCACGACCGACCCACAGGAGTTAGTCTCCATGCCAACTTCGAGGCAGCTTTCTTATCACTCAGATGACAAAGGACGTCGGTCCCGAGCCCTGGCGGGCCCTGCCGTCCGGGCTGGCGGCCGTGATCGAGCCCGAGCTCCCCGCGGCGACGGAGGAGATCCTGGCGACGATCGCCCGCGAGGTCCCCGAATATGCCCGCCCTCTCGAGGGGAGCTTCGGCGCCGGCATCCGCACCGGCGTCACCGAGGCTCTCCGCCAGTTCGTCGCGCTGATCCGCGATCCGGATGCGGGCCGGGAGCCGGGGCGCGACGTCTACGTCGCGCTGGGCCGGGGGGAGCTGCGGCAGGGCCGGACACTCGATTCCCTGCAGTCCGCCTATCGCATCGGCGCCCGGGTCGCCTGGCGGCGGATCTCCGCGGCGGCTCGTCGCCATCGTGTCGACCCAGACCAGCTCGCGATCCTGGCCGAGGCGATCTTCGCGTACATCGACGAGCTGTCCGCCGACTCGGTCGAGGGCTACGCGCAGGCGCAGCGCGAGCAGGAGGGCGAGCGCCAGCGCCGCCGCCGCGAGCTGCTCGCCCTGCTGCTTCGGGACCCGCCGGCCGAGGAGAGGGCCCTGAGAGAAGCGGCGCAGGCGGCCGGCTGGCGGCTGCCGCGAAGCGCCGCGCCGCTCGCGGTCGCCGAGGGCGACCTGGCCCGGGTCGCGCGCCGACTTCCCGCCGACGCCCTTACGGGCGCCGTGGATGGCGTCGGCTGCGCGCTCGTCTCGGGAGCGGAGAGCCCCAGCGGGACCGCCGAGCTCGAGCGGGCCACCGAGTCCGTCACCGCCGCCCTCGGGCCCGCTGCGCCGCGCGCCGAGCTGGGCGCCTCCTGGGCTCTCGCCAAGGCCGCCCTGCGTGCGGCCGAGGCCGGGGCGATCGACGGAGCCTCCCCGATCACAGCCGACCGGCACCTCGCCGATCTCCTGATCTTCGAGTCGGGCGGCCTGGCGGACCGCCTCGCCCAGAGCCGGCTCGCCCCGCTCGCCGAGCTCACCCCGGCGGCCCGGACCCGGATGGAGGAGACCGCACTGGCCTTCGTCCAGCGGGGCGGCAACGCTGCGGCCATGGCGCGCGCTCTGCACCTGCACCCGCAGACGATCCGCTACCGGCTCGCCCGCCTGCGCGATCTCTTCGGCGACCAGCTCGAGGACCCCGACGCGCGCTTCGAGCTCGAGCTCGCTCTGAGGGCCTCGAAGCCTAAGGCGACCCCGGAAGCGAAGCTGAGGAGTCGCCGTTGATGGTGGGCAGCTCGAGGCTGACGACCGCGCCCCCCTCGGGGGCGTTCCGGGCCCGGGCGGTGCCGTCGTGCTCCTCGGCCACCCGCTGCACGATCGCCAGGCCGAGGCCGGAGCCCGGCTTGCCCCGGGCCTCGTCGGCGCGCCAGAAGCGGTCGAAGACCTTGTCGAGATCACCATCGGGGAAGCCCGGCCCGTGGTCGCCAACCGTGACACGCCCGCCTTCGACCTCGACCTCGACCATGCTTTCGGGAGGGCTCCACTTGGTGGCGTTGTCGAGCATGTTCGAGATCGCCCGGCCAACGCGCTGCGGGTCGACATGGACCAGAGAGGCCTGTAGGCGGCGCTCGAAGCTGACCCCGCGAGCCCGCCGCTCGGCCCGCTCGATCGCGTCGCGCGTGAGCTCGTCGAGGGCCACATCCTGGCGAGCGATCGCGTCCTGGCCGGGAGCGCGCGCCAGCTCGACCACGTCGCCCACCAGCTCGGTCATCTCCTCGAGCTCGTGGGTCACGTCGGCGACCAGGCGCTTGCGCTCCTCGGGTTCGAGCTTGTCGCCCCTGCCGAGCGTCTCGATGTTGGTCCGCAGGGTTGCGAGCGGGGTCCGCAGCTCGTGTGAGGCGTCGGCGACCAGCCGGCGCTGCGCGGCCTCGGAGCGCTCCAGCGCGGCCAGCATCTCGTTGAAGCTGGCGGCCAGCCGTCCGAGCTCGTCGTCGCCGCGGACCTCGATCCGGTGGGTGAGGTCGTGCGTCCTCGCCACCTCCTCGGCCGCGTCGGAGACCTCGCCGGCGGGCGCGAGCGCCGCCCGCGCGACGACCGGGCCGAGCGCGGCCGCCAGCGCGATGCCACCGGCGCTGACCGCGGCCAGGATGATGACCAGCGTGTTGAGCGTCTCGTTGGTGTCCTCCAGCGAGCGGGCGACCTGGATCGCCGCGCCATCGGCTACGGGCTGCGTCAGCACCCGCAGATCGGTGTCACCGGCCTTCGCGTCCTCGAGCGTGGGTTGACCCCCGCCGGCCGCCAGGGCGCGGTCGGCACTCGACACCGGAATGCGGATCGCCGAGCCGGGCGACGTGACCACCGCCCCGTTCGGCGAGATCAGCTGGGCAAGCGCCTCGGGCCCGCCGGGTTCCGGCGCCGGCAGTATCAGGGCGCGGTGCTCACCACGCTCCACCTGCGCCGAGGTCGTCGGCGGGGCGGGCGGGGGACCGGTCTGGAACCGCTGGCTGACCCGGCTCGCCTGGTCGCGCAGGTCGTTGTCGACGTCCCTTCGCAGCCGGTCGCGCACCAGCGCATAGACCAGGACCGAGGCGAGCAGCACCGCCAGGGCGACCGCCAGCGCCGAGAGCAGCGCGAGCCGGCGCCGGAGGCTCATTTCTCCCGCAGCGAGTACCCGACCCCGCGCACCGTCTGGATCAACCGCGGCTCGCCGCCCTCCTCTGTCTTGCGACGCAGGTAGCCGATGTAGACCTCGAGCGAGTTCGAGCGCGGCCCGAAGTCGTATCCCCAGACCGCCTCGAAGAGCTGGGAGCGGCTCAGCACCAGGCGGGGGTGGCGCAGCAGATGCTCGAGCAGCGCGAACTCGGTCTTGGTGAGCTGCACCGGCCGCTCGCCGCGATGGACCTCACGGGTCGCGGGATCGAGGGTCAGGTCCGCATAGCTCAGCTGCTCGCCGGCGTCCCCGTTCGTGCGGCGCAGCAGCGCGCGGAGCCGGGCGAGCAGCTCCTCCAGGGCGAAGGGCTTGACCACGTAATCGTCGGCGCCCGCGTCGAGGCCGTCGACCCGGTCCTGCACTGCGTCCCTCGCGGTCAGCATCAGGATCGGGGTGGTGTCGCCGCGGGCGCGAAGCTCCCGCGCCACCTCCAGGCCGTCTCGCTTCGGCATGAGCACGTCGAGGACGATCGCGTCGGTGGGCCTCGAGGCGATCGCGCCGAGCGCCTGTGCGCCATCGGCAGCCATCTCGACGTCGTAGCCCTCGAGCTTCAGCGCGCGCTCGAGGGCCCTGCGGAGCTGTGGCTCGTCGTCTACGACCAGGACACGCATGGGTCCATGCTTGCGGGATCTCCTAAGGAGACGATGAGAGGCTGCCGATACCGGGCAGGCGATGCGCTGGCTCAAGCACACGCTCTCGCTCCTCCTGGTGCTGGCGGCGGCCGCGGTGGTCGCGGCCACGCTGTTCAGCGATCACTCCGACGACTACGGCCGGGTCTCCCTGCCACAGGGCGGAAACGTGCACCTGCCTGAAGGCAAGGTGACCGTCTTCTACGCGCTCACCGAAGACCCCTCGGACCTGACCGAGAACACCGCGGGCCTCGCCTTCCAGGTCATCCCCGCGGGGGGCGGCGAGCCGGTCGCGATTACGGGGGCGAACGGGCAGGCCTCCGACACGGCGGTGACGCGCAGCGAGACGATCGGCGAGCTCGGCGCGATCGTGAAGCTCGACGTGCCGGCGGCCGGCGACTACGTCGTCCGCGGCTCCACGAACCTCGCGCCGGGCGCCTCCTATCTCGAGTTCGGCACCAACGCGGGCAGCGCCCTGCTCGAGCGCTGGAAGTTGATCGCCGGCCTGTTGCTCGGCGCGCTGCTGATCGCGCTCATCCCGGTGCCGCGCTCGGGCCGGCGCTGGGGGGACGCCCCGGACGCGGCCGGCTGGTCGTCCGACCCTCGCGCCCCGTACGCCGGGTAGCCGGCCCGCCGGGGGGAACCGCGCGCAGGGCCGAGCGGGGGCCCGCCTTCCTACGCAACGCCCGGCGCAGGTCCCGGCGCTCGCCGACTCCCGGAGGAGCGGCGCTCGGGTCGCGATAGCGGCGAGCCTCGAGCCCGGCGGCGTAGCGAGCGGCCGCCGGCCCGCCCAGCTGCGCGAGCAGCCTCTGTGCTCCTCGCAGAGTCGTCCCGGGCGGGAGCGGCGAGCCGAGCTTGGCGAGGGCGCGATCAAGCTCCCGCAGCTGCGCCTCGGCGAGCTCGTCCGGCTCGAGCCGTGCCCGGCGCCGGGCGCGGAGGCCGTAGGCGGCGAGTGCCGCCAGCGCCACGGCCCCGGCGCCCCCTCCCAGCAGCGCCGCTACGGCCGGCCCGGAGGAGCCTCCGCCCGTCTCGACGGAGGCGCCGGGCTGGGGCGTGGTCGCCGGTAGCTCGCCGGGTTGGGGGTCGGGCGCCTCGGAGACTGAGCTCTCCTCACCCGACGGCTGCTCGGGGTCGGCGACGCCGAGCGCGTTGTCGTCGAGCGCGGTCGCGGCGGGCGCAGCCGCCGGGGTCGGCTCGAAGGTCGCCCAGCCGATCCCGGGGAAGTAGACCTCCACCCAGTTGTGGGCGTCGGTGTCATCGACCAGGTAGGCGCCGCGGTCCTGGTCGCGCCCGCCTGGCGCGAAGCCGGCGGCGACCCGGCTCGGGATACCGACCATGCGCAGCATCAGGGCCATGGCGCCGGAGAACTGCTGGCAGTAGCCGGCGCGGTCCTCGGAGATGAAGGAGGGAAGCGGATAGCTCCTGCTCGGGACGTCCTGCCGGTACTCGTAGGTGCCGCGCAGGTACAGCTCGATGCGACGGACCGCGTCATAGGGGGTAGGCGCCCCGGCGACGAGGCGGCGGGCGAGCGCGTGCATCTCCTCATAGGGCGTGTCCTGGACCTGGTCCTGAATGGCGGGCGGCCCGGAAGCGCCCCAGAGCGGCGGATCGATCGAGCGCGCACCCTCCTCGGCGCCGGTGATGGTGAAGGAGGCGTAGCGGCCGAGCTCCGCGGGGTAGGCGGTGCCGGCGGCACGCATCTCCGACGCGCTCGGCTTCGGGTCGTAGACCAGCGCGGTGTAGGAGTCCCCCGGCTCGAGCTCCTGGTCCATCGACCAGATCCCGTCGGAGTCGGGGGAGGCCTCGGCCCGGCGCACCTCCACCGTCGTGCCGGCGCCGATCGCGAAGTCGCTGGTCAGGCGGTGGACCTCGAGGTTGATCCGCTCGACCCACTCCGGGTTCGGGCGGGGACCGTTGTCACTGAGGTCGAACTCGAAGGGACCGCCCAGGGCCGGCTCGGCGCTGGACGCGTACGAGCGTACCCAGCGAACGCCGTCGAAGCTGTCGAGGTTGGTCGCCTTCCAGTAGTGCGACTCCTCGCTCTCCACCGCGAGCATCAGCGTCCCCTTCTGCGGCCAGTCGAGCGGGCCGTAGGACTGGTCCCAGCGGAAGCTCATCCCCTGGGCGCTGAACAGGCTCCAGTGGCGGTAGTCGATCAGGGCCCTGCCCGGGTCGACGAGCACTGCGGCCGGTAGCGCCACGAGCGCGGCGATCGCGACCGCGAAGCCGGCGGCCGCGCCTCGTCCCGGCCCGATCGAGGGCAGCCAGAGCCAGGCGCAGACCAGCAGGAGGAGCAGGGCGCCGCCCGCCAGCTGGCGGTCGGGCTCCGCCCAGGCGACGGCGGTGAGGTAGAGGCCGACCAGCAGGCCGAGCGCCCAGATGCGGCCCGCGGCGCGCCGGCGAATTGGCCAGAAAGCCGCGAAGGCGGCCCCGCCCACGGTCAGCGGGGCCGCCAGCAGGATCACCAGCCGCGTCCAGACATCCGCGCCCGCGTAGGGGATCGGCACATCGGTGAGCCCGTTCAGGCTGCGGTCGACGTTGGAGAAGAGCTCGCCCCAGTGAGTGGGCAGCAGCAGCCGCGCCGGCAGGCCGACGATCACCAGCCCGAGGCAGACCGCGAGCAGGCCGGTCGCCGCGGCGAGCGCCCAGCGGGTCGCCCGGGGGCGAGGGAGGCGAGCGATCGCGGCGAGCGCCGCTCCCGCTGCGGTGGCGAGCGCGACGGCGAGGAGAACCCGCGCGGCGGGCGGGTCGGCGACGAGCGAGACCCATTGCAGCGAGGCGACGACCCCGAGCGCCGCGAAGCAGATCAGCTCGATCCGCTCGTTCCGGGATACGGAGAGCGCGGTCATGCGGCCACCCTGCGCGGTGCCTTGCCCCGCTCGGCGCCCGCACCCAGCGGGTAGCCGAAGCAGCCGGAGACGCGGAAGGCGGCCGCGCGGCGGGACCCGGTCGGCGTGATCAGAAAGCTCCCGGCGCGGGGCCCGCGCAGCGAGGCGGGCAGCTCCCGTCCCGCGGTCACCCAGAGCACCGCCGATCCCCTCATCGCGGGGAGGGGCGGGGGACCCGCATTCGGATTGGAGATCGCGAGCCGCACGTGCGCCTCCGGCCAGGCCCGGAGGGCCGGGTCGATGGTGAGCGCGCGGCGCTCGCCTGGCAGCAGGAGGTCGCAGCCGCCGGCGCGGCCGAGCTCGACGCAGAGCGAAGCTGCGGCCCGCATCGCGCGCTCGCGCTGCTCGGGCTCGCCGGCCCCGCGCGGATCGAAGACGACCAAGGGCCGCGGCTCTCCGCCGGCGACCAGCCGCCGCTCGATCATCTCCCCGGTGCGCGCGACCGCCGGCCAGTGGATGCGCGAGGCCGGGCTTCCCTGGCGGTAGGGCCGCAGCCCGTCGACCTCCAGCTGCGCGAGGCCGCCGCGACTCGAGGTGGCCTCGCTCGCGTGGCCGTCGCCCGCCGAGTGTCCGCGTGGCCGAGAGCCGGGACCGACCCAGCGCACCGGATCGACCCGCGGCAGTACGACGAGATCGAGCGATTGCAGCGAGTCCAGCCGGCGCTGCCAGAGGCCGAGCGGGTCGCGAACCACGAGGCTCGCCGGATCGAGCCGGACCCGGCCTGGCCGGGATAGCCAGACCGCGCGATCGAGGCTCCGCGACCAGCGCGGGCCGACCGGGACGCTGCGCTCGAGCAGGGGATCGGTGAGCTCGCCGCCGGGTGGGGGAAGGAGGGTGCGGCGCAGCCTGATGCGAAGCGGATAGGGCTCGCTCTCCTGCAGCCGGGTCGGTCCCGGCAGGCGCTCGAGCCTGCCGCGCAGAGTGGCCAGCTCGACCCAGGCGACGGCGCCGATCGTCAGCCCGAGCAGCGCGATCCCGCAGACCAGGGCGGCGGTCAGGCCGAACCCGAGTCCCGCGAGGACGAAGGCGATCCCCAGCTTGGCGGTGGTAGGAGCCCGCGGTGCGCTGGCCGCCCCCGTCCCCTTCATCTCAGAGGGCCGGGACGCGGTCGATCGCCTCGCGGATCACCGCCTCGCGCTGGTCGCCGTCGACCTCATAGGAGAGCAGCAGCCTGTGGGTCAACACCGAGGGTGCCAGCGACTGGACGTCGTCGGGCAGGACGTGGTCGCGGCCCTCGAGCGCGGCGAGCGCCTTGGAGGCACGGAAGAGCATCAGCCCGGCGCGCGGGCTGGCGCCGAGCTCGACCCGCTCGTCGCGGCGGGTGGCGTCGCAGATCGCGACCACATAGCGGCGCAGGGGCTCCGTCCCCTCGATCCCGGCGAGAGACACCTGGGCCCCGCGGACCGCGCCCACGTCCGCGACCGGCGCCAGCTCCTCGACCGGATCGCGGTCGGCGTGCTCCGCCAGCATCGCGGACTCGTCCCAGACGTCCGGGTAACCGAGCGTGACTCGCACCATGAATCGGTCGAGCTCCGCCTCGGGGAGTGGGTAGGTGCCCTCGTACTCAGCGGGGTTCTGGGTGGCGAGCACCACGAAGGGCCGGGCCAGCTCGTGCTTGTGACCGTCGATCGTGATCTGCCGCTCCTGCATGCACTCGAGCAGGCCGGACTGGGTCTTCGGCGAGGCGCGGTTGATCTCGTCGACCAGCACGACGTTGGCGAACACCGGGCCGGGGTGGAACTGGAAGGTCGCGTTGCGCTGGTTGAAGACGTTGGTGCCGACCAGGTCGGCCGGCAAGAGATCCGAGGTGCACTGCACGCGGGCGTACTCGGCCTCCAGAGAGCGGGCGAGTGCGCGGGCGAGCGCCGTCTTGCCCACCCCCGGGGCGTCCTCGATCAGCACGTGTCCCTCGGCGAGGAGGGCGACGATCAGGTCCCGCACGACCCGCTCGGGTGCTTTCACGGCCCGCGAGATGTTGTCCCTCAACCGCGAGCCGAGATCCGCAACCTCCCCGGGATCAAGCCTCGGCGCAGTCGCCATTGCCCCATGGTACGCCCGGCCTCAAGCAGCGGATTGCGGTCGCGCCGCGGCGGGTACGCGAATTGGCGATGGCGGACGAGCAAGAGAAGCTCGGAGTGGAGGAGGCCCGCCGCCAGATCGCGGGCGGTGACGCCACCGCCGTCGACGTCCGCTCCGAGGAGGAGTGGAGCCAGGGCCACATCCCCGGCGCGATCCACCTGCCCGATGGGGATCCCGAGGCCGGGACGAAGCCCCTCGAGGAGGGCGCCCGTCTGATAGTGATTGCGAAGGACGGGAAGGTGGCCGTGCGGGCGGCGAAGAACCTGAACGAGCGTGGCTATGACGCAGTCGCCGTCGAGGGAGGCATGGCCGACTGGGTCTCTGAAAACTTCAAGATCCAGCCGACCGCCGACCCCGACGAGGACACCGAGCTCGGCCTGAGCTAGCTGTCCTTGGCAATGACCTCCGCGTACCGCCGCAGATAGAGCGGCCAGCCCTCGTCGCCGCCGACGCCCTCGCGTGTCCCTTCCCAACCCTCGCCGTGCCGCTCGAGGTTGCGGTGCTCGAGCTCGACCCGAGTGCGCTCCGCCGTCTCCGAGATGAATCGCACCTCGATCTCGCTGGTCTTCTCCAGGTCGGTCTCGATCTGCCACTGCGGGCTGATGTCCCAGCTGAACAAGACGCGCTCGGGCGGCTCGTAGGCGAGGATGCGTGCCCAGCGGCACTCGCTCCCGTCCACGCCTCGGTCGTAGAGATGCCCGCCGACGCGCGGCTCGAAGATCGTCTCGGCGATGTCGCCGTCGAGCATGTTGTGCTCGCGCGGCTTGAAGCTGCCGAACTCCTCGGTGAAGACCTGGAACGCCCGGTCGATCGGCGC
Source organism: Solirubrobacterales bacterium (assembly GCA_035265665.1). Lineage (GTDB taxonomy): Bacteria > Actinomycetota > Thermoleophilia > Solirubrobacterales > 70-9 > DASUPK01. The sequence continues at coordinate 1,332 of DATFOK010000068.1, read as the reverse complement.
CTCGACGACGATCGAGGTCTTCACGCTCGTTTCCGCTGCCTGGGTGCTCATCGCTTCTCCTTCTGTCGGTTCTCGACGATCGCCTTGTAGGCGACCAGGGCCTTGCTCCAGAACTGCTCGAGGTCGGCGCGGAGGGTGTCGATCCCGTCGGGGTCGACGCGGTAGATGCGCCGGTTGCCCGCCCGCTCGCCGGTGACCAGGCGCGCGTCCTTCAGCACCTTGAGGTGCTGTGACACGGCCGGCCTGCTGACCGGGAGCTCGCGGGCAAGTTCGCCGACGGCGAGGGGGCGATCGGCGAGGCGCTCGAAGATCTCCCGCCTCGTCGGATGGCCCAGCGCAGTCCATCCGTCGACCTCGAAAGTTGTCATCTCGGTAAGTCTACACTTACCAACGGCTCCGCGTGCTTGCGGTCCGAGGGCAGATCCAGGGCGACCCACAGCCCGGACGCCGCCGTGAGCCCGGCGACCACGGCGATCGCGGCCTCGAAGTCGATTGCATCCGCGAGCAGGCCGGCGATCAGCCCGCCGGCGACGTAGCCCATGTCCCGCCAGAACCGGTAGACGCCCACGGACGGGGCGCGAGCGATCGGGCTGACCGCATCCGAGACCGCCGCGATCAGGGTGGGATAGACGAGCGCCGTGCCGATGCCGAGAGCCCCCGCGGCCACGGCCGCCTCGGCAACCGCGCCTCCGGAGAGGGCCAGCAGTCCGAGAGCCCCTGCCTGGACCAGCATCCCGGCGACGATCACCGGCTTTCGGCCGACGCTGTCCGACCAGTGGCCGGTCCAGATCTGTCCCAGACCCCAAACCGCCGGATAGATCCCCGCGACCAGCCCGATCTCGCCGATGCTCGCTCCGTGTGCCGCGAGAAAGAGCGGAACGAGCCCCCAGGCAAGGGCGTCGCCGCTCATCATCTCGACCGCCGCCCTCACCTCTGAACCCTGCTCCAAGACCAGCCTCGCCAATCCGTCCTCATTGGCCGGGATCAGCCCCTCGGCCGAGATCACTCCGCTCTCTCCGATTGCGCAGAAGGCAGCGCGCCCGTAGGCCCAATCGATTCCGACATAGTTCATGCCGGGTCTCCTCTCCTCGCTGGACTGCAGTGCCAACCGCGGTTCTAGTGAGCGCGGCGGAGGCCCCTTTTCAGTTCAGAGGAGCGGGACCCTCATGACATTGCATGCAAAGCGCCGCTTTTCGTCCAAAGCAGCCATGCGGCGAACTGCGGACGAACCGTATCCTCGACCTCGATCATTCATCGGTCTTGCCACCCACACCCGGCGGCTGACCCGCTTGAGAAGCGGGTGCGCCTCCGCTCACGGCAGGCACTGCCCTT
>DATFOK010000067.1:0-8788 GCA_035265665.1 Solirubrobacterales bacterium | reverse complement strand
GCTTAACCCTACTTAATTTTGGGCATGCTTGAATCGCATTCGCCTGAAGGGTCCAGGGCAAGGTTGCTCGTACGGACACGGCTTCAGGCGGGATAGGAGAGATCGGGATGTATCAACTCAGTCGTTGCATCTACCGGGACCTGGCCCCTCGCATCGAGGTGGCCGAGAGTGCGGAGAGGACGTTCGCGGCCCGGCGCAAGGTTCTGGAGGCATGCGAGGCCACCATCGAGCGCCTCGTCTCCGACCGTCGCTATTTCGCCCGTCCGGCGAAAACGCTCTTCACCGAGGTGCGGGAGCACTTCGCGCTCGCCGAGCAGGTGCGTGTCTACATGGTCATCGAGCGGCACATCGACCGGATCGAGGTGTTCCTCGATTCCCTGCCCGCCGACGTGACGCTGGATGGCCAGCAGCGCAGCTGCCTGGCCAGCACCCGCAAGGGCACCCCCTGCCAGCGCGAGCCGCTGCCGGGGAGGGACTATTGCCCCTCGCACAAGCATCTCGAGGAGACCTTCGAGGTGCATGAGGTCGAGACCGCCGCGGCCTAGTTTCTGGGGTACGTGTGTGAGCGCGCCCGCCCGGGGGGTCGGGCGCCCGCGCACGCCCCGATAAGTTGGCGCGATGCTGCTTGGCGTCGACGTCGGCGGGACCTTCACCGACGCCGCGCTGCTCGACGGCGAGTTCCTGCACACGGCCAAGGTGCCGAGTACGCCGGACGATCAGTCGCGCGGCGTGATCGCGGCCGTCGACGAGGTCCTGAAGCGCGCCGGCGCCGCGCCACCCGACGTCCGTGGCTTCACCCATGGCATGACCGTCGGCACCAACGCCCTGCTCGAGGAGCGTGGGGCACGCACCGCGCTGGTCGCGACCCGCGGGTTCTCGGACCTGCTCGAGATCGGCCGCCAGAACCGCCCCAGCCTCTACCACCCCTGCCGCCCGAAGCCGAGGGCACTGGTCGATGACGGGCTCAAATTCGAGGCGGCGGAGCGGATCGGGGCGAGCGGGGTGGTCGAGGAGCTCGCCGACGACGAGATCGCGGGCCTGGTCGAGCGGCTTCGCAGCTCCGATCCTGAGTCGGTGGCGGTCTGCCTGCTCTTCGCCTTCCGCGAGCCGGCGCACGAGCGGCGCATCGCCTCGGCGCTCCGCGACGCCCTCCCGGATGTCCACGTCTCCGCCTCCCACGAGGTGCTGCCCGCCTTCCGCGAGTACGAGCGCTTCTCCACCACCTTGATCGACGCCTACCTCTCCCCCCTGCTCGGCCGCTACCTGGGCAGCCTCACCGGCGCCTGCCGGGAGCGCGGTCTGGCGGAGCCGGAGGTGATGCGCTCCTCCGGCGGCACGGCCGACGCCGACGAGGCTGCGCGCTCCGGGGCCTGGAGCGTGCTCTCGGGGCCGGCGGGCGGGGCCGTCGGGGCTGGCCTGCTCGCTCGCAGCGCCGGTCACCCGAACTCGATCGGCATCGACATGGGCGGTACCTCCTGCGACGTCTGCGTGGTCGACGACGGCGAGGTGCGGCGAACCGACTCCCGAGAGATCGAGGGCCGCCCGATCCAGCTACCGATGGTCGACGTCCACACCGTGGGCGCGGGTGGTGGCTCGATCGGCTGGCGCGACGCCGGGGGCGCGCTCCGGGTCGGTCCCCGCTCCGCCGGCGCCGAGCCGGGGCCCGCCTGCTACGGGAAGGGCGGCACCGAGGCGACGGTCACCGACGCCAACCTGCTGCTCGGCTACCTATCCACAAGCTCGGACCTCGCCGGCGGCGTCGCCCTCGACACCGACGCCGCAAGGCGCGCAGTCGCGTCACTCGGCGGGCAACTCGACCTGGACGAGAACGAGACCGCGGAGGGGATCGTCCGTGTCGCCAACCAGGAGATGGTCCGGGCGCTGCGGGTCGTCACCGTGGAGCGGGGCGTCGATCCGCGGGGCTACGCGATGCTGCCGTTCGGCGGGGCGGGCCCGATGCACGCCGCCGCCTTGGCGGACGAGCTCGAGATCACGCGTCTGGTCTGCCCGCGGGCCAGCGGCGTGCTGTCGGCCCTCGGGCTGATTGCCGCCGGCCACCGCCGCGACACCGCCCGGACGGTGCTGCTCTCAGCCGATGAGATCACGGCGGATCGCGTCGCCGCCGAGGTGAAGGCGCTGAGCGAGCCCGTGCTCTCCGGGATGGAGGATGCGGAGCTCGAGGTCGTCTACGAGCTCCGCTACCGCGGGCAGGCGTTCGAGCTTCCGATTCCCGGGCCACCCGAGCCGGACCCGGATCGACTCGCCGAGGACTTCGCGAGCGAGCACGAGGCGCGCTACGGCTATCGCGATCCGCAGGGCAGGCTCGAGCTGGTCACCATCCGGGTGGCGGCCGTCGAGCCGGGCCCGGCGCCCCGACCGCGGGCGGCGGCGGATGGCGGGCTCGCCGAGGGCGAGCGCGAGGCTCGCTTCGGCGGCAGCTGGGTCTCCACACGGGTGCTGCGGGGCGAGCCCGAGGCCGGCTTCGCCGCCGAGGGGCCGTGCGTCTTCGAGCTGCCTGAGGCGACGCTCGTGCTGCCGCCCGGCTGGAGCGCGTCCGTGGACGAGGCGGGAACGATCACAGCGGAAAGGGACGGCTGAGATGGGCGAGCCCGGACAGAGGCTCGATCCCGTCGCCCTCCAGGTGATGACCGGCGCGCTGCGCGCCGCCTGCGACGAGATGGGCGCCGTTCTGATTCGCTCCGCCCACTCCCCGAACATCACCGAGCGGCACGACTGCTCGACCGCCTTGTTCGACCCCGAGGGCGAGCTCGTCATGCAGGCCGAGCACATTCCGGTGCATCTCGGCTCGATGCCCGACGCGGTCGCGGTGATCGTCGGCGAGGAGCATCACGACGGGGACCTCTGGATCCTCAACGACCCCTACCGAGGTGGCACCCACCTGCCGGACATCACGCTGATCAGCCCAATCTTCACGACCGCCGGCCCCGTTGATGCGAGGGCGCGCGACAGCGCGACCCGTAATACGAGGGAGGAGCCGGCGTTGATGGGGTTTGCCGCCAGTCGCGCCCACCACGCCGACATCGGCGGCCCCACCCCGGGCGGCATGCCGGCGCTGTCGAGGTCGCTCGACGAGGAGGGCGTCGTCATCCCCCCCACCCGCGCGGACGACGCCGTGCTCTCCGACCTCGCCTCGCGGATGCGCAATCCGGAGCAACGGCTGGCCGACCTGCGCGCTCAGCGCGCCGCCAACCTGACCGGGATCCGAAGGCTGCGCCGGCTGGCCGAGCGCCACGGGCTCGAGCTCCTGCGCACCGCGACGGCCGAAATCCTCGACTACGCGGAGCGGCGTACCCGGGCGGCGCTGGAGGAGATGCCCGACGGCGAGAGCTCGGCCGAGGACGTGCTCGAGGGCCTCGACGGGGACATCCCGCTCAGGCTCAAGGCGACGGTCCGCGGGGACTCCCTGCAGCTCGACTTCACGGGCAGCGCGGAACAGATCGGGGGCAATCTCAACTGCCCGCTGTCGGTCACCAAGGCGGCCTGCTTCTACGCGGTGCGCGTCGTCTGCGACCCCGACGCGCCGCCCTCGGCCGGCGCCTGGCGCCCGGTGGCGGTGAGCGCACCGGAGGGGTCGCTGCTCAACGCCCGGCCGCCGGCCCCGGTGGTCGGCGGCAACGTCGAGACCTCGAGCCGCGTGGCCGACCTGGTCTTCGAGGCCCTGGCCGCTTTCGCTCCGGTCGGTGCCAACGGCCAGGGGACGATGAACAACCTGACGCTGGCGGCCGAGGGCTGGACCTACTACGAGACCATCGGCGGCGGGCAGGGCGCCTGCCCGGACGCCGACGGGCCCAGCGCCGAACACGTCGCGATGTCGAACACCCTCAACACTCCGATCGAGGCGCTCGAGACCGAATATCCGGTGCTGGTCCGGGAGCTCTCGGTGCGCGGTGGCAGCGGGGGGGCTGGGCGCCACCGCGGCGGGGACGGCTTGGCCCGCGAGCTGGAGGCGCTCGAGCCGATGCACTACACGCTGATCGGCGAGCGGCGCCGGCATCCGCCCGAAGGAAGGGACGGGGGTGCGCCTGGGGCGGTGGGGCGCGATCTACTGAACGGCGAGGCGGTCCCGGCGAAGGGCGAGGGCGCCCTGCGGCCCGGCGATCGCCTGCGGATCGAGACGCCGGGCGGCGGCGGGTTCGGCTCCGAACCGAATCGGTAGGGACGGCCGGCCGACTGAGCGTTCCGATCGATTGGCCGGTCAACCAGCGCCGATGCCGCATTCCAATGGGATATAAACGTATTACAACTAAGTCTCAGCGCTTGTGACAATCACGCACAAGGCTTGTCAAAGCGAGGGTCGTCCTCTAGACTGCGCGCCTCCGAGGGGCCCGCACAGCCCGAGGGGTGCGCGTCAGCGCAATCCGATCAGACGGGCTCGATCTCGCCCCGCCTCCCGAATCCGAATCCGATCACTTCCTGAACCAATGCCGATTGCTTTCAAAGAGTGGGCCGTGACGGTCCGCGCCCTCGCAGAGGGCGAGCAGCTCGTAGCCCTTCGCAAGGGCGGAATCCGCGAGGACAACAAGCACTTCGAGGTCGAGCACGACCAGTTCTTCCTCTACCCCACCTTCGACCATCAGCGCAACGACCTCGTCCGCGAGTCCCACCACCCGGAGCTTCGTCGCGCCCTCGAGGAAGGCGTCTGGCCCGATGAGGAGCCGCCCCCGCGGGCGCTGCTCCAGGACGGCGGCATCCCACAGCCCGACAGGGTCCGGATCCGCGCCTGGGCCGAGATCACCGACCACTTCACGACCGACGACCACCGCGTGGTCGAGGCGCTGACGCCGTTCCACGTCTGGACCTCGGACTACGCGCAGAAGCGGCTCGCCTGGAAGCGGCGCCATCCGCTGCACGTTCTGCTGCTGCGGGTGCACCGCATCCCGCGCCCGGTGACAGTGCGCGTCAGGGACGAGCACCATGGCTGCCGCTCGTGGGTCGAGATCGACCGCGATCTCTCCTTCGAGGGGACGCCGGTCATGGCGGACGAGGAGTTCGAGCGGGCCGCGGAGGCGATCCGCGAGATCTGCCAGGGCGAGCTGGTTCCCGCCTAGGGTCTCGGCGCTCCAGGCACTCAGAGACGCTGACCGCGCCCTGCTGATCGGAATGGGCGGGGGCGGCGACGTGGTCGGCGCGCTCGGGGTCACGAAGCTGCTCGACCAGCTCGGCACGGAATGGACGCTCGGCGGGGTCGCCTGGGAGCGCTCGCCGATCGATCCCCGCCCGGGGCCACGGTCGCTGGAGGAGATCCGCGGAGGCCGGCCCTGCGGGTCGGCGGCGGTGCTCAGCGAGGGCGGCACGACCAGCGCCGACGGCGTCGAGTTCTCGGAGTCGAAGATGGCCTCGCATCTCGGCAAGCCGGTCCTACTGCTCGACATCACCCGTGGCCCGGCGGCGCTCGCAGCCGGTCTCAGAGACGCGGCTGACGAGCTCGGCTGCGACGTCATCGTTCTGCTCGACGTGGGTGGAGACGTCCTGGCCCACGGAGACGAAGCGGGGCTGGCGAGCCCGCTCTGCGACGCGATCATGCTGGCCGCCGGACTGATCCTGGCGCGGTCGACGGCGCGGGCCGGCGGTGACGTGAGCTGGAGCGGGGATCTGATCGCCGCCGTCTATGGACCCGGCTGCGACGGCGAGCTATCCCCTGACGAGGTGCTGGAGCGGATCACCGAGCTGCAGTCCGGCGGCGCGTTGCTCGGCGCCTGGGGGCTCACCCCGGAGGCCGGTGACCTGATAGAGGCCGCCGCCGGGGCGGTACCGACCGAGGCCAGCCTGATGGCGGTGCGCTGCGCGCGCGGCGAGCGCGGCAGCGTCCCGATTCGCGGCGGGCGCCGGATGGTCGAGCTCACGCCGTTGGGCGCCCTGACCTTCTTCTTCGACCCGCTGGCCGCGGCCGGATCGGCGATCCCGCTCGCCACGGCGGTCTCCCCCGCGGCCAGCCTCGAGGAGGCGCACGACGCGCTGATGGGAATGGGCGTGCGCACCGAGCTCGACCTGGAGCGAGCCCGGGCGCGAGGCGAGCTTGACGCCGGAGCCCGCGAGTAGCCTGGCTCGATGACCTGGATCGAGACCGACTCGCTGAGCTTCACGGCGCGCCACGACGACGCCGATCTGGCCTGCGCGCACCGTGTCCTCGACGTGCTCGAGGACCTGCGGTTGCGGCTCGAGGAGCGCTTCGAGCTCGCTCCCGGCAACGTCACCGTCGTCCTGCACGACAACCCGGCTTGGCTCTCCGCGGCTCACCCCCTGCTCCCGGCGGTGCGCTGGTCGGCCGCGCCGGCGGCCCGGCGCTACCTGGCGGGCTGGCCGATGGACGGCGAGATCCATGCCCTCAACGACTCCTGGATGGAGCGGCGTTCGGCCGGGGAGGACTCCCTGCGCGCCCTGCGCGGAACCGCCGAGCGGATGTACTGCCAGATCGTGCTGGCGGCCAACAACACGGCACTGCCGCCGATGTGGACCCCCAGGCGCTTCCTCACCTACCTGCGCTGGGCCTGGTTGATCGAGGGAGCGGCGCAGTACTTCACCGGCCAGATCGGGCTCTTCCGTGCTGCCGTCATCACACGCCTTCGCGAGGGCGAGCGCCCGGCGTTCCCGCCGAGCCGCCGAGACGCCCTGATCTTGGGCGGCACCGTGTTCGACATGCTCGAGCGGCACGCGGGCCCGGACGCCTGCGTGCGGATGGCCTCGCGCTTACATCGCGAGGGGCCGCTCGGGAACCTCGAGCTCGCGTTCGAGGCGCGCATGCGCGACATCGAGCGCGCCTGGCGGATGCACCTCGACGAGATCCTCCACCGGCAGCCTGATTCGCTCGACTCCGATTCGCCGAGCGACGTCCTGCAGCGGCCGGACCTAGATCTCAACCTCGATCTGGACACGGACTTCAGCTTCGATCCGACCACGCCGCGGCGCTCAGCCGAACGCGAGATAGAAGAGGTAGACGATCAGGGCGGCAACTCCCACCGCCGCGATCAGGCCCAGCGCGAGCCGCGCTGGCGACCCGACGCCGGGTAGCCCCTCCGGCGGGGGCTCGGCCGTGAGCAGGGCGCTGCCGGCGAGCAGCTCGCGCGCCGCCTCATAGCCCGACTCCGGCACCAGCACGTCCCGCGGTCCCCCGGCGAGGAAGTCGGGCACGTCGAACCCGCGCGTACGGCGAAGCATCGACGGAATGCCCTGGTCGAGCAGGATCGCCTGGATCATCTCGCCGTCGGCGAGGTTGCGAGCGCCCGTGACGCGGATCAGGTCGCCGTGGGCGAACTGCGGCCGCACCTTGCGCGCCCGCTCGTGCGCCTCGCTGATCGGCTCCTCCTCGCGGGTGCCCGCGTGGACGAGCGGCATGCCGCAGTTGCGGCAGAAGCGCTCGCTGATCGGATGAGGGAGTGCGCAGCGTGGGCAGGTGAGCGGGGTGCCACCCGGAGGCTCGTTCATCGCCCCACTGTCACTTGACTTCGAGCTCGACCTCGCTCACCTCGCCGTCCTCGATGCGGAAGCCGCGGAGGGGGTCCTCCTCCTCCGCCAGCGAGAGGATCACGTAGATCGAGTCGGGATAGGTGGCGAGATTGATGTCGGTCTGCGAGGGATAGGCCGGGCTCGCGGTGTGGGAGTGGTAGATCGCGACCATCTCCTCGTCGTTCTCGGGTATCTCCCGGAAGGTGATCCTGAAAAGGTCGTTGGGATCGAGCGTGTAGCGGAGCGGGCTGCGCTCGGCGTTGGTGGCGCGGTATAGGGTCGTCGCCTCTCCGTCCCTTCCGCCCAGGATCCCGCAGCACTCATTCGGCGCCTCCTCCCGGGCGTGCTGGAGCATCCCCTCGTAGATCTCTCTCGTGATCTTCATCAGTAGAAGACCACGCCCTCGCGCCGAGGTGGCTCGGTCAGATCGCCGGCTTCGTTTCCGACCAGGTCCGGGTCCTGGCGGCCCTTCTCCCAGAGCAGGTCGTCGAGGACCGTCGGGGAGATGTCGGCCTCATCGGCTACCGCCTTGAACGCCTTCAGCGTCGCCTCGCGCACCTCCTCGACGTCGCCTTGCTCGACCAGCCCGGAGCGCAGCGCGAGGCGCATCAGAACGTTGTCGGCCGACACCTCCCAGTTCTCCGGATCGGAGACGGCGAGCCAGCCGCGGCGCTCCCAGATCTTGCAGAGCAGGAAAGCCTTCTTGCGCAGCGGATCGGCGAAGGCGTCGAACTCGCTCAGGCGAAAAAGGACGCCGGTGGACCCGCCCAGCTTCCCGCCGGAGGCTTCGATCAGCGCCTCGGCCCGGCCGCCGTAGTCCTTGAGCATCCCCTTCGCCAGGTCGTCCCAGAGCTTGGCCCGCCGTTCGGGATCGTGGAGAGTGTCCTGGCCGGCGCGGAACACTGCGGCGATCGCCTGCGGGTCGACGCCGAGCAGCGACCGCGCGGTGAGCGCGCCCGGAGCGCGGCGCTCGGCGCGCAGGCCGAGCGCCCAGAGCAGGGCGCTGCCCTCGTAGGGCCCCTCGCCGTCGACCTCGTGCGGCTCGGTGTAGCCGGTCTGGTGGTCGATCGCCGCGAGGAAGAGCGCCGCGTCGGGATTGGGCACCTCCTCGAAGGTGGGCGGCTCGTAGTCGGCCGCGAGCTCATTGACGCGCGCGACCACACGCTTCAGTGCTTCCGGATCCGTCATCAAGAGGAAGGCTACGAGGCCCGCGCTACCACCAGACGGTGGAGTCGATGTCCTCGAGCTCGTCGATCGGCTTGGTGTAGACGCCTGAGGAGAGGTACTTCCAGCCGTCGTCGGGGACCAGGAAGACGATGTTCCC